>NZ_AYWR01000010.1:0-179293 GCF_000502935.1 Mesorhizobium sp. LNHC221B00 | reverse complement strand
CCGCCGCGCGCTCGATGGCGCGGAAGCGGCTGACCACCGCCAGGCCGACCGCCGTCAGTTGCGCGCCGCCGCCCTTGCGGCCGCCGGTCTGTGCCGAAACCAGCGGCTTGCCGAACACGCGGTTCATGTCCTCGACCAAGTCCCAGGCATGCTTGTAGGACATCTCCATGCCGCGCGCGGCGGCCGAAATCGAGCCGAAGGAGGCGATCTGCTCCAGCAGCTCGATCTTGCCCGGCCCAATTCGCCCGTCCGGATCGAGATTTATCCGCAAACTCAACGACGGCATCTTTGTTCCTCCGCAATCACCCCAGCCTTGCTATCAAAGTTGCCTCGACGTCAAAGCAGCCTTGGCGATACCGCTATTCCAAATCAACATAGCGCCGATCGCCGCGCCTGTCAGCCATCGACCTCGAACGGCAAACCGGCGCTGGTGTTGGCCCGATCGAAGCTCACCGTCTTGACCACCGCGAAAGCCTTGCCGCCCAGCCGCAGCTTCAGCGCCTGCCGCGACTGCTCGGTGATGCGGGCAAGCACCGTTGCGCCATTGCAGTCGATGCCGACCTCGACCGACGGCCCCTCGCCCGGGCTGATCGCCACGATCGTGCCGGGCAGGATGTTGAGCGCGCTAAGGCCCTTGGGCTGCTCGGTGGCGATCATGACGTCGCGGGCGCGGATGCGGATGCGCACCGGCGCTCCCGCCGTCACGGCCAATCGCGGCACGCGGATCTCGCCGGCGGCCGAGCCGAGCACGGTCATGCCGAAAGCCTCGTCATGGCGCAGCACCTTCGTGTCGAGCACGGCACCGCCCTCGCCGCGCTCTTCCGCCGGCAGCAGGTCGAGCCTTTGCATGACGGCCTCGGTCGGGCCGCTGGCAACGACCTTGCCTTGCGCCATCGTCACCACATCGCTGGCCAGCCGCGCCACTTCGGCGATCGAATGGCTGACATAGACGATCGGGATCTTCGTCTCGTCGCGCAGCCGCTCGATATAGGGCAGGATCTCGGCCTTGCGCGCCTCATCCAGCGAGGCCAGCGGCTCGTCCATGAGCAGCAGCCTGGGGCTGGCCAGCAGCGCCCGGCCGATCGCCACGCGCTGTCTCTCGCCGCCCGACAGCTTTGCCGGCCGCCTGTCCAGAAGCGGAGCGATGCCGAGCAGGTCGACAACCGCGTCCAGGTCGGCATAGCGCTCCCTGGCCGGCGTGAACCAGCGGCCGTAGCGCAGATTGCCGGCCACGCTCATATGCGGAAACAGCCGCGCATCCTGGAACACCATGCCGATGCGGCGCCTGTGCCTCGGCACGAAAATGCCGGCATCCGTGTCGACCAGCACGCGGCCGTCGACCTCGATGCGCCCCTTGCCGGGCCGGATCAGCCCGGCGATCATGTTGATCAGCGTCGTCTTGCCCGAACCGGACGGGCCGAACAGTGCCGTCAGCCGCCCGGCGCTCTCGAAGCGGGCGTCGATGGCGAAATCGCCAAGCCGGTGGCCGATGTCGACGAGGACGCTCATTCGATATCCATCCGCCGCCCGACGCGCCGCGCCAGCACTTCCGAGGCGACGAGCGCCGCCATCGAGATGACGATCGAGATCAGCGTCAGCCGCAGTGCTCCCTCATCGCCGCCGGGCACCTGCGTGAAGGTGTAGATCGCTGAAGGCAGCGTCTGTGTCTCGTTGGGGATGTTGGAGACGAAGGTGATCGTCGCGCCGAACTCGCCCATCGCCTTGGCGAAGGAGAGGATCGCGCCGGCGATCAGCCCGGGCAGGATCAGCGGCAGCGTGATGGTGGCGAACACCCACAACGGATTGGCGCCGAGCGTTCCCGCCGCCGCCTCGATCCTGCGGTCCACCGCCTCGATCGACAGACGGATCGCCCGCACCATCAGGGGAAAGCCCATGACGCCGCAGGCAAGAGCCGCACCCGTCCAGCGGAAGGAGAAAACAATGCCGAAATGCTCGGCCAGGAAGGCGCCGGCCGGCCCGCGTTTGCCGAAAGTCAAAAGCAGCAGATAGCCTGTCACCACTGGCGGCAGGATCAGCGGCAGGTGCACCAGCCCGTTGAGCAGCGTCTTGCCCCAGAATTCTCCCCGCGCAAGCACAAGCGCGATCAATATGCCGGGCGGCAGGCTGGCGAGCATCGCCACCGTCGCCACCTTGATCGACAGCCGGACCGCATTCCATTCGTCGGGAGTGAGGTCCAGCAGCCAGTTCATATTGCGATATCAGGGCCTTTTCAGAGTCAGTTGCTCGGCGTGAGCACGGTAAAGCCCTGCTCCTTGAAAAGCGCGCCGGCTTTGGCGGATTGCAGGCACTTCAGGAAGGCCGTCGTATCCTTGTCCTTCGAATCGGCAGTCTGGGCAACCGGATAGATGATCGGCGGATGCGAATCCTCCGGGAAGGTGCCGACCACCTTGACGCCCTTTTCGGCATGCGCGTCGGTGGCATAGACGATGCCGAAAGCCGCTTCGCCCGTCGAAACCAGCTTCAGCGCCGCACGCACATTCTCGGCCTGCGCCACCTTGCCCTCGACCGAAGACCAGACACCGAGCGATTCCAGCGCCGCCTTGCCGTATTTGCCGGCCGGCACCGCCTTGACGTCACCCATGGCGAGCTTGCCGTCGCCAACCAGCCTGGCGAGGTCAAACCCCTTCTCGATCTTGGCTTTAGCAGTCGAATCTTTCGGCGCCACCAGCACGATCTCGTTGCCGAGCAGCTTCACTTCGGTGTCGGGCTTGATCAGCTTCTTGTCGGAGAGATATTTCATCCAATCGAGGTCGGCCGAGATGAAGACATCGGCCGGCGCCCCGCCCTCGATCTGCTTGGCCAGCGCCGAGCTTGCGGCATAAGAGACCGTCGCGGCCTCGCCGACATCGGCCTCGCAGGCCTTGTTCACCGCGTCGAGCGCGTCCTTGAGGCTGGCGGCCGCAAACACCACGACCTTGTCTTCCGCGTGCGCCATTGGCACCGCCGCCATCAACGCCGCCGCAAAACCGCCAATGGCGATCGCCCTCAACCCGAGACCTTTGCGCTTCATCGAAACTCTCCCTGGTTTGAAATCCGTGCGGCTCAAGGCCTGACAACCGATATATCCGCATGAATATAACAAGGGAAGGGCCGACATCCGGCCAAAACGTCTTTGCGGCGCCGATTGTTCTGGTAAGACGAATGGGAAATCCCAATGCATGTCGCCCACACCACCGGATCGACATCGGCGGCGGCGTCATCGTCACCGCCTCGATCGCCAACGAGGCCGTTGCCGACCTGAAGCTCGAAAACGGCAAGCAGGCCTACGCCGTGGTCAAGGCCTCTGACGTGATGGTCGGGGTAGACTGAGGCCGCGGTTCAGACCGCGATGGGCGCCTTGATCGACGCGTCGGCGACGTAGTTTTCCAGCCGGAAATCCTCGAAGCGGAAGGCGAACAGGTCCTTCACCTCCGGGTTGATCCACATTGTCGGCAGCGCTCTCGGCATGCGCCGCAACTGTTCGCGCGCTTGCTCGAAATGGTTGGAGTAGAGATGCGCGTCACCCAGCGTGTGGACAAAATCACCCGGTTTCAGCCCCGTCACCTGCGCCACCATCAGCGTCAGCAAGGCATAGGACGCGATATTGAAGGGAACACCGAGGAAGATGTCGGCGGAGCGTTGATAGAGTTGGCAGGAAAGCCGGCCCTCGGACACGTAGAACTGGAACATGCAGTGGCACGGCGGCAGCGCCATGGCCTCGACCTCGGCCGGATTCCAGGCTGAGACGATCAGTCGCCGCGATTGAGGATTGCGGCGTATCTCCTTCAAAAGATTCGCGATCTGGTCGATCGAGCCGCCATGGCCGTCCGGCCAGGAGCGCCATTGCTTGCCATAGACCGGACCGAGGTCGCCATTCTCGTCGGCCCATTCGTCCCAGATGGAAACGCCGTTGTCAGTCAGGTATTTGATATTGGTGTCGCCGGCCAGGAACCACAGCAGTTCATGGATGATCGACTTCAGGTGCAGCTTCTTGGTGGTGGTGACCGGAAAGCCGCGCGCCAAATCGAAACGCATCTGGTAGCCGAAGACGGAACGCGTGCCGGTGCCCGTGCGGTCGCCGCGATCGGCGCCGTTTTCCAGCACATGCTGCAAGAGGTCGAGATACTGGCGCATCGGTTCCGGCTCGATTCGAGTGTGCAGGCATTATAGCTGCCGGACAGCCCGTCGAACACAGCAAAACGACGGGCGTCGCTTGCACCACCATTCTTCCCCAGCGTTTGCGCCGCCCCTCATTGCCCTGCCGGGCATTTCTCCCCGTATAGTGACGGGGAGAAAGGTGCTGGCCGCAACGCTGGCGCCCTACTTGCAACGCTCGAGATTGGCGAAAACGTCAAAGACAGCGCCCTTCTCCCCGTCACTATACGAGGAGAAGATGGCGGCAGCCAGATGAGGGGCGGCGCTGACGCCTGGTGAAGTGAAGGTCAACCTGAACCGACTGCCCAGCCCCGCGTCAGCCCGCTGGCGATCGTCAGAGCGAGCCGAGCTTGCCCAGATCCTTGGCCACCAGATAGTAGAAGGTCACGCGGCTCTTGGTGTTGTCCGCGTGCATTGCCGTGCAGGTCTTCTGGATCGCGGCGTCGGCTTTGGCGGCATCGCTGACGCCGAGTTTCTTGGCCGCCCAGCTCTCCCGGACGCGTTCGAGTTCCTTCGGGTCCGTACAGGACACCAGCGAGGAATCGCGGTTTCTCAGCGCGATGCCGAGGTGCTTGACGATCTTTTCGACCGCTTCGGCACTGGCACCGGCGTCATACTTCTTCACATCCGCAAGATAGTCGGCCATCAAAATTCCCCTCGTCGGCGCCACCGATCCGATCGATGAGGGCTGTGGCGCGCTTCGCAACTGGTGCGCTCGGTCGATAACTCCTCACCGCGGCAAAGCTTCGGTTGAGACCGTGTCCAAGTCAACCCTAAGGCGTGGCGATTTGACATGAGCGACAAAGCACCATTGCGCCCTTTCATTTCTGGCGTCAGCCCCCTATATTCGGTTTGTCGGCTTGACCGACTATGGCGATAAATGGGCGATGAAATAAGCCGTTCGGACCCGGGGGCGGTACCCGGCGCCTCCACCAAAAGCCGCTGTTAAGGACAGAGCGGTTTTTGCTGGGGGCGAAATAGGATCGACGAAGGTGTAAAGATCGTACTTTTGCCCGGCATTGTACCACCGTCATCGGGCTAAACTTATAGTTGCCAACGACAACTATGCGGAAGCACGTCTCGCTGCTTAATGCAGTGCGATAGCTTCAAATCAAGCCCTAGGGGTTCGCACTTCTAGGCGGGGTTCGGAGGTACCTGGCAACAGAAACCTCCACTTCTCCCCCTCTTTGACATCGGCCCCTCTCTCGACATC
This sequence comes from Mesorhizobium sp. LNHC221B00, assembly GCF_000502935.1. Lineage (NCBI taxonomy): Bacteria > Pseudomonadati > Pseudomonadota > Alphaproteobacteria > Hyphomicrobiales > Phyllobacteriaceae > Mesorhizobium > Mesorhizobium sp. LNHC221B00. The sequence goes on along the minus strand of NZ_AYWR01000010.1, from coordinate 173,925 downwards.
CGAGATGTGCAACGGCAGCTTCGCTGCCCGGTCCTTCGCTCGATTTGCGGCCGCGAAGCCGCCGCGTTGCGTGTCTCCTTTCCAAGGTCAAAAAATGCAGGACGATTCCGATCGATTCTTCGTGCTGACCGGCGGTCCCGGTTCCGGCAAGACCACGCTGATCGAAGCCTTGCGCCAGGCAGGCTACGCGACATCGGTCGAGGCCGGGCGTGGCGTCATCCGCGACCAATCGGCCATCGGTGGATCCGCCCTGCCCTGGCACGATCGCGCCCTGTTCGCCGAACTGATGCTGTCATGGGAGATGTGCTCATATCGGCACGCGATCGAACGGAAGGGGCCAGTGTTCTTCGATCGCGGCGTACCCGACACGCTTGGCTATCTCCGGCTGAGCGGCTTGCCGGTGCCAGAGCACGTCAGCGCCGCCGCCAAGCACGTCCGCTACAATCCACGCGTCTTCCTCGCCCCGCCTTGGCCGCAAATCTTCGCGCAGGATCAAGAGCGCAAGCAGACGTTCGATGAGGCCGAGCGCACCTATCATGCGCTGGTCGGCGTCTACGGGGAACTGGGTTATGAACTGGTTCCGCTGCCCCTCGCGCCAGTCGAAGCGCGGCTGCGCTTCGTATTGACCGAGACAGGATTGGTATGAAAAAAGGCCGGGAAAACCCGGCCTTTTCAGCTGCTTGCGGCTGCTTATTCCGCCGGCGCTTCGACCGCTTCGCGCGAGCGGCCGAGCGTGACCTTGGCCAGCGTGAAGGAAATCACGGCGCACAGCGTGATGCCGGCAACCATCGGCAACGGCGTGCCGTCGAAGAACACGCCGGCGACGCCCATGGCAAGCGCGCCGATGGCGAAGTGAAGCGTGCCCATTAGCGCCGACGCCGTGCCGGCGATCTCGCCATGCTCTTCCATGGCCAGCACCGACGTGGTCGGGATGACCAGGCCGAGGAAGCCGTAACCGACGAACAGCAGCGCCGCCATCACGTCGAGCCGGTCGACGCCCGTCGCCATGATCGCGAACAGCACCACCATCGTCGTCGCATAGCCGGTCACCGCGACGCGCACCACGCGCCGCAGCCCGAACCGCTCGGCCAGCAATCCCGTCAGCTGCGACATGCCGATGAAGGCCACCGCGTTGATCGAGAAGAACACGCTGTAGACCGAAGGCGACAGCCCGTAATGGTCGATCAGGATGAAGGACGAGCTCGACAGGTAGACGAAGAAGCTCGCAATGCCGAAGCCGGCGATCGCCACCAGGCCAAGGAAGTTGCGGTCACCCATCAAGAAGCGGTAGCCGGCAAGCGCGGTTCCGAAGGAGGAACCGACGCGTTCCTCCGCCGGCCGCGTCTCCTTGAGAGAGGTCGCCAGCAGGATCGTGGCAAGGAGTGCCGCGCCCGTCACCGTCCAGAACACGGCGCGCCAGCCGAAACTCTCGATGATCTGGCTGCCGGTCAGCGGCGCCAGGATCGGCGACACCGAAAACACCAGCATCAACAGCGACATCAGCTTGGCGGCCTCATTGCCGGTGTGCAGGTCGCGCACGATGGCGCGTGGCACGGCCATGCCGGCGCTGGCGCCAAGCCCCTGCAGGAAGCGGAAGGCGATCAGCCACTCGATGGTCGGCGCCATGGCCGAGCCGATACCACCGACCATGAACAGCGCAAGGCCGCCATAGAGCGGCAGCTTGCGGCCGACCATGTCGGAGATCGGCCCGACGACGATCTGGCCGAAGCCCATCGACAGGAAGAAGATCAGCAGGCTCATCTGCACGGCAGCCGTGCCGGCATGCAGATCCTCGCCGATCGACGGCAGGGCCGGAAGATACATGTCGATCGCGAATGGACCGATGGCGGACAACAGGCCGAGCACGACCGCGATGCGGAGGAATTTGGGACTCATGATATTGGCTTCTTTCGAATCTGGTTGCCGCCGCTGGGCGACGTCTAACCCGAGGACGTTCCATCCCACGAGATTCCGACTCTCCAAGAGCGAATTCTTTTCGCCTCCCAGGAGTGAAATCCCTTTGTATCGTGTCCACAAATTTAGACACTCTTGTCTAAATCGTCAATCACCTCTATATGGATTTTCATGAGACTGGGCGTTTCTCCTGACACTTTCCCGCCACGCGGCCATGAGGCCAAGCGCATATCGATCGTCGATGCCGCTGCCGGCGTGTTTTGCCGCGAGGGTTTCGCCGGCGCCAATATCGACCTGATCTCCGCCGAGGCCGGCGTGTCGCGGCAAACCGTCTACAACCACCATGGCGACAAGGAAAAGTTGTTCATGGCGGTGGTGCGCGACCTCACCGAGCGCTGCAACGTCGGCATCTTTGCCACCATTGCCACCTTTCCCGACCAGCCCGGCGATCTCGAAGCGGACCTGATCGGCTTTGCCGTGCGCCTGAACCAGAATTGCATCTGCAACCGCGACGGAAAATTCCTGCGCAAGCTGATCCAGACCGAAGGCGAGCGCTACCCGGAACTTTTCGCCGAGTGGCGCGAACAGGGACCGGGCAGGACATGGCCGGCGATTGCCGCCCGCTTCGCCCGCCTCGCCTATGGCGGATACCTCACGATCGAGGATCCCGACGTGGCGGCGCGCCAGTTCCTTGGCCTCGTCAACGCCGAACTGCAGACGACGTTCATGCTTGGCGGCACGCCGGGCGAAGACGAGGTCGTGCAATCGGCGACGAACGGCGTGCGCACCTTCCTGCGCGCTTTCGGCAAGCGCCCTTCCCCGGCCGGCCTCAAGAAGCACGCCGCGCTGGCCAACGCCTGACATTTGCGATTCCCGCGAAGCCGGCTTGCCGATCAAATCGTTCGCAATAATTCTGGCTTCGGCGCGGCGGCGATCTATATGCGGTTTACGCCGCGCTCAAGCTTGATTACAGCTATGCGGACGATTCAACGGAACCCGACCACCACATGGCCGACGACCATATCCGCTACGACATTCTGGCCCAGGAGGCGTTGCGCGGCGTCATGCGCAAGGTCCTGGCCGAGGTCGCGCGCACCGGCCTCCCCGGCAACCATCATTTCTTCATCACCTTCCTGACCGGCGCGCCCGGCGTGCGCGTGTCGTCGCGCCTGCGCGAGCGCTATCCCGAGCAGATGACCATCGTCATCCAGTTCCAGTATTGGGACCTGAAGGTGACCGACACCGGTTTCGAGGTGGGCCTGTCCTTCTCCGATGTGCCGGAGAAACTCGAAATCCCGTTCTCGGCCGTGCGCGGCTTCTACGATCCATCGGTCAACTTCGAGCTCGAATTCGACGTCAAGACCGAAGGTGCGGCGACCGGGGAACCGGAAGACCAGGCAACGCCCGAACCGCTGACCATAGTCTCCGAGAAAAAGACCAAGGCCGAGAAGAAGGCTGCCGCCGAGCCGGAGAAGAAACCGGCGGCGGGCGACGCCGCCGCCAAGGGCGCCGAAGTGGTTTCGCTCGACGCTTTCCGCAAGAAATAAGCCCACGGTTCGCGCCATGGCCGACATCGTCAACCTCCGCCAGGCCCGCAAGCAGAGGGCGCGGGACGAGAAGCTGCGCGTCGCTGAACAGAACCGGGCGCTGCACGGCCGTTCCAAGGCGGACAAGCAGCGCGACCGGCTGATCGCCGACAAGGCCGACAAATTCGTCGCCGGCCATCGCCTCGAGCCGTCCGACAGCGACGATCAATGAGCGTCCGGCCGTGAGCGTCCGACCGTGAGCGTCGTCGAAAAGCGCTCCGTGACCATTCGCGGCCATCGCACCAGCTATTCCCTCGAAAAGCCCTTCTACGACGATCTCGTCGCCATCGCCGCGGCCAGGAAGCTGACGCTCGCCGCTCTCGTCGCCGAAGTCGACGAGACGCGACCGCGCGACACCAACCTGTCCTCGGCGCTGAGGCTGCATGTCCTGGAATGGGCGAAGCGCGGGACGAGCGGCTAAAGCAATTCCAGGAAAAGTGTGACACGGTTTTCCGTCCGGAATTGCGTAAAAACAAAGAGATAGAGCGGTTCGCCGTTTCCGTGAAAACGGTGAAATGCTCTAAAGGCCCTCCACAGCGTCCGCCTTTTGCCTGCGCCTGCCGCCGAAGCCAAGCAAGGTCGAACGCTCACGCTCTTCCGCCTGCTTGCGCGACCGCACGCGCATCAGATCCTTCCAGCCGACATAGCCCACCAGTTGCAGGCCTTCGCGGGTGACGACCGGCAGATGCGACACGTTGGCGGTCAGCAGCTTGTCGGAGAGGCCTTCCAGATACTCGTCCGGATAGGCCAGCGTCACCTTGCTCCCGGCCAGCAACGTGCCGAGCGTCGTGGTGCGGTGGGTTCCGGCCCGCCGCCAGCGCAGGATCGCGGGCGGATCGATGAGGCCGAGCACATGCCCGTTCTCGTCGATCACCGGAAAGCTCGGATGCCGCGTTTCCGGTGCGGTCAGGAAGGCCGCAGCGCCATGCAGCGTCATCGTCGCCGGTACGCTCTCGACCTGCGTGGTCATCACCTCGCGCACCCTGGTCAGCGCAAAGGGATCGACGCGATATTCGCGCACCAGATGGTGCCCTCGCCTTGCGATCTTCTCGGTCAGGATCGAGCGCTTCATCAGGAGCACGGTGACGGCGTGCGCCGCCGCACAAGCCGCGATCAGCGGCACCAGAACATGGGTGTTGCCGGTCAACTCGACGGCGAAGAAGGTCGCGGTCAGCGGCGCCCGCATCGTGCCGCCCATGGTGGCGGCCATCGCCAGCAATGCCCAGAAGCCCGGATCCGCCGCCGGCAGGAAACCGGCAAGCACCGCCCCCATCGCCCCGCCCATGATCAACAGCGGCGCCAGCACGCCCCCGGACGTTCCCGAACCGAGCGCCACCGACCAGATGATGGCCTTGACCACCAGCAGGAGGAGTGCGGCGGTGGCAACCGTGTGGCCGTCCAGCATGTCCGAAATGTTGTCATAGCCGACGCCGAGTGCCCGCGGTTCGATCAACCCGCCAATGCCGACCACCAAGCCGCCGATCATCGGCCACCACATCCAGTGGATGGGCAGTTTCTGGAAAGCGTCCTCACAGGCATAGACCATCTGCGTCAAAAGCCCCGACAACAGGCCGGCGCAGATGCCGATCAGCACCCAGCCGCCAAGCCCGGTGAACGAGACCGCCATGCCGCCCTCGAACGGGAAGATCGGCCCGGGCAGATGCAGCAAGGTGCGCTCGACCTCGGCGATGATTGCCGCGACGGCGACGGGAATGAAGCTGCGCGGCGTCCATTCGAAAAGCAGCAGTTCGACCGCCAGCATGATGGCGGCGATTGGCGTGCCGAACACGGTTGTCATGCCGGCCGCGGCGCCCGCCACCAGCAGCGTCTTTCGTTCATTGTCACTGACCGGCAGCATCTGTGCGATCAGCGAGCCGATCGCGCCGCCCGTCATGATGATCGGGCCTTCGGCGCCGAAAGGACCGCCGGAACCGATCGAGATCGCCGACGACAGCGGCTTCAGGATCGCCACCTTGGCGTCGAGTTTCGAGCGCCCGAGCAGGATCGCCTCGATGGCTTCGGGAATGCCGTGGCCGCGGATCTTCTCGCTGCCGTAGCGCGCCATCAGGCCGATGATCAGCGCGCCGACGACCGGAACGATGACGGCCGCATAACCGAGCGGCGTATCCTGCAGCTTCAGGTCGGCAAGCGAGAACTGGCCGAAATAGGCAATGTTGGTGGCAAGCCTGATCAGCTTCAACAGCACGATGCCGGCAAACAGCCCCGCTGTCGCCACCACGACGGCGATGGCAGCAACCAAGAGCACTCTGGCATCGGTGGTAAAATCCCTGAGATGGTCGGGATTGGGTTGATGGGTCTTCATGATGGTTTGCTTCCTGGCACCGGGCCGTATCTCGCACGCTCGGTCCGGTCGAAGCGGCCAGCCGGCTTGTCGGCTGGCTATGTATCGTAATACGATATAAATATTCAAGCGGGTTTTGCTCGAAATCCGTTTGAGCTTTCGCCGGAAACCGAACAAATGTCCGATATGACGCAGCCAAGGAAATCACGCCCCGCCATCAAGCAGTCCGATTACCAGCGGCTGTCGGAGTTTCGCTACCTAATCCGTCGCTTCCTCGAATTCAGCCAGATCCAGGCGGAAGATGCCGGCCTGACGCCGCGTCAGCACCAGGCGCTGCTGGCGATCAAGGGTTTTCCGGGCGGCGGGCCCGTAACGGTCGGCGACCTGGCGGAGCGCCTGCGCATCCGCCACCACAGCGCCGTCGAACTGGTCAACCGCCTCGGCGAGGCGGGGCTGGTCGTACGCGATCAGGACAAGGACGACCATCGCCGCGTGCTGCTGCGGCTGACCGAGCGCGCCGACGATCGTCTGGCCGAGCTTTCGGCGGTCCATCTCGACGAACTCTCGCGCATAGAGCCCATGTTGCGGCGCCTGCTCGATCGGGACGGCGAGTGACGCACCAGGATCTCGCGCGCGCGGCACCTATATTTTCACGACGCCCCGCATCCTTTGGCCTCTCCGCGACGTCTCGGTGGTGAGAGCCCAAAAGCGGCGCGGTACAATCCAGAGGAAGGTCGGGGATGAAACGTCATCTGATACGCTACAAGACGAAACCGGAACGGGCCGACGAGAACGAGCGGTTGGTCAAGGCCGTCTTCCAGGAGTTGCACGACAAATCGCCGGACGGCGTTCGCTACATGACATTGCGGTCCGGCGACGGCACATTCGTCCACCTGGTCGAGACGCAAACCGATGCCCATGCCGACCTCATCACCGGGCTGGCCGCATTCGAGGCATTTCAAAACGGCATCCGGGATCGTTGCAGCGAACGTCCGCAGCGCGAGGAGATGACCGTGGTGGGCAGTTACCGGATGCTGGATGCGTAACCGAGGACGTCGCAGGATGGGAGACGCATGACCATTCCCGTTGCTGACCGGCATAGCGAGCTTTTCGAGCGCCTGTCTGGGGAGTTGCGCCCCAAGCTGCACCGTTACTGCGCCCGCATGACGGGCTCGGTCATCGACGGCGAGGACGTGCTGCAGGAGGCGCTGGCCAAGGCGTTTCAGGCCTTGGCCGATGCCGGGCCGATCGCCAACCCGGAAGGCTGGCTGTTTCGCATCGCCCACAACACGGCGCTCGACTTTCTGCGCCGCCGCGCCCGTGAAAAGGTCCATTCTGATGAGGATCCGGACATGATCGTCGACCCGGCAAACCCTACCGTCGACCGTCAGGCCGCTTCTGCCGCGCTGCACACCTTCATGCGCCTTCCCGTGGCGGAGCGAAGCAGTGTCATCATGATGGATGTTCTCGGCTATTCGCTGCAGGAGATCAGCGCCACTCTCGATACCAGCGTCCCGGCGATCAAGGCCGCGCTGCATCGCGGCCGCGGCCGGCTGCGCGAACTCGCTGACGAACCGGACGACCGCCCTGTTCCGAGGCTGAATGCCACAGAACGTCTGCTGCTCGATGCCTACATCGATCGCTTCAACGCCCGCGATTTCGACGCGGTGCGCGACATGCTGGCCGATGAAGTCCGATTGGAGCTGGTGGCCAAGACGCGGCTGAACGGCCGCAAGGAAGTTGGCACCTATTTCAGCAACTATTCCCGGGTGCAGGACTGGTGTTTCGTGCCGGGGTTCGTCGAAGACAGGCCGGCAATCCTCGTCCGCGACGCCAACGACCCGGGCGCACGACCCACCTATTTCATCTTGCTGGCCTGGCAAGACGGCAAGCTTGCCGCCATCCGCGACTTCCGCCACGCCCGCTATGCCGCGGACGGCGCCGAGATGTCCGTCCTTTAAAAACGATTTCGGACAGCAAGGCCCTACTGCCCTACTGCCCTACTGCCCTACTCCAACGACTTCAACAAATTGTCGATCGTGAACGGATTGGCCTTTGGCTTGGCTGGCGGATTGTCGTTCGCCTGCGGCTGTGGCGCCCGCTCGACCTTCGGCGCTGGGTCGGCGGCTTTCCGTTCGGCTTCCTGCTTGGCCTTTTCCTGCGAGGCGATGCGCTTTGCCTCTTCCGCCTTCTGGCGCTCCTGTTCCGCCTGGGCCTTGGCCGCCTCATCGGCGGCCTGCTGCTCGGCCGCGGCCTTGGCGTCCGCATCCGCCTTTGCCTTGGCGTCGGCATCCGCCTTGGCTTTCGCTTCGGCGTCGGCTTTCGCCTTGGCATCCGCTTCAGCCTTGGCATCCGCTTCAGCCTGGGCCTTGGCGTCGGCCTCCGCTTTCGCCTTGGCGTCCGCCTCGGCTTTCAGCCGCGCCGCTTCCTCCTGCTGGCGAAGCTCCTCGGCGGCCTTGTCGCGCGCATCCTGGAGTGCAGCGTAGTAGCGCACCTCACGCCGCAACCGCTGCTTCTCCAGCAGCGCCGCCTGCATCGCCTCGACGCGCTGCTGCTCCTTTTCCAGCGCCCGCTGGGTCAGGAACTGCCCCAGCGGCTCGCTGTCGAACTGCCGCTTGATGGCGCCGAGCGGGCCTTCGGCGGTGAAATTCATGACCGGCTCGGAGCCGACCAGGGCCTCGTCGCCGGGCTTGTAGGTGATCGCGCCCTTGGCCGACACCGTGCTGGCGTTGAGATCGGCCGTGATATCGGCGGACAGGGTCGCCGCCGGATTTTCAAAACTGATCGGCGGCGCCCGCAGCGTGCCGCCGGCAACCGTGAAAGCAATCTCGGCATCCCCGGCGGCAAAGCTGCCGTCGGCGGCGATGTCAGGCGCGAAGCCGGCTGTCTTGGCCGCGTCGATGTCGCGCCCGATCGCGTCGGCCTTGGCAAGCAAAGCGCTGAACGCATCGGGATTGACGCCGGCGACCTGCAAACCCTTCAACGTCGCCGTGCCGGAACCCGACAAAGCGGCGACCATCGCATCGACCGACTTGCCGCTGGTCGACAGCGCCGCCGAGAAATCGCCTTTGCCGCTGATGCCGGCATCCGGCAGCACGGTTCCCAAATCGGATCCGGCCAGTTTCATCTGGCCGCTGAAAAGCCCGGTGCCGTCATTGTTCTTCAACTCGAACAGGCCGGTCAGCGCCCCGCCCAGGAGCTTGGCCTTGAGATCGGAAACGCGGATGCCTTCCTGGTCGAGCTTGAGCGAAAAACCAGCGTCGTAAGCGGTGGCGAACGAGCCGGCGGCGAGCGCCGCCGTCGTCAGGTCGAGGTCGGCGGTGAACGGCAGGCTGGATTTCTGGCTGAAGGGCGCATCCGGCCAGGCGCCACGCTTTTCGCCCCCGCCCTTGTCGGCCCCGCTCTTGTCAGCTGCACCCTTGTCAGCAAGAAAGGCGGAATCGCCGAACAGCGCCACCGCCATCGGATCGAGGTCGAGTTCGTCGAGCGCCAGCGCGCCGGCCAGATGCGGAACGCCGTCCTTGACATCGACATTGACATCGCCGGACACCGCAGCCTCGTTGATGGCGCCGCTGAGATTGTCGAGCACCAGCAGGCCGTTGCCGTAGTCGCCCTGCGCTGCGAGCGACGCCGACATGCCGGCGCCCATGCCCGGCAGGCCGATGCCCGATGTCATCAGCCAGGGTTCGATGTCGGCGGCGTCGAGGCTGAGCTTGCCCTTGGCCGTAGGCCCTTGCGGCGTGTCCGCCACGGTTCCCTCGAAGCCGGCCTTGAAGTCGTTGCCGGTGAGGCTGAAATTTGTCGCCAGGCCGCCACTGAGCGTGCCTTTGGCCTGGATATCGGTGCTGGCTTCGCCCAGCATGCCGAGCGGCAGCGCCGGCAGGCCGTAAAGCGCCAGGAGAGCGGTGGCGTCGGGATTTTTGGCGTTGAAGGTCAGCCTTACCGGCGCGTCGAGAAGATCGTCCATCGCCCCCTTCCCCGACAGCGAAGCCGAAAAAGCCGAGCCGCCGGCCTTGCCCTGTCCACTCACCGCCAGGCCCGTCGTGCCATCGCCATTGTCGGCGGCACTTGCCACGAGATCGACGCGGGCATCCTGGAACAGGTCGGGATAGGCGGCCGCACGGCTTGCCAGGCCCTTCAGCACGGCGCTGTCCGGATAATGCTGCGCGGCGACGTCGATCAGCGGCTTCAGGTCGACGGCAACCACGGAAGCGTCCAGCTTGCCGGTCGGGCTCGCCGGGAAATCCTTGATCCGGCCCGTGGTGCTGATCGAGGCGCCGGCCAGCCCGCCCACCGACAGCCGGTCGATTTCGAGCAAGCCCTCGCGCAGCCTCAGCGCCGTATCGACCGTGTCGGCGGTCAGCCCGCCGGCGCTGACCGGCCCAGCCTTGATCTGGAAATCGAGATCGCGGTCGGCGAAGCGGTTGGCGCCCTTGTCGCTGACGAAGATCGAGGCGAACGCCGCCAGCCCGTCGACATCGAGCTCGCCGCCATCGAGCCGCATCAGCACCGAGGGCCTGGCGTCCTCGGGCTGGCTGGAATCGATGCGTCCGGAAAACTTCGCCTTGCCCAGGATCAGTTCGAGGTCGCTGAAGGATTGATGGCTTCCCGAGAGATCGACCTTGGCCTTGAAGCCGGCGGCAGGCAGGCGGCGGATCGCCTCGTCGACATCCTTGGACAGCCAGGCGGCGAAGCCCGAGGGCTGCGCCACCGCAAGCAGCAACGAGCCGGTGAAGCCGAAATGGCTCTGTACGTTGAGCACCAGCATGCCATCGGCTTCCAGCGTGGTGCGGCCCGGCAGTGTCGCGGCAAGCGACTTTATCTTCCAGCCATCTTCGACCGGCTCGGCGGAAAGATGCACATCGCGCACCGTCGTGTCCCCGGCGACCACCGCCGGCAGCTTGACCTCGACCGTGCCGGGAATGGTCGGCTTCGGCAGATCGAGCAGCGCCTGCTCCAGCCCGGCAATGCGCTGGTCGAGTGTCAGGCCGGTGCCGGCCTGAGCGCCCACGGCCTCGTCGAACTGCACCTGCGCGCCATTGGCCTCGATGGCGAAGCTCGGTTTCTGGCCGAGATCGACCGAGGCCTTGCCGTCGGCGGTATAGGGATTGTCCAGCGGCCCCGTCTCGAAACGGAATTCGTCGACGCCGAGCTTCTGGTGGTCGAGCGAGAACTTGCCGTTCAGCCGAAAGCCCGGATCGGGCTTGCCGTTCGAGATCTTCACCGTTTCGCCATCGGTGCCGCGCAGCTCGGCGCTGTTCTTGTCGGCACCGGAAATCTTGAATTGCCCGGCGTAGACAGCGGCGCCGTTGACGATGCCGGCATTGCCGTCTGTTTCGATCACCAGCGGATAGGCATCGGGGTCGGCCTTGAGGCGAATCCGCATTTGCCCGGAAGGTTCGGCCTTGCCGGTCGACGCAGCGACCGTGGTGCGCAACCCGTCCAGCCGCAACGTGCCGTCCAGTCGCCACGGACCGGCCAGCGACTTGGCCGAAATGGTCGAATTGATCTCCGAAAAGATGTGACTGCGCCCGCCGGCGGCATGGCGCAATTCGATCTGCCCTTCGGTCACCGTCAGCTTCTCGATCGATATCTGGCCGGGATTGAAGGGCGAGGACGGACGCATCGCCCAGTCGACCGTGCCATCCCTGGCGATGTCGATGGTCGCCTTCGGCCGCACCAGCCGCATGTCGAAGATCAGCACCTCGCCGCGCAGGAAGGGCGCGAGTTCGGCGTCCATCGAAAACGTCTCGACGGTCATGGCCGGCTGGCCATTGGGGCCACCGGCGACGGCGACGTTGGAGAAGGTCACCGAGGGAAACGGCAACAGCCTTGCCGTGGCGTCGCCCTGCACGGTCACCTTGCGGCCGAGGATGGCGCTCGCCTCGCGTTCGAAATCGGCGCGGTAGCCGGTCCAGTCGATAAAATACGGCACCACCAGCGCCGCACACAGCACCAGCACGAACAGGCCACCGAAGATCACGAACAGGCGTGCGAGCATCAGCTCCGAACAGGTTGATTGAATTTCCGCCGCACTCTACCCGCATCCGCGTGTCGATAAAGAGGCAATTCTTCCACTGTTGCGTCCTGTCGGGCGATCTGAAACAAATCCCGGAAAATACGGAGATTCTCGGATGTCGGGCAAGAACTGGGACCGCGTGCCGATCGACGCGCAGAGCATCGATGCCCCGCTTTCGCAGTCGGCGATTTTTCTGGTGGTCACCGTCGCCGATGAACAGCCGGCTCTCGCCAGGGTTTGTTCCGCGCTCGGCGACCTTGACGACCTGGTCAAGAATGTCGGGTTCCGTGATCTTGGCGGCCGCTTGTCCTGCATCGCCGGCATCGGCCGCGCTCTCTGGGACCGCCTCAGCCCCGGCCGGCGGCCGCTGGAGCTGAAACTGTTCGCGCCGATCAAGGGAGCGGTCCATTCGGCCCCGTCGACACCGGGCGACCTGTTCTTCCACATCCGCGCCGAACGATCAGACATGTGCTTCGAGTTCGAGCGCATCCTGCTCGACAGGCTTGGCCCTGGTGTGACCGTCGTCGACGAAGTCACGGGCTTTCGCTATTTCGACGCCCGTGACCTGCTCGGTTTCGTCGACGGCACGGCCAACCCGACCGGCCTCGACCTGCCCGCCTCGGCGCTGATCGGCGACGAGGATGCCGACTTTACCGGCGGCAGCTATGTCGTCGTCCAGAAATACCTGCACGATCTCCAGGCCTGGGCGCGCATTCCAACGCCCGAGCAGGAGGCGATCATCGGCCGCACCAAGATCGACAACATCGAAATCGACGATGACGACGCACCACGCAAGTCGCACAAGTCGCTGGCCACCATCGAGGATGCCGACGGCAACGAATACGACATATTGCGCGACAACATGCCGTTCGGCAGGCCCGGGCAGAACGAGTTCGGCACCTACTTCATCGGCTATTCCCGGTATCTCTGGGTCACCGAAAAGATGCTGCAGCGCATGTATGTCGGCGACCCGCCGGGCGCCTACGACCGGCTGCTCGATGTCTCTACGCCGCACACCGGCACGACATTCTTCGCCCCGACACGGCCCACGCTGCAGGCCCTTGTCCAGGACGCGCAGGAGCAGCCTGCGGCAGCACGCTAACGCTCTGGATTCGGCGACCAGCGAGGCCAAATGGCTTCCCGGCCATTGGGACTAGCTTCTTTGGAACGTGTCCGCGCTGGTCGACATCGAACGCCACCAATTCAGTTTTTCGATTTTCGCGGGTTGGCCCTCGCCACTGGCCTTTATCGCCGCATCCGAGACGACAAACCATAACGTCTCCATTTTCCCCTCCCGAAGAAGACCGGTGTAAGAAACGATCGCATCCCCGACCGCCGTTTTCCCGCCGCCGGCAAAACTGATGCAGTCGCCGCGGTGGACGCCCAAAATCGGAATTTCCTGGCCATGGAAACCGCTATCCGGCAGCGCGGTTCGAAACGATCCCGATATATGATTGTCCGCATCATCGGTGATCTCGACAATGGACCCGTATTGATTCTTCCAGACGCCTTTCCAGTCCATGGGAGGCCGCTCCGCTTTGACGATATCCGTTGGTTGCCGCAACGTGAAAGCCGGGAATCGGTTCCGAATGTGCGGGCAGTTTCAGGCCTCAACGTGCGGCCGGTGCAGGTGCCGTCCGAACCGAACGGCGGCGCGTTCGACAAGCCTTTTCGTGCCGACGCATTCACTGTTGCCGGTGAAACCGAGCGCGGATTCGTGCCATCGAAGGACGTATCCGGAGCATTGGCGATATAAGCGACGAGCAGCCTGCTTTCATCCGCAAACACATGAGGCAATGGCGCGCCGGGGGAAGACGGCGGCACCTCGATCGGCAGCAGGGTCTCGGCACCCGACATTTAATGGCCCTCGCTCGGCAATATCTTGCCCGGATTCATGATGTTTTGCGGGTCAAGCGCCTGCTTGATGGTGCGCATGATGTCGACGCCGTGGCCGAGTTCGTGGCGCAGGAAGCCGATCTTGCCCTGGCCGATGCCATGTTCGCCGGTGCAGGTGCCGTCCATGGCGATGGCCCGCATGTTGAGCCGCGCGACGAATTTCTCCGACAGCGCGATCTCCTTGGGGTCGTTCACATCCATCAGCACCAGCACGTGGAAATTGCCGTCGCCGGCATGACCGACGATCGGCGCGATCAGCCCCATTTCGGCGATGTCGGCTTCGGTTTCGGTGACGCATTCGGCAAAGCGCGAGATCGGCACGCAGACATCGGTCGATAGACCCTTAGCGCCCGGCCGCAATGTCAACGACGACCAGTAGGCGTCGTGCCTGGCCTTCCACAATTTCGTCCGCTCCTCGGCGACGCTGGTCCACAGGAACGGTCCGCCGCCATTTTCCTCCGCGATCATGCCAAAGGTCTCTGCCTGCTCGGCGACACCGGCATCACTGCCGTGGAATTCGACGAACAGGCATGGGCTCTCGGGATAATCGAGCTTCGAATAAATCTTCATCGCCCGCATCTGCAGCGCATTGACCAGTTCGATGCGCGCCACCGGAATGCCCATCTGAATCGTCGCGATGACGGCGTTGCAGGCCGACTCGACGCTCGGAAACGGACAGACGCCGCCGGAGATGGCCTGCGGAATGCCTTGCAGCCTCAACGTCAGCGAGGTGATGATGCCGAGCGTGCCTTCCGAGCCGACCAAGAGCCGCGTCAAGTCGTAACCGGCCGAACTCTTCTTCGCCCTTTTGCCGGTGATCACCGTCTCGCCGTCGGCCATGACGGCGGTCAGCGACAGCACGTTCTCGCGCATCGTGCCATAGCGCACGGCGTTGGTGCCGGACGCCCGCGTCGCGGCCATGCCACCCAGCGAGGCATTGGCGCCCGGATCGATCGGAAAGAACAGGCCGGTGTCGCGCAGATGCCGGTTGAGATCCTCGCGCGTCACCCCCGGCTCGACCGTGCAGTCGAGATCCTGCGGATTGACCGCAAGAATGCGGTTCATGCGCGACGTATCGACCGAGATGCCCCCGCCCGGCGCGTTGGTGTGGCCCTCCAGCGACGAGCCGACGCCGAAGGCGATCACCGGCACGCGATGGGCGGCGCAGGCGCGCACGATCTCCTGCACCTCGGCCGTCGTCTCCGGAAAAGCGACACCGTCCGGCGCCTGCGTTGGAATGTAGGTCGTGGTGTGCGCGTGCTGCGAGCGGATAGCCTCGCCGGTCTGGAAGCGCTCGCCGAGTCGCTGCTTGAGGATACCGAGCACCGCCGCGATGCCTGCCTCGTTGCGTTCGACGGGATTGAGGTCGCTCAGAGCCATGAATTCCTCCGCGAATGGACCAGTGTCCACGCTTGTTATGCGATTATGGATGCGTAGTCTCCGTAGCCACGCTCTGTCCAGCGCCAGAACAAGGAAGTTTCCATGTCCATCCCCGCCCCGTTCGTCTCCAGGCCCATGGACATCGAAAAGGACTGGATCGATTACAACGGCCATCTCAACATGGCCTATTACAACGTGCTGTTCGACCGCTGCTCGGACGAGGCCTTCGAGGCGATGGGCATGGGGCTGGACTATGTGAAAGAGCGGCGGCTCACCATCTACACCGCCGAAGTCCATGTCTGCTACGTGCAGGAGCTGCATCTGGACCATAAGGTCCAGGTCTCCTTCCAGCTGATCGACCATGACGAGAAGCGGCTGAGAGCCTATCAGGAAATCCGCCATGTCGACGGCTGGCTCGCCGCCACTTCCGAAACCTTGTCGCTGCATGTCGACATGTCGGGACCGAAGGTCGCCCCCTTCCCCGCTGATGTGCTGGCCAAGGTCGAAGCCATGCTTTCAGCCCATTCGGTGCTGCCGATGCCGGAGCGTGCCGGCCGCTCGATCGGGATCAAGCGCAAATAAGGCGGGCTGTCACTGTCACCGCGTCCAGCGAAGTGGGCATCAAAGCCACACCGGCAGCTCAAAATGGAGGAACCTGCAAATCGGCTGGCGCCGGTTCTTGAAGCAGCCTCGCCCCGGCGTTAACCTTACCGAGGTTTTAACGGGAACAAGCCAATTGGGCCGTTGAACGACTCAGCGGAGCGGCAGAAAAGGTCCGCACGGGTTGTTTGCGGGCGGCGGGCGGAGCCGGTTCGAGGGACGTGCATGAAAACCGACATCAAGGTCGAGGTGGACAGGCTGGCCGCCGATCCGCGCATTACCGACTATGATTTCTGGCGTTCGCTCAAGAACGTCGACAACGAGATCTTCCATATCGCCAACAACAACGAACCGATCCCGTTCGACATGATCCGCTGGCGCAGCATTTTGAAGCGCGCCCGCCTGAAGCGCGGGCATGCTTAGTGCCGGCGTATCGCCCCAGAACAAACCAGGTAAATCAATCGAATCACGCCGTTTCACGGCGATCGCTTGACCGCCGCCAGCGGCGAACGCGCCACCACTGGTGACGACTGGATGATGGCCGTGTTGGTCATCGCGTAGGGAATGATGCGGTCGATCACCCGTTCGAGCTCCGCCACCGAGCCGACATGCGCGAGCGCGATGAAACAGTCTTCGCCGGTCACCCGGTCGCATTGCGCGATCTCCGGCAGCTCGCGGATGATGTCGGCCACCACGGACAATTGCCCCGGCACCGGCCGGATCCGCAGCCACGCCGACAGCTTCAGGCCAAGGGCGGCGGGATTGATCCTGACGCAATAGGCTTCGATCACGCCGTTCTCCTGCAGCCTCTTGATCCGCTCGGCGACACTCGGCGCCGACAGGCCGACCGAGCGTGCAAGCTCCGCCGTGCTGGCGCGCGCATCTTTTTCCAGCAGGCGCAGGATCTTCATATCCGCGGCGTCGAGATCGACATTTTCAGTTCGAAGGCGTTTCACGGAAAAATCCTTGCTTCCGGTAAGGAACGTGCCAGCCAGGCCGTTCATCTTCCATATAGATAGGGAAAACTGCCTGCGATACTGACCCGATGAACGATCGAACGCAAGCGCCTGCTACCAGCCCTGCCCCCGGGCCCATGCTCCTGGCGGCAAAACTGCCGCCGCATGTCTGGTTCGGCGTCAGCGCCGTCTTCCACTATCTCGGCCCGGCTTTCGCGGTGCTGCTTTTCCCGCATGTCGGCGTGCTCGGCATGGCGTGGCTGCGCATCGCCACCGCCGCGCTGGTCTTCGCACCGCTGACGCGCCCGTGGCGGACCTTCGCCCGCGCCGATCCCCCGGCGCGGCTGCTGTTGCTGGCCTTCGGCGCTTGCCTGGCGGTGATGAACTGCGCGTTCTACCTGGCGCTCGACCGGCTGCCGATCTCGCTGGTGGCGGCGATCGAGTTCGTCGGCACCATCGGCGTCTCGCTGGTCGGCCTCAGGAGCGCCCGCAACCTCACCGCCCTTGCCGTTGCCGTCACCGGCACCGTGCTGCTGATCGACGTGAAGTGGTCCAGCGATCCGCTCGGGCTGTTCTGGGCCTTCCTCAACGGCGCGCTCTTTGTCGGCTATATCGTGCTCGGCCACCGCGTCGCCCGCGCCGGTGACGGCATAGCGGGCCTGGGAGCAGCCATGGCAGTCGCCTTCTTGGTCGTGCTTCCGATTGGCTTTACCGACGCGCTGCCCGCCTTCTTCTCGCCGCCACTGCTCATCGCCGCCATCGGCGTCGGCATCTGTTCCTCGGTCATTCCCTACATCTGCGATCAGCTCGCCATGTCGCGGCTGCCGCGTTCTAGCTTTGCGCTGATGCTGTCGCTGCTGCCGGTCACGGCAACGCTGATCGGCGTCATCGTGCTACGCCAGATACCCGACTTCAGCGATTGTATTGGCATCGCGCTGGTGGTCGCCGGCGTCGCCTTCCACAGGCCGGCGAGGACGGATTAGACGCCCAATGCCAGTTTTTGCTTGAGGCCAGTTTTTGCTTCAGGCCAGTTTCTCCTTCAGAAAGGCGATCGTCCGGCCCCAGGCGAGATCGGCAGCCTTCTTGTCGTAGCGCGCCGCCGAAGTGTCGTTGTTGAAGGCATGGTTGGCGCCTTCATAGACATAAACAGTGTATTCGACATGCGCGGCATCGAGTTCCTTCTTGAAGGCGTCGATGCCGGCATTGGTGCGATCGTCGAGCCCGGCATAGTGCAGCAGCAATGCCGCCTTGATCTTCGACACGTCCGCGGCCTTCGGCTGCATGCCGTAATAGGCGACGCTGGCGGCAAGGTCGGGGGCATTGACGGCCAGCATGTTGGCGGTGCCGCCGCCCCAGCAGAAGCCGATGGCGCCGACCTTGCCGTTGCCGTCCTTGTCGGCCTTGAGGAAGGCGACGGTGGCAACGCCGTTGGCGACGGTCTGTGCCGGGTCGAGCGTGGTGAACATGTCGCGCGCCTTGTCCTCGTCGGCGGGCGTGCCGCCGAGCGGCGACAGGAAATCGGGCGCCAGCGCCACGAACCCTTCCAGCGCCACGCGCCGGGCAACGTCGCGGATATGCGGGTTGAGCCCTCTGTTCTCGTGGATGACGATGACGGTGCCGAGCTTGCCGGCCGGGTTTGCCGGCTTGACCAGATAGCCCTTCATCTCGCCGCCGCTGCCTGGATAGGTGATGTCCTCGCCTTTCACGCGGGCATCGTTTTCGGCAATGATCGCCGCCTGGGCGGAGTTCGCCGCCAAAAGCGGCGCGATCGCGGCCGCCGCCGCACCCGACCCGGCAAGCCTGCTCAGCTGTTCCATGAAGCGGCGGCGGTCGAGCGTCAGATGCGTGTATTCGTCATAGGCGTCGATCATCGCCTGGGTGATCACGGGTTTGACGTCGGTCATGGCGCACTCCTCGGGCCTGGACTGCCCCTGCCGTCCGCAAGATAGGGGCGAGCCTCTCATCGTCCAGTCACGGGACAGTGACATCGTTCCGCCCAGCGATCGGCGCCCGGGCGACGGATCTCATCTCCCATCACGTTTTTGTCATCGGCGACAATCTTGATGGCGCTGCCACAATAGTAGGGGAAACTGGCTGATCGGCCGCCCAATGGCGGGGCCTGGAGGAAACGACGCCGATGACCATGCCGATCTTGGCAACAGCCTTCATGATTGCCGCGGCCGCCATGCTGGCGATGCGCACGGCTGTTGTTGCCTCGAGCCGCGAGTCCATGGTCAAGAAGTCGATGGTCAAGGTTCGCAGCCAGCGCCATCCGGCAAACACGAAAATCCAGGGTTGAGGTGAAGTCATGGACGTACAGGACATCGTGAACACCGTTTCGCAGAAGGCGGGTCTCGACCAGGCAACGACGGAAAAAGTCGTCGGCACCATTTTCTCGGTGCTCGAGCATGAGGCGGAAGGCACCAGCGCTTCGTCATTCTTCGCCAAGATCCCGGGCGCCGATGCGCTGGCGCAGAAATATGACGTCATGGCCGCCGCCCCTGCCGGCGGCGGTGGCGGCTTCCTGTCGTCGCTGCAGGGCGCGCTTGGCGGCGTCCTCGGCGAAAAGGCCGGCGCGCTGGTCAACGGCCTCGCCGCGCTCAAGGCATCCGGCCTCGACATGGCGCAGATCCAGAAGGCCGGCGAAACGCTGGTCCAGCAGGCCGAAGCCGCCGCCGGACCGGATTTGACCAACCAGGTGCTGGGCTCGGTGCCCAGCCTGAAGGGCCATCTGGGGCTCGGCTAGAGCCGACGGTTTGGTGTCACTCCCCTACTTCGGCAGCGCGTAGGCCATCACGTAGTCCCCCGGCTTGGTGCCAACCGAGCCGTGGCCGCCGGCGACGATGACCACGAACTGACGTCCGTCCGCCACCGTATAGGTCATCGGCGTTGATTGCCCGCCGGCCGGCAGCCGCGCCTGCCAGAGCTGCTTGCCCGATGTCAAATCATAAGCGCGCAGATAGTCGTCGACCGCCGCGCCCAGGAAGGCGACGCCGCCGGCGGTGATCATCGGCCCGCCAATGCCGGGCACCCCGACCTTCAGCGGCAGCGGCAGCGGCGTCATGTCGTAGACGGTACCGTTGCGGTGCTTGTAGGCGATCGCGCCTGTCCGGAGATCGACGCCGGCGACATAACCCCAGGGCGGCGCCTGGCAGGGAATGCCGAGCGGCGACAGGAACGGTCCCATCACCACCGCATAGGGAGCGCCGTCATTGCGGTTCAGCCCCTGCTCGCTGCCCTTGGTGTCGTCGCCCGGCGCCGGCACGTCCGCGCGGGGAACAAGTCTCGACGTGAAGGCGAGATAGGTCGGCATGCCGAACATCACCTGCCGCACCGGATCGACCGCCACGCCGCCCCAGTTGAAGACGCCGAAATTGCCGGGATAGACCAGCGATCCCTGCAGCGAGGGCGGCGTGTAGCGGCCTTCATAGCGCAATTTGTGGAAAGCGATCCGGCAGGCCAGCTGGTCGAACATGGTGATGCCCCACATGTCGGCATCGGTCAGCGGCTTCGGGTTGAAGGAGAGGTCTGAAGCCGGCTGGGTCGGTGACGTGTGGTCGCCTTCGATGGCGCCACCTGGCGCCGGCATGTCCTTGACCGCGATCACCGGGTCGCCGCTGCGCCGGTCGAGCACATAGAGGTCGCCCTGCTTGGTCGGCCCGACCAGCGCCGGCACGATCGAGCCGTCGGCCTTGGTGATGTCGATCAGGGTCGGCTGCGCCGGCACGTCCATGTCCCACAGGTCGTGATGTACGGTCTGCCGCACCCATTTCAATTGTCCTGTGTTGAGGTCGAGCGCGGTGATCGAGGAGGAGAATTTCTCGACATTGGCGCTGCGGCCCATGCCGAGCTGGTCCGGCGTCTGGTTCCCGAGCGGCACATAGAGCAGGCCGAGCTTCTCGTCGGCGCTCGGCGTCGACCACATGTTGGGCGAGTTGGCGGTGTAGGTCTGGCCGGGCGCCAATGGCGTCGTCTGGTCCGGATTGCCGGAATCCCAGTTCCACAGCAGTTTGCCGGTGGCGGCATCATAGGCGCGGATGACGCCGGACGGTTCCTGTGTCGAATAATTGTCGTTGACCGCGCCGCCGACGATGATCTTGCCGCCCGCGATCAGCGGCGCCGAGGTCGAGTAGTAATAGCCTGACTTCGGGTACGGCATCCCGGTCAGAAGGTTGAGCGTGCCGCCCTCGGCGAAGGCCGGACAGACCTGCCCGTTGGCGGCATCGAGCGCGATCAGCCGCGCGTCCGAGGTCGGCAGGTAGACGCGGGTTGCGCAGGGTTGCCCGGCAGCGCCGGCGGCATCGGCATAATAGGATACGCCACGGCAGGTCTGGTGCTGGCGATCCTTGTCGAGCTTGATCTTGGGATCGTAGCGCCATTTTTCCTTGCCGGTCGCTGCATCGACCGCGATGGCAAAATTGTGCGGCGTGCAGATGTAGAGCGTGTCGCCGACTTTCAGCGGCGTGACCTGATAGGTGGTCTCGCCAACATCGTCAGGCCCCTTTACGTCGCCGGTCCGGTAGGTCCAGGCTGGCTTCAGGTTGGCGACATTGTCCGGCGTGATCTGGTCGAGCGGGGAATAGCGCTGGCCGAATTGCGTGCGGCCGTAATAGTGCCACTCGCCGGCCGGCACATCGCCGCCAAGATTGGCGTTGGGGGTCACCTTGTCGGTGTCGAGCGCGCCGGCGATGTCCTGGGGGTCCGTGGTCATCGAATAGCCGGCCGCCGCCAGCGACGCCAGCACCGCCAGGATCAGCGGCGCGCGTCCGTCGGGACCGGCAAGCCCCCGCCTCGCCCACGGCGTCAGCAGCCACAGCGCCACCAGCACGATGATGCCGCCGCGCGGGCCGAGTTCCCACCAGTCGAAGCCGGTTTCCCAGACCGCCCAGGCCAGCGTGCCGATCACGATCGCCGCATAGAGCCACAGTGCCGTGGAGCGGCGCCGGTAGAGCAGCCAGGCGGCGATCAGGAAGGCGAGACCGGCGATGATGTAATACCAACTGCCGCCCAGCGAAGCCAACCAGATGCCGCCGGCGCCAAGCGCCAGGCCAAGCAGAAAAAGAACGAGGGAGGTGATGGTGACAGCCAAGATGATACTCCTTCGACTGTTCGCGCTCGACTGCGCCGCCATGGGCAACCCGGCATTGCGTTCACGCCCGGAACACAACTTTCCTCCGCCCGCCCCGCCTGTCAAGCTTGAGCCATGCGGCGTGATAGGGACTGTCTCCCCGGCTGCAAACGCTGGGCAGGCCGATCGTCCGTTGGCTAGGCGGCCGGATAAGCCACTTTACCGGGAACAAAACGTAGACACTTCTGGTCTTTCCCTCCCGAATCACTACATTCGGGGGGAAGATGTCCGGCTTTTCCGAAGACATGCCCTTTTTCGACGAACCCAATGCGCGGCCCACGGCCCCGTCGGGCATTGCCGCGCGCGCCATGGCTGCCCGCAGCGGCCACAACAATGCGCCCGACTATCTCAAGGGTTTGAATCCCGAACAGCGGCTGGCGGTGGAAACCACCGAAGGCCCGGTTCTGGTGCTGGCCGGCGCCGGCACCGGCAAGACCCGCGTGCTGACCACCCGCATCGCCCACATCCTCGCCACCGGCAAGGCCTTCCCGTCACAGATTCTCGCGGTGACCTTCACCAACAAGGCCGCGCGCGAGATGAAACAGCGCATCGGCATCCTGATCGGCGAAGGCAATGTCGAAGGCATGCCGTGGCTCGGCACCTTCCACTCGATCGGCGTGAAGCTGCTGCGCCGCCACGCAGAACTCGCCGGCCTGAGATCTGACTTCACCATCCTCGACACCGACGACGTCGTGCGGCTGATCAAGCAGTTGATCCAGGCCGAAGGCCTGGACGACAAGCGCTGGCCGGCCAAGCAGTTCGCCCAGATGATCGACGGCTGGAAGAACAAGGGCCAAGGCCCGGCCGACATCGCCGAGGGCGACGCGCGCAGCTTCGCCAACGGCAAGGGCCGTGAGCTCTACAAGGCCTATCAGGAACGCCTGCAGACGCTGAACGCCTGCGATTTCGGCGACCTTCTGTGCCATCCGATCCGCATCTTCCGCGCCAATCCGGATGTGCTGAAGGACTATCACAGGCGCTTCAAATACATCCTCGTCGACGAGTACCAGGACACCAACACCGCCCAGTACATGTGGCTGCGGCTATTGGCGCAGCGGCCGGATTCAGGGCGCGCGTCAACGTCGACGGATCTGCGATCGGCCGAAGGTCGCAAGCCCGACCGGGCGTCCGAGCCGTTGCGAGGGCCCCGCGGAGGGCCCGCGCCGGCAGGCGCGGAACAGCCCGTGAGCGATAACAAAGTCAACATCTGCTGCGTCGGCGATGACGACCAGTCCATCTATGGCTGGCGCGGCGCCGAGGTCGACAACATCCTGCGCTTCGACAAGGATTTTCCTGGCGCCACCATCATAAGGCTGGAGCGCAACTACCGCTCCACCGCGCACATCCTGGGCGCTGCCTCCCATCTCATCGCCCACAATGAGGGCCGCTTCGGCAAGACGCTGTTCACCGACCGCAACGATCCCGAGGACGGCAAGGTCAATGTCCACGCCGCCTGGGATTCCGAGGAGGAAGCCCGCGCCATCGGCGAGACGATCGAGGCCTATCAGCGTCAGAAGCACAATCTCAACGACATGGCGATCCTCGTCCGCGCGTCTTTCCAGATGCGCGCTTTCGAGGACCGCTTCATCACGCTCGGCCTCAACTACCGCGTCATCGGCGGTCCGCGTTTCTACGAGCGCATGGAAATCCGCGACGCGCTGGCCTTCTTCCGCATCGTCGCCAATGGCGGCGACGACCTCGCCTTCGAGCGCATCGTCAACGTGCCCAAGCGCGGGCTGGGTGAAGCCACCATCCGCCAGATCCACGATACGGCGCGGGCGCTGCGCATCCCGATGCTGGAGGCTGCCGCCAACCTCGCCGAAAGCGACGAGCTCAAGCCGAAGCCGCGCGCCGCGCTGCGCGAGGTCGCCGCCAATTTCGAACGCTGGCAGAAGGCGCTGGAAACCACGCCGCACACCGAGCTCGCCGAGACCATTCTCGAAGAGAGCGGCTACACCGACATGTGGAAGAACGACCGCTCGGCCGAAGCCCCCGGCCGGCTGGAGAACCTCAAGGAACTGGTCCGTTCGATGGAGGAGTACGAGTCGCTGCGCTCCTTCCTCGAACATGTCGCGCTGGTCATGGATGCCGAGCAGAATGCCGGGCTCGACGCCGTCTCGATCATGACGCTGCATTCGGCCAAGGGCCTCGAATTCGAGACCGTCTTCCTGCCCGGCTGGGAGGAAGGCCTGTTCCCGCACCAGCGCGCGCTCGACGAAGGCGGCCGCTCAGGGCTGGAGGAAGAGCGGCGGCTCGCCTATGTCGGGCTGACGCGGGCCAAGAAGAACCTGCATATCTGGTTCGTCTCCAACCGCCTCATCCACGGCCTCTGGCAATCGACCATCCCGTCGCGCTTCCTCGAAGAGCTGCCGAACTCCCACGTCGAGGTCGCCGAAGCCGGCAATTCCTATGGCGGCTACGGCAATCCCTATGGCGGCGGCTCGTTCGCATCGGGCCGTGGCGGCGGCCAGGGAGCGGGAAGACAGAACCCCTATGGCGCCTCGCGCTTCGACAATGTCGGTGCCAACACCGAAAAATCCGGTGCCTTCTCCAACACCTATTCGACGCCGGGCTGGCAGCGCGCGCAGGCCAACCGCACCGAGGCGACCAACCGCAACTGGGGCACGCGCTCCGGCCATCAGGTCGAGCGCATCGGCTATGGCGAGACCGACTCGGGCTACGGCGCCGGCCGCACCTCGGTCAAGGGCCGCACCATCGACGGCGAACTGGTCGCCAAATCCGTCTCCGACACGCCATCCGCCTTCAGCGTCGGCGACCGCGTCTTCCATCAGAAATTCGGCAACGGCAACATTGCGGCCATCGAAGGCAACAAGCTCACCATCGACTTCGACAAGGCCGGCCAGAAACGCGTTCTGGACGGGTTCGTCGTAGGGGCAACAAAATAGACCAAAGAAGGCCGGGGATACATGTCAGTTGAGGAAGATCTAACAAAAATATTTAAAGCAAAGGCGGCCGGTCCATTCCTTTTCGTTGGATCAGGGTTCTCCAGAAGATATCTAGGGCTCGAAGATTGGGCTGGATTGCTCCGGCGTTTCTGTCGGGGTTCCAAGCCGTTCGAATTCTATTTGGCATCAGCCGATGGAAATTTGCCACTCGCGGCCAAGCTGATTGCGGAACAATTCAATGATTTTTGGTGGAGCTCCGATGAGTTTAAAGAAAGCGTCGCGAAGAATAAAATCAGGGCTAAAGGGATAACGTCGGCGCTTAGGATCGAAATCGCCAATTACCTATTAAAGCTGGACCAGAACATAGCAAAGAAATCCGAATATCAGAAAGAAGTCGAGCTACTATCGTCTCTGAATGTTGATGGGATAATAACAACTAATTGGGATCCATTTCTCGAGCAAGTGTTTCCTGACTATAAGATATATGTCGGACAAGAGGAGCTTCTATTTTCCAATCCACAAGAAATTGGAGAAATATACAAGATCCACGGGTGCGCATCACGCCCAGAATCTCTCACGCTAACCTCCGACGATTATCACGATTTCAACAATAAAAATGCTTACCTTGCCGCAAAGTTGATCACTATATTCGTCGAACACCCGGTAGTATTTATAGGGTACTCGATTTCAGATCAAAATATCAGCATGATGCTTAGATCAATCTCATTGTGCATCGGGAGAGAAAACGTCGAGAAGCTTAGAAAGAACCTGATATTCGTACAAAGGCCTTCTGACAAGGAGAGTGATGGGATATCTGACACCTATATTTCAATTGACGGGGTACAAATCCCACTCGTCCTTGTTAAGACGAATGATTTCTCTCAAATTTACCGGGCGCTTGAAGCCACAAAAAGGAAGATACCCGCTAGAGTTCTTAGGTATTGCAAAGAGCAACTTTACGAATTGGTTAAGTCTGCGGAACCAGAGAAGAAGATTTGTGTGGTAGACATTGATGAGATCGACAGAAAAGAGGACGTCGAGTTCCTGGTAGGGGTGGGCGTTGTATCACAACAACTGACTCCAATTTCGGGGGTGGGTTATGCCGGCATTGACGCAAGAGATCTAATTGCTGATCTGATTTTCGAAAACCGGGGGTACGACCCGCAGCAGATCCTCGACCAATCGATAAAGACAGCAGGACGAAATACAAAAAATGTTCCTGTTTTCAAATACTTGCGCGCCTGCAAAATTGCGAGTACGGATGACTATGCGAAGATGGGGAACAATTTGGATAAATGGATGAACCGGCCCACTAAGGACTTTAGGCTAGGGCAATACGCTAAATCCTTTATTTCTAAATATAAAGATTGCAAAATTGATGAGCTAATCGGAAAATGCACTCCAGAGAACGCGACGATATACATCCCATTCTTGAAACCAGACGAAATAGACTTGGATTGTCTGCGCGATTTTCTTAAAGAAAACTTTGAAAAAACTGACTATCTTAAATCAAATTACGCGAGCTATTTTCGCAAATTGGCCGCTTTCTATGACAGGTTGAGATGGGGGTTTTGAGGTGTCGCTATGGCCATTCCTGCGCGGCGGCGATCCACTCCTATGGTGTGTTTGCCACGGCCAGTCCCCTCACCTATACCTCGCCTGGTTCCACTTGTGCCCGAGCAGCGACAGGATGATGATCAGGCCGTTGAAGAACTGCACGTAGAAGCCGCTGAGGCCCGCCGCCACGACGCCAGTCTGGATGAAGGACACAGTCACCGCGCCGATCGCTCCACCTGCAACGGTGCCGATGCCGCCCCAGGTCGGGGTGCCGCCGACGAACACCGAGGCCAGCACCGGCAGCAGGTAGCCATCGCCGGCGGTCGGCCACCAGGTGAAGTTGATCATCACCGAAAACGTGCCGGCGATCGCGGCCCCGATGCCGACGAAGACGAACACCTTCACCCGCACCCATTTGACGTCGATGCCCATCTGCTTGGCGCTGTCGGGGTTGTCGCCGACCACCTTGACCTGCGCGCCGAAGCGGTGGCGGTTGTAGAGCATCGCCGACAGCACCACGAAGGCGATGGCCCAGAAGATCTGCACCGGGATGCCGTAGACCTGGCTGGAGAAGATCTTGTAGGCCGAGCTGTCGGCAAGGCCGGTCAGCGCCATCGACCTGCCCTCGTTGATGATCTGGATCAGGCCGCGCAGCAGGAAGTTCATGCCGAGCGTGGCGATCAGCGACGACAGCCCGCCATAGACGACCAGCGACCCGACGAGGAAGCCGAGCAGCACGCCGGTGACCAGTGCGGCGGCAATGCCGAGGAACGGATCGTAGCCGGCCTGCACCACCAGCGCGAACACCCAGGACGCAAAGCCCATTGTCGCCGGAAACGACAGGTCGATCTCGCCGCAGGTGACGACGAAGACCAGCGGCACCACCACGAATAGCGCGACGGGGAGCGTCGTGAGCACGGAGCTGTAGAGATACCAGGTGGTGAACACGGTCGGGTTGGCGATCATGAACACCGCCATCATGACGATGAACACGGCGAGCGTGCCGAGCGAGGCGCGGTTGTCGATGATGAAGCCCCGCAGCCAGTGATCGGACGGATGCCGCCATTCCTTGCCGGCGATATCGCCGCTCGGACCGCTGAAAGGGCTTTGCAGATCGGGTTCCATGGCCTTGCTCATCGCGCTCTCTGCTCCGTTTCGCCGGCTTCGTGCAGTCCGGGCAGTCCGCCCGGATGCGCCACGTCTTCCATGAAATTGATGAGCTCCTCGGCCGACTTGACCTCACTGCGGTCAGTGGTCAGAGCCACCTTGCCGCGATCCAGCACCACGAAGCGGTCGGCGATGTCGAAGACATGATGGATGTTGTGGCCGATGAACAGGATCGAGCGGCCGCTCGCCCGCACCTGGCGCACGAAATGGAAGACCTTGGCGGTCTCGGTCAGCGACAGCGCCGTCGTCGGCTCGTCGAGGATGATCAGCTCCGCCTGCTTGTAGATGGCGCGCGCGATCGCCACGCCCTGGCGTTCGCCGCCCGACAGCTGGCCGACGATCGAATGCGGCGTGAACACCTTCGAGGTGAAGCCGATCTCGCGCATCAGCCGGCTCGCCTCCTCGATCTCCTTGTTAACCCTGAGAAAGCCCATGAAGCCGGTGAGCTCGCGGCCCATGAAGATGTTGCGCACGATGGTCTGCTGCACCGCCAGCGCCCGATCCTGGAACACCGTCTCGATGCCGGCGTCGCGCGAGCGCGCCGCACTCCATCCGGTCACCGGCTGGCCGCGCACCAGTATGTCGCCGCTGGTCGGCCTGACGACGCCCGACAGGATCTTGATCAGCGTCGACTTGCCGGCGCCATTGTCGCCGATCAGGCCGACCACCTCGCCACGGTCGACGCTGAGATCGACCCCGCCCAGCGCATAGACCTGGCCATAGGACTTCTTGATGTCGCGCAGTTCGATGATGCGTTCGGCCATCGGATCCTCGCTTTTCATTGTCGCTTGCCGGCCTTGTCACCGGCGGTCCTGCCGGCCGGGCTAAACCCGGCCGGCAGACTTGGGAGGTCAGCGCAGCGCCTGCTTNGTCCTGCCGGCCGGGCTAAACCCGGCCGGCAGCCTTGGGAGGTCAGCGCAGCGCCTGCTTGGCGAGCTCTGAGACGATCTCGTAGTTCTGCGGCGTGACGAAGCCGGCGCCGGTGTCGACATTCATCGGCGCCAGGCCCAGCACCACTTGCTGGCAAAGGCTGAGGATTGGCAGATAGCCCTGCATGAACGGCTGCTGGTCGGCCGTCAGCTGCACCCAGCCGCCCTTGAAGGCCTCGACGATCTGCGGGCTGGTGTCGAAGCCGAAATTGAAGATGTCGCCGGGCTTCCTGCCCGCCGACTGCATATAGGTCGGCACATTGCCGAGCATCTGCCCGCCCGGATAGCCGACCGCCTTCACATCGGGATTGTTGAGCAGCGCCGCCGTGATCACCGGTATCGCCAGATTGGGGTCGGATGCCCATTCGCCGCTCGGCGGAGACGACAGCTGGATGACCTCGACGCCGGCTTCCTTGAGTGCCGCCACCGTGCCACGCTCGCGTGCGCCACGGGCTTCGTTCTCGAACGGGCCGATCATGATCGCCTTGTCGCCGGCCTTGAGCTTACCAAGCTTGAACGCCTCGGCGCCGAGCGCACGGCCCTGCTGCTCCTGCTGGGCGCCGATATAGCCGCCGCCGAACGCTTCCACCACCTTCGGCACCGGGACGTTCTGGTACATCATCTTGATGCCGTCCTTGTGCGCCTGTTCGGCCAGCGGCATGATCGCGGCGTCGCCGGGATGGCCCATCATGGCGATACCGTTTGGCTTTACGGCGACAGCTTCGCGCAATTGCTGCACCATCTTCTCGACGTCCCACTGAGAGAAGATGTAGTCGACCTTCGGGCCGAGATCGGCCGCCGCCTGCTTGGCGCCATTATAGACGATGGTGCCGAAGGCGTCGCCCTCGGCGCCGCCGACGAAGAAGCGGATGTGGACGTCCTTGCACCATTGCGCGTCGAGCGCGTGGGCCGGCAGTGTCGAGATGGCGGCGGCGAGCGCCGTGGCGGCTGCCGCGACGGTCAGGCGAAATGTCGTTCTCTTGGCGATGCTCATGCACGTTCCTCCCTTTTTTGTCCTCGCAAGCGCGAGGGTTTCGACATTTGCTTCGGCAATGCGCCGCGCTTGGCTGGCCGGCTCCTCCCGCCGGCTTTCCTCACATCGGGTTCGGCAGGTAGCTCGCACCTCCCCGGCATTGCTTGAGATATTCCAGCGCTCGCACCTGCCCGGTGATCTCCAGGTCGCCGCGATAGACCGGATCGTGCCAGCCCTCGATGTCGATGGCGCCCTTGTAACCGGCAAGCCGCAATTCGCTGATCACCCGCGCCCAGTCGCTGTCGCCGAAGCCTGGCGTGCGCATCTGCACGAAGGGCAGCCGGCCGAACACGCCGTGCTCGCGGATGACATCCCAGCGCACCGTCGCGTCCTTGCCGTGGACATGGAAGATGCGCGGCGCCCATTTGCGGATCTGCGGCGTCGGATCGATCAAATAGACGAGCTGGTGGCAAGGCTCCCATTCCAGCCCGAGATTGTCGTCGGGCAATTCGTTGAACATCAGCTCCCAGGCGTCGGGATTGTGGGCGATGTTCCAGTCGCCGGCGGCCCAGTTGCCGTCCATGGCGCAATTCTCGAAGGCGATGCGCACGCCCTTGTCGGCGGCGCGTTTTGCAAGCGGCCCCCACACCTCGCGGAAGCGCGGCAGGCTGTCGGTCAGCTTCTTGCCGCGCAGGCGCCCGGTGAAGCCGCTGACCGTCGAAGCGCCGAATAGATGCGCGTTGTCGATCACCGTTTCCCAGGCCTCGAGCACGCCGCGATCGACCTCGCCGCTCTCCAGCGGATTGCCGAACACGCCGAGCGAGGACACGCTGACGTCGGCGTCGCCGATCGCCTCGCGGATCTGCCCGGCCAGCCGCGGCAAATCCTTGCCGCCAAGCTTCTGCCAGAAGAAGGGCTGGATGCTCTCGAAGCCGAGCGGCAGGATCTGCTTGATATAACCAGCCGGGTCGTCGAGATTGGCCCGCACCATGGTGCCGATCCGAATGTCGAGAAGCGGGTTGGGCATCACTATGCTTCCTCTGCGATGGCGATGCGCCGTCCGGTCTCGGCGCTTTCGATGGCGCCGAAGACCATGGCCAGGCTCTTGATGTTGTCGGCACCATGCGTCTCCGGCTCGGTGCCGGTCTCGATGGCGTGCATGAAATCCTTGATGATGCCGAGATGGCCGCCGATGCGGTCGGCGGGATCGAGCGGCGGCACCTCGACCGGCTCGGTCTTGTCGAGCAAGCCATCGCGGCCGGGCACCACCATTTCAGCCTTCAGCACATCGTGGCCATCCCAGATGAGGCTGCCGCGTTCGGCGACGATGCGCCAGCTGCCTTCCCAGCTGGTGCGGAAACCGGCGGCGCACCAGGAGCCGGAATAGGTGAAGACCTTGCCGCCGCCGAGGTCGAAGACNTACCAGGAATTGGCCGGCTCCCATTCCTGGCAATGGACGCTGGCTGGCTCGCCGGCGACCATATAGCGGGCGGCGTCGAATGTATGGATCGCCATGTCGAGCAGCAGCACATGCGCCATCTCCTCGCGAAAGCCGCCGAAATGCGGCCCGATGAAGAAGTCGGCATGGATGCTGGTCGGATTGCCGATGGCGCCCGACTGAAGAAACCGCCTTATGCGCCTGACATTGGCGACGTAACGGCGGTTCTGCACCACGGCGTGAACGCGTCCTGCCTGTTTGGCTGCCTCGATGATGGCGCGGGCGTTCTGCGGACTGTCGGCCAGCGGCTTCTCGGTCAAGAGATGGCAATGATGCGCAAAGGCGGCAAAAGCGACATCGCGCCGGGCGGCGGGGACGACGACATCGAACACCGCATCAGGCTTTGTCTGCTCGAGCACCGCGTCGAGGCTGGTGCCGATGACGGCGCTGGTGAGATCGTATTCGCCCGCCCTAGCCTTCGCCCGTTCGGCGTCGAGATCGACAAGGCCGACGATGGCGAGCCCGTCGACCTGCCTCGCGGCATCGAGCCACTGTCTGCTCATCGCTCCACAGCCGACGAGGACGGCTTTCATCATCCGGCATTCCTCCCGTCCGGCCCCTCCAGGCCGAATGTCACGGCATCCACGGCATCACCGTAAACGCTTTTCCGTAAACGTTTACGAGAACACACCCGATAGCGTAGAATGTCAATCGGCTGCTTCTCAAAAATCATCCGGAAGCCTTGGCCTGAATGGCAGCCGGTGCTAGAGCAGTTCAGCCTTTCAAGAAACGGCGAACTGCTCTAACTCTTTGTTTTGACGCAATTCCGGGCGAAATCCGCTTCGCACTTTTCCTGGAATTGCGTCGGCCAAGGCGGGGGAATTGTCCTTTGGCGTCCAGCATTCATGACCTTGCCCGTCACCTGAACATTTCGATCGGCACCGTGTCTCGGGCGCTGAACGGCCGCGCCGATGTCAATGCCGACACGCGCCAGCGCGTGCTCGAAGCCGCCAAGAAGCTGAACTATTCCCCGAACCAGTCGGGCCGCAGTCTCAGGCAAGGCGCCACCCATTCGATCGCCTTCATGCTGCAGCCGCATCCGGGCGACCAGCAATATGGCGAACCCTTCTTCATCCCGTTCCTGATCGGACTGCAGGCGAAGCTCGCCGAGCATGGCCTCGATCTGATGGTCGTCATGGGTGAGCCCGGCCAATATCAGCAGGAGCGGTTGCGCCGCGTGGTTGAGACGCGCTTGGTCGATGCGGTCGTGTTGGCCAATACACGAAGGGAAGACGATCGGATTGATTATCTCAGCAAGGCAGGCTTTCCCTTCGTCACGCTTGGCCGAAGTCAGTCCGGTGGCGACACCTATCCTTCTCTCGATATCGATTTCGAGAGGGCGGGTGATGAAGCCGTCGACCGCCTGGTGGCGCGTGGACACCGGCGCATTGCCGCCATCCGCCCTTCACTTGATCTCAACTTCGGCTACCTGTTTCTCGACGGCTACCGCACGGCGCTGAAGCGGCACGGCATCGAGGTCGACCCCGACCTGATTGCCGACGGCTTCATCAACGAGGCCGGCGGCTACCAGGTGACGCCGCAAGTCATGCGCTCCAAGGACCCACCGACGGCCATCATCTTCAATAATGACGCGATGGCGCTTGGCGGCTGCAAGGCGCTGGCCGAGATGGGAATCAAGCCGGGCCATGACATGGCCGTGATCGTCATCGTCGACACGCCGCTCTGCCGCTACTTCTCGCCGACGCTGACCGCCTTCCGTCCTGCACTGGAGGCAATGGGCCGGCGGCTGGCGGAAATGCTGCTGGCCTCGCTCCCCGCCTTCGCCGGCCCCGAAGGGCCGCGCATCATCCGCGAGGTCTGGCCGCTGGAGCTGATCGCGCGCGACAGCGATTGATGGAGGCGAAGAAGGTGCTCAGTCCACCTTCTTCTCGCCCTTCTCGCCGGCCTCGACGATATCGCCCGTGGTGAACAGGATTTCCTTCAGTTCCGCCCGCCAATCCGTCTTTTGGCGCAGCAGGAATTCCAGGTCCATGCCGAAATGCTTGAACTCCTCGCCCTGCGCGTTCTTCATGATGGCGCGAGCCTGCGGATCTTTCTCCACCGACATGCGCTGTTCGTACCAGGAGATCGCTTCCGCCTCCTCGATCAGCGAAGTGATCATGCGCGCAAAGGTCCGCACCTTCTGCGACAGTTCCTCAGGCGGTTCGTGATACTGGTCGAAACCCATGGTGTCAGTCCTCCCCTCAAAATGGCTCGCCGGTGCCGATGGGCACCGGCCGCAAACCATGAATGCGCGGAAGGCACTGCAAGTTCCGGATCGCACCACAACCGGGAGATCGGCCTTATGACACGGGCGGCTCCCCGCCTTCTTCGGTGCGCCGGGCGATGAACTCGTCGAGCACGCCGGCCGTGGCGGCGGCCGAAGCCGGCGGCTCGAAATCGGCAAGGACGCGCCGCCAGATGCCGGTGGCGCGCTCGCTCGCGGTCTTCGATCCGCTTTGCGTCCAATTGCCGAAATTCGACCAGTCCGCCACCAGCGGCTCGTAGAAGGCGGTGCGGTAGCGCGCCATGGTGTGGCCGGCCGAGAAGAAATGGCCGCCCGGCTGCACTTCGGCGATCGCCTCGAAGCCGATGGACTCCTCGTCGCCGGGCGTCGCCGCACAGAGTTCGGCGACCGTCTGCAACGCCTCGACATCGGTGACCAGTTTCTCCAGGGAAACGCTCAAGCCGCCTTCCAGCCAGCCGGCGGCATGAATGCAGACCGTGGCGCCGGCCAGAACCGAGCCCCACAATGCGAATTGCGTCTCATGCGCGGCCTGCGCATCCGAGATGTTGGCCGCGCTGCCGCCGCCGGACCGCCATGGCAGGCCGATGAAGCGCGCCAGTTGGCCGGCGCCCAGCGTTGCCTTGACATGTTCGGGCGTGCCGAAGGCCGGCGCTCCGGATTTCATGTCGACATTGGAGGAGAAGGAGCCATAGACGACTGGCGCGCCGGGCCGCACGATCTGCGCCCGCGTCAGTCCGGCCAGTGCTTCGGCATGCTGCAGCGTCAGCGCGCCGGCAACGGTTATCGGCGCCATGGCGCCCGCCAGGCAGAACGGCGTGATGATAGAGACCTGCCCCGCTTTGGCGAAATCGATGATGCCTTGCGCCATCGGTATGTCGAGTTGACGCGGCGAGTTGGTGTTGATGACGGTATAGCACCAGGCGTCCGAACGGAACGCCTCCTCCGAAAGGCCGCGCGCCAGCCGCAGCATCTCGAAACCGTCCTCGACCTGCGGCGTGCCGCGTGCGAACACGAAGGGAAACTTGTCGGACAGCGTCAGCTGCGCACGATTGAGGGCATAGTGGCGAAACCGGTTGTCGACATCCTGCGGCTCGACGCAGGGACCGAGCATATGCAGGACATCGAAATGCTGCACCAGCTTGATGAACTCCTCGAAGGCGGCGAGCGTGCCTGGCCGCCGGCCGCGCTCGAGATCGGTGACATTGGGCGCCCCGCTTCCGGCAAGAAACGTCATCGACCCGAGTTCGAGCGTCAGATCGCGGGAAGGATCGCCGCCACGGGCATGGATCGACCTCGGCGCCGAGGCCAGCGCCGCCGCCACCATGTCGCGGCCGATGCGCACCATGTCGGTATCCAGGTCGACCAGGGCACCGGCGCGGGCGAGAACCTCGCGTGCCTGCGGCAGCAGTACCTTGATGCCGAGCTCTTCCAGCACGCGCAGCGCCGTGTCGTGGATCGAGGCGACCTGGTCGTCCGAAAAGATCGGCTGCGGCAGGAACGGGTTCTTCAGCGACCGGTAATTCGGCCGGCGGCTGCTTTCGCTGCCGGCCTCGCCCGTGCGTCCGCGCCTGCGCTCGCGCCTGGCCTCACGGGCCGCTTCATCGATCATCAGAGTTCCTCCTCATTGCCGCATCGCCTTGCCCAAGGGATCGTAGGGCGAGGCCGCGATGACCCGCGCCGGCCGCTCGACGCCGACAATGTGCACCGAAAGCGCCGTCTCCTCCTCGGCAGAATCGTCGTCCACCAACGCCAGCGCGACGCTCTTGCCGATCGTGTAGCCAAATCCGCCCGACGTGACGAAGCCGACGCGCCTTCCGTCGCGCCAGATAGGCTCGAAGCCGCTGGCGTCGGCGTCGAGCGCATCGATCTCCAGCGTCACGATCCGTTGAGACGTGCCCGTCTGGCGCTCCCTCAGCGCCGCCTCGCGGCCAATGAAATCACCCTTGTCGAAGGCGATGAAGCGGTCGAGCCCGGTCTGGCCAGGCCTGTAGCCCTGCGTGAATTCGCGCGACCAGATGCCGAAGCTTTTCTCCAGCCTGAGCGCATTGAGCGCGTAGTAGCCGATCTCGGCCAGGCCGAGATCCTCACCGGCGGCAAGCAGCGTCTCGCGCAGCGTCGCATGCATGGCCACCGAGCAGCTGATTTCGAAGCCCAGTTCGCCGGCGATGGATAGCCGGGCAACCCGCGCCCGCACCATGCCCACATCGAATGCCCCGCACGCCATGAACGGCAACGCCTTGCCGGACACGTCCTGGTGCGTGGTGCGTTCCAGGATCTTGCGCGCGTTCGGTCCGGTCAGCAGGAAGCCGCTCATCGCATCGGAAAGATCGGTGATTGCAACGCCGTCAGCCGCGTGGCTCTCGAACCAGCGCATGTGGAATTCCCTGAGATAATAGGAGCCCATCAGCCAATAATCGCCGCCGCCCCAGTTGATCACCGTGAGGTCGCCTTTCAGCCGCCCGTCTGGCCCTAGCATCGGCGCGAGCCGCGCCTGTCCCGCTTTCGGCAGCTTGCAGGCGAGCAGCCGGTCGAGCCATGCCTGGGCGCTTGGGCCCGACACGGCGTAGCGCGAATAGGCCGAGATATCGACGAGACCAGCAGCCCGCCGCACCTGCAAAGCTTCGTCACCGACGATGTCGAAGGCGTTGGAGCGCTTGAGTGTGGTGTTCTCGCGAAAACCCATCGGCGCGAAATAGGTCGGGATTTCCAGCCCCCAGGATGCCGTCCATTCGCAGCCCGCGGCACTCATGCCGTCATAGGCGCCGGGGCGTTTCAAAGGCCGGCCCGCAGGCAGCCGCTCGTTGGGAAAGGTCATGACGAAACGGCGCGAATAGAACTGCCGCGTCGTCTGCCTGAGATATTCCCGGTTGGCGGCGAAGGCGCCATAGCGGGCGATGTCCATGCCGAAGATATCGGCCTGCGGCTCGCTGAAAATCATCCACTCGGCCAGCGACTTGCCGACGCCGCCGCCCTGGCTGAAGCCGGCCATGACGCCGCAGGCGACCCAATAATTCTTGAGACCGCGCACCGGCCCGACGATCGGATTGCCATCCGGCGTGAAAGTGAAGGCGCCATTGACCCATTTGCGGATGCCGGCCGTCGCCAGGCACGGAAAGCGCTCATGCGCCTTGGCGAGTTCCGGGCTGATGCGGTCGATATCTTCCGGGATGAGCTCGATGCCGTAGTCCCATGGCGCCCCATCCATGTTCCAGTGCTTCGGGTTCTGCTCGTAGACACCGAGCAGCACGCCCTTGCGCTCCTGGCGCAGATAGGAAAAGCCATCGAGATCGACGGCGATGCCGATTTCCCGATCCAGCGCCGCGATCTCCGGAATATCCTCGGTGATGAAATAGTGATGCTCCATCGGTGTCACTGGCAGGTCGACGCCGGCCATCCGGCCGAGCTGCTTTGCCCACAATCCGCCGGCGTTGACGACATGCTCTGCGACGATAGTGCCCTGCTCGGTAACGACGTCCCAGTGGCCGTTGGCGCGCGACTTTAGCTCGACGACCCGGTTGCGCAGGATGATTTCGGCGCCGCGCTTCTTCGCCGCGCCAGCATAGGCATGGGTGGTGCCGTAGGGATCGAGATGGCCCTCGTTGGAATCGTGCAGTCCGCCGAGCACGCCGGTGATGTCGACGATCGGGCAGAGTTCTCTGATCTCTTGCGGGCTCACCAGCCGGGCGGTCTCGATGCCGACCGACTGGAACACCGCCCAGGCCGATTTCAGCCACTCCCAGCGCTGGGGATCGCTGGCGATGTTGACGCCGCCGGTCATGTGCAGGCCGATGTCCTGGCCGGATTCGGCTTCGATCTCGCGGTAGAGGTTGATCGTGTAGTCCTGCAGCGCCGCCACATTGGGGTCGGCGTTGAGCGCATGGAAACCAGCCGCCGCATGCCAGGTCGAACCGGCGGTCAGTTCGGCGCGCTCGATCAGCGCCACATCCGACCAGCCGAACCGCGTCAGATGGTAGAGCACCGAGGCGCCGACCACGCCACCTCCGATGACGACTGCGCGGTAGTGCGACTTCAAGGCTTCCCTCCCCTGTTCGAGGGCGGCACCATAGACGCACTGGACATATGTGTCTAGTCCGGGCCGTCGACTTGCCGCACTGGGCGAAACTCCGCGTGGCAAAGCGCCATCGATTCGGTCACACGAATGCGCTTCTTTGCTGGTGCACGAACAAGCCGGCGGGCACGCACCGCCGCTGTCACGCAAGCATCATGTTCACGCCGTAGATCGCTTTCGGGGAGGCGCGCGCGGCATCATCGAGGTGACGCCTCCTTCAGCTTTCGGCCGCTCCGGCACGCTTCGTCACAAAGAGGATTGTCCATGAAACACCTGCACCGAACCGCGTCGCTTGGCGTCGCGCTGGCCTTGTTCACCGCCTTGACGCCGGCGCTCGCCGACGGCACCGCGACCGTCGGCGGCCTCGTCAACAAGGGCCCCGTCAACAAGGGCATCGTCGGCGTCGGCCGCATCCCGGCCGCCCAGCGCGACAAGTTCGGCGAAACCTTCGGCTCGGGCTCCGGCATGTCGATCGACACATCGGGCTGGACGCATGACGCTGCCGGCTACAAGGGCTCGCTCTGGCTGCTGCCGGACCGCGGCTACAATGTCGCCGGCACCACCGACTATCGCCCGCGCCTCAATACGATCGGCATCGAGTTTAACCCCGTCGCGCCGGGCGCCGCCCCAGCTACCGGCCAGGAACAGACCGGCGTCAAGGCGACGCTCGCCGACAGCATGCTGCTCACCGACGACAAGGGCGCCGACGCCACCGGCCTCGATCCGCTGTCGGACGTGCGCGCCGCCGCCGGCGACTTGCCGATGCTGCCCGCCGCCACCAACGGCAAGCTCGCCCTCGACAACGAGGCGATCGTGCGACTGCCCGACGGCTCGATGTTCATCTCCGACGAATATGGCCCCAATATCTACCGTTTCTCCGGCGAAGGCCGCCTGATGTCGGCGACCCAGCCGCCGGCTGCCCTGGTGCCGATGCGCAAGGGGACACCGAACTTCTCCTCCGACAATCCCGGCCCCGGTGCCGCCGAGCCCGATCCCAAGGATCCGGAAACCGGCCGCCAGAACAACCAGGGCCTCGAAGGCATGGCGATGACGCCGGACGGCAAGTTCCTGATCGCCGTGCTGCAGTCCGCGACCCGGCAGGATGGCGGCGATTCTCCTGCGACGCGGCAGAACACCAGGGCCTTGGTCTATGACGCGTCCGATCTCGCCCACCTGAAACTGGCACATGAGTATGTCGTGCCGCTGCCGGTATTCAAGGATGCCAAGGGCAAGACCAAGGTCGCCGCGCAAAGCGAGATCGTGGCGTTGTCGGACACATCCTTCCTGATGCTGGCGCGCGACAGCGGCAACGGTCAGGGCGTGAAGGGCGACACCTCGCTCTATCGCGAAATCAGCATCGTCGACGTCTCCACGGCCACCGACATCGCCGGCACGGATTTTGACAAGGACAGGCCGGTCGCCCCCAAGGGTGTGCTCGATCCGTCGGTGACGCCGGCCAAGCTGACGCCGTTCATCGACATCAACGACAATGCCCAGCTCGGCCGCTTCGGCCTGCACAATGGCGCGCCGAACGACCACGACAACCTCTCGGAAAAATGGGAAGCGATGTCGCTGGCAAGCGTGCTCGATCCGAAACTGCCCGACGACTATTTCCTGTTCGTCGCCAACGACAACGACTTCCTGGCCCAGGATGGTTTCCAGGTCGGCGCGCCCTACAAGGCCGACGACGGCGCCAATGTCGACACCATGTTCCTGGTCTATCAGGTGACGCTGCCCGGCCTCGCCAAGAAGTAACGACATCCATGCAGGCGGGCGCGTCTGATGCGCCCGCCTGACCTGCCACGATCGAATGATCGAGCCCTGCTACAGACCGTGAAGGCGCCTACTTCAACATCTCCGCGTCCTTCGGCACGCCCGCATCGATCGGCTCGGCCGTCCTGCTCGACACGGCCATGATCTTGCCGGCGGCCGACAGATTGGGACGCACGAAGACCGGGGCCGGACCGTTGACGCGGCTGTAGAGGTCGATGATGTCCTGGTTCATGAAGCGCACGCAGCCGGACGACGCGTTCTTGCCGATGGAATCCCACTCCGGCGTGCCGTGCAGCCGGTACATCGTGTCCTTGCCGTCGCGGAACAGATAGAGCGCGCGGGCGCCGAGCGGGCTCTGCGGACCGGGCGGCATGCCGTCCTTGTATTTCGCCAGTTCCGGCCGGCGCTGGATCATTTCCGGCGGCGGCGTCCACACCGGCCACTTCTTCCTCGCCTGGACCACGGCGCTGCCGGTCCATCCGAAACCGGCCTTGCCGAGGCTGACGCCGTAGCGGACGGCCTTGCCGCCATCTTGCACCAGATAGAGGAAGTGCTCTGACGTATCGACGACGATCGTGCCGGGCTTTTCGCCGGTCGGGTCGGCCACGACCTGGCGCACGAACTTCGGGTCGAGCTTGGTGACCGGGATTGCCGGCAGTTGATAGCCCTCGTCGGTGCGCGCCGCGTACATGCTCGCGGTGTCACCGAAAGCCGCATCGGGCGGCGCGGCGGCCACCGGCGGCGGCGGCGCAACATCCGTCGTGGAGCATGCCGAAAGGGCCATCGCGGCCGCGCTCAAAGCGGACGCACTCAGAAACGCACGCCGGTTCAGGCGCTCGGAAAACAGCGAAATATCGGACATGAACCCCCCAGCTCAACCGCAAGATCCAACAGGAACGCGGCCCCCATCAGGATCAATATCCCATTCCGGGAGCTTTGAGAACATGATTAGATCGAGGCGCGCCAGAAGACCCGATGCCAATCTTTTCCGGCACCGCATCGACCTGTCCGGCTGAATCGGCGATCATCGCGGATCGGACTCAAGATCAGGCCTTCGCCGGATTGCCAGACATGGACGAAAAAATGCCCACGCGCCGGCGCACCGGCGACCTGACCAGCGGACCGATCCCGCGCACGCTGCTGCTGTTCGCCCTGCCGGTGCTCGGCTCCAACGTTCTGCAGTCGCTCAACGGTTCGATCAATGCCGTCTGGGTCGGCCGTTTCCTCGGTGAATCGGCGCTGACCGCCACCTCCAACGCCAATCTGGTGCTGTTCCTGATCCTCGGCACCGTGTTCGGAATCGGCATGGCGGCGACCATCCTGGTGGCGCAGTCGGTCGGCGCCCGCGACCTGCCCGAGGCGCGCCGCATCGTCGGCACCAGCGCCACCTTCTTTTTCCTCGTCTCGATCATCTTCGCGGTCTGCGGCTGGATCTGGGTCGACGCCATCCTGAACACGCTCGGCACCCCGGCCGACGCCTTGCCGCTGGCCCGTTCCTACCTGCGCATCATCTTCGTCGCCGTGCCGATGATGAACCTTTTGTCCTTCGTTATGACCGTGCTGCGCGGCGCCGGTGACTCGCGTACGCCCTTCATCTTCATGGCGCTCGCGGTCGTCCTCGACATCGTCCTCAATCCGCTGCTCATCCGCGGCATCGGGCCGTTTCCCGAACTCGGCATCGCCGGATCGGCGACCTCCACACTGATCGGCCAGACGGTGAGCGTCATCGCCATCCTCGTCGTGCTCTATGCGCGCAAGCACCCGTTGCGCCTGGCCGGCGCCAACCTCGCCCTGCTGCGGCCAGACGCTGCCTTGCTGCGCATCGTCGTCTTCAAGGGCGTGCCGATGGGCCTGCAAATGGTCGTCATCTCGGCGGCGGCACTGACGGTGATGGGCATCGTCAATTCCTACGGTTCGCAGGTCGCCGCCGCCTACGGCATCGCCGCGCAATTGTGGACCTATATCCAGATGCCGGCGCTCGCCATCGGTGCCGCGGTCTCCTCCATGGCGGCGCAGAATGTCGGTGCCGGCCGCTGGGACAGAATCGGCCGGGTCGCTGCCTCCGGCGTCGGCTTCAACCTCGTCCTGACCGGCGCCCTCGTCGCGCTGCTGTGGTTCTTCGACCGCTCGATCCTCAGCCTGTTCCTGAGCAGCGACAGCGCTGCGATCGACATCGCCGCCCACATCAACAGTGTCGCATCCTGGTCGTTCGTCCTGTTC
Source organism: Mesorhizobium sp. LNHC221B00 (assembly GCF_000502935.1). NCBI lineage: Bacteria > Pseudomonadati > Pseudomonadota > Alphaproteobacteria > Hyphomicrobiales > Phyllobacteriaceae > Mesorhizobium > Mesorhizobium sp. LNHC221B00. Next base: position 132,804 of record NZ_AYWR01000010.1, on the reverse strand, counting down.
GGCATCACCATCGTGCTGTTCGCCACCGTGCGCGCCACGGGGGCGGTGATGCCGCCGCTGATCATCCTGGTGATCTCGGTGCTGGTCGTGCGCACCGGCTTTGCCTATTTCATGCGCGGCGTGCTCGGCGAGGAAGCGCTGTGGTGGAGCTTTCCAGCCGGCTCGATCACCTCACTCGTGCTGGCCGCGGCTTACTACCGCGTAGGCGGCTGGCGCACCTTGCACATGATCGAGAACAGGCCGGCTGCCGGCGAGCCGCCTGACACCGGACTTGGGGTGCCGCGCCAGCGCGCCAACATGGCGCCTGAAATGCCAAACGGCTGAGATTCGGCCGGGCCCTGGTCATCTCAGCGCCGATGTTTCAGCCCGAAAGCCAGCGCTACCACCGCGAATACGATAATCATGGCGGCGAATGCCAGGCTTGCGGCGATCGGACTGGCATAGGTCGAGACGATCCCGATTCCGATGACCGGCAAGGCGTTGCCGACGAAGCAGCAGACGAAGAAGCTCGACACAATTTCGGCGCGACGATCATCCGGCGCGATCTCGTTCACCACCTGCAGGCCGCCGCGATAGCCAAGCGCCGCCACGACGCCGCAGCAGGCGGTGGCCGCGATCATCAGCACCATCGATGCCAGCATCTGTGCCGCCACCACCAGCAGGACGCTGGGGACCATCAGGGCAAGCGCGGCCAACATGACCTTGCTGCTCTGCACCTGCTTCAGCACCACGATGCTGACCGCGGCGACGATCGCCAGTTCGAAGAACAGCGCGCCGGCGACGGCGTGGTTGGTTTCGTGCAACTGCTGCGCCAGAATACTGGGAGCCAGGGCGGCATAGAAACCGACCAGCGCCATCGCGCCGAAGCCGGTCACCGCCGGCGCAACGAAGCGCGCGCGTATCTCCTGCGGAACGGAGAGCTGCGGCCGCATGGAAATCTGATTGACGCCACCCGGCTTCGCGATCGTTTCAGGGGTGCGCCAGACCAGGATCGTCACCACCACGAGTGCCACCAGAAAGACGATGAAGACCAGCCGCAACGGCCAGGGCTCATATTGTGCCAGCAGTCCCGAAACGAGCGCGCCGAATCCGAGGCCGAGGAAATTGGTGTTGGTGGCAATGATGCTGGCGCGCGACTTGTCGGCATTGGGGAGAAGCTCGGCGATCCACGCGGTTCCTGTCCCTGCGCCAATGCCTATGCCAAGCNGACTTGTCGGCATTGGGGAGAAGCTCGGCGATCCACGCGGTTCCTGTCCCTGCGCCAATGCCTATGCCAAGCCCGCTCAGGATGCGCGCTATGTCGAGCGACAGAACATTTTCGGCAAACAGGAAGACAAGCCCGCTAACGATGGCGACGCCCATCGCCGCCAGGGCCGCTGGCCGGCGCCCCACAACGTCCGATGCGCCGCCAAACACCAGCAAGGCGGCGAGATTGCCAACGACATAGACCGCATAGATCAGCGTCAGCGTGATCTGCGAAAAACCGAATTGCTGCTTGTAGATGATATAGAGCGGTGTCAGTGCCGTGCTGCCGGCAAACAGCACGGCAATCATCGCGGCGACAGTCGGAATCGCAAGAGCGTCGCCACGAGCCGCTTCTTGCGTATGCGCTAAATCGCGAAATGTCATGGCCAACCTCCCTTCCAGCCTCGGGATCGCGATCTTAACGCGTCCTCATTCCCGACGTTCCGGCCGGCTGGCAGGCTCCTGACACCACGGTGGGCTGAGAGCAATTCCAGGAAAGTGTGAAGCGGTTTTCCGGGGAAAGCGCATTTGCGCTTTCCCTTGGGAATTGCGTCAAAACAAAAAACCAGAGCCTCAACGGGAGAGCCGCCGACTGAAGAAGGTTCGGATCGAGGCCGGCGGCCTCGTGCCGGGCGCGATCTTGCATTTGCCGGGGCGCGGCCTGTGCGGCGGCCGATGCGGCGGGCGCACGATGATGACTGGCGGACGAACGACATGGGCCCGCGAGAGATAGCCGGAACTGACCCAGCCGCCGTGCCACGGTTTCCACCGACATAGTTGAGGAATTTCCCAAGCGCCGTTTATCGGCCCGGCAACATAGGCTAACAATTTACTTTCTTTCGACAATTCGTTGCGGCCAAGGGGCGGGATCATGGGCAAAGGCAGGGTCGAGGCGTTCACCGACGGCGTGGTGGCCATCATCATCACCATCATGGTGCTGGAACTGAAAGTGCCGCATGGCGAGGATGTTTCCGCCTTGCTGCCATTGTGGCCGATCTTCTTCTGCTACGTGCTGTCGTTCATCAACGTCGGCATCTACTGGAACAATCTGCACAACATGTTCCATACCGTGCAGCGCGTCGATGGCCGCGTGCTGTGGGCCAATCTCAACCTGCTGTTCTGGCTGTCGCTGATGCCGGCAACGACCGCCTTCATGGGCGAGAATCACTTTGCGCCGGTGCCGGTCGCCGTCTATGGCGCCGATCTCGCACTCTGCGCCATTGCCTATACGATCCTGGCCGCCGCGCTGCACCGCCTGCACGGCAACGACACCGCCTTTGCCAAGGCGCTGGGCCACGATCGCAAGGGAAAGATCTCGCTCGCCGTCTATATCGCGGCCGTCGTGCTGACTTTCGTCAATCAGTGGATCGGCGTAGCGCTCTATGTGCTGGTCGCCTTGGTCTGGCTGGTGCCGGATACGCGTTTCGCGCGGATGATCGAAAAGTAGACCTTCCTGGAATTGCTCTTTGTTTGACGCAATCCCGGACGGAAAACCGCTTCACACTTTTCCTGGATTGCTCTTTGTTTGACGCAATTCCGGACGGAAAACCGCTTCACACTTTTCCTGGAATTGCTCTTTGTTTGACGCAATCCCGGACGGAAAACCGCTTCACACTTTTCCTGGAATTGCTCTATCTGCGCATCGCTTTCAGCTTTTCCGCCACCGAAGCGGCCAGGTCTGCATAGCGCTCCTCCAGCCGCTCCGCCGCCTTGATGATCGAGAAATCATGGCCGAACTTTTCCAACGCCATGCGCAGTTTCTCGACGAACTCGGCTTGTTTCTCCAGCGCGGAAAACAGCGTCTTCACTTGCGCTTCGCTGATATCGGGATTGGCCAGCATCTGCGGCACCTCGCGTCCCATCTGGTCGCCGGTGGCGGTCTGTTCCTTCAGAATTGCAATCCAATCCGTCAATCGAAAAATCTCCGTTGATCCCGGCAAAAGTCTCCTTTGCCTCGACAAAAGTCTCCTTTTGCCGAGGGCAGCATGCGCAGCCTCGACCGGCATGGTCAACCCGAACACACGCTGACGGAGGCTTGCGCAAGCCCGTTGCGGCGCTAAGTTCGGCGCCATCGAAAGAAGGAACCCATCACCGATGATCCCCGACGCTGAAATCCAGACCGCCCTGCCCGCGCTTGCGCCGGGCAACACCGCCGTCATCACCGGCGCCGCCAGCGGCATTGGTCTGGCAGCGGCAAAGCGGCTTGCGCTGATGGGCATGAAGATCGTGCTTGCCGACATTGGTGGCGCGCGTCTTGACGATGCCTCCCGGGCGGTCTCCGCCATTGCCGGCGACGACGCCGTGCTGGCCGTCGCCGCCGACGTCTCGAAGGCCGATGAGGTCGATCGTCTCGCCGACCGGGCATTCGGCGCCTTTGGCGATGTTTCGCTGCTGATGAACAACGCCGGCGTCGGCGACAATCCCGGCAAACCCTGGGAGAACCGCGAAGAGTGGAAGCGGCTCCTCGACATCAATTTCTGGGGCGTCGTGCACGGCGTCGAGGCCTTCGCACCGCGCATGCTGGCGTCTGCCAGGCCGGGGCTGATCGTCAACACCGGCTCCAAGCAAGGCATCACGACGCCGCCCGGCAACCTTGCCTACAACGTCTCCAAGGCCGGCGTGAAGACCTTCACCGAGGGCCTGGCGCACGCCTTGCGCAACGAGCCTGGCGCACGCCTGTCGGCGCATCTGCTCATCCCCGGTTTCACCTACACCGGCCTCACCGAAGGCGCGACGGAAAAGCCGGCCGGGGTCTGGACCGGCGAACAAGTCATCGATTTCATGCTGGAATCGCTGGTCAGGGGCGACTTCTACATCCTGTGCCCGGACAATGACGTGGCGCGCCCGCTGGATGAAAAGCGCATGGCCTGGGCGGTCGGTGACATCATCGAAAACCGCCCGGCCCTGTCGCGTTGGCACCCCGACCACAAGGATGCTTTCGCGGCCTTCATAAAAGGCTGACCCGTCAAGCGGCCTGCTTCTTCGTCCCGCGCTTTTGCGCCACGGCCTTCTTCCCGGCCGTGGCGGCAATCTTCTGGTCATGCCGCCGTGCCGCCCGTTCGCATTTGGCGCGAATTTCCTCGACCTCGGACTCCGTCAGGTGCTCGATGCCAATGAAATGATTGTGGGCACGGCTCACCCGGATCAGTTCGTCGAGCTTGGCCTGAATTGCCGCGCCGTCACGGTTCTGGGTGTTCTGGATCAGAAACACCATCAGGAAGGTGATGATGGTCGTGCCTGTGTTGATCACCAATTGCCAGGTGTCCGAGAAACCGAAGTAGGGTCCGGTTACCGCCCAGACGACGACGATCAGGCAGCAGACGGAAAATGTTAGCGGCAGGCCGGTTACATGGGCGACCCAGTTGGCGATCTTGGTGAAATGCTTTTCCATGTGTCGGATCCCTCGATGGCTGCCGCGATGAGAAACATCCGGCGGCCGTTTCGGGTTCCAACCGGGCGACAAATGCGTCAGGCGCAATTGAATACACGCAAAGCGGGCATGTGAGGGAAAACACGCCTTATCGGGTTAAATGTCATGGTGACCGTGCAGGCAAAAGTGCCTGTTCCTTCCGCTTCACGGCGGTTTACCTCCAGCCCCTTCCGCCGCGCCACCCCCGCATGGCGGAAGGGGTTTCAGTCCGGAGAGCACGGAAAATGGCAGCTTGCTTCGCAGCGCCGCCTCAGCCTGCGGATTGCCTCGCTCAACGGAGCGCGGAACTTCGAGACAACGGCAGGATGCCGGCCTAAAAGGCCTGGTTTTCCCAGCGATCGAGGAACGCCTCGATCGGCATCGCCTGAATGTCGGGAACCGCCCGGGCGAGTTTCTCGACCGGCCAGTCCCACCAGGCAAGAGCCTCGATCCGTGCCGCGACGGCGGCGGAAAAGCGTGCCCTGAGCGGCTTCGCCGGCATGCCGGCAACGATGGTGTAGGACGGCACATCATGGGTCACCACCGCATTGGCGCCGACGACGGCGCCGTTGCCGATGGTGATGCCGGGCATGATTACCGCGCCATGGCCGATCCAGACATCATGGCCGATGGTCACGGCTTTCGACTGCCGCCGGTCGCGGAAGGCGGCGTCGACGCCCAGCCAGCGGAAATACTCGTTCGGCCGATAGCTGACCTTGTGCTGGGTCAGTCGCTCGATCGGATGCTCCAGCGCGTTGATGCGGCTGTTGGCGGCGATCGAGCAGAATTTGCCGATGGTGGTGTAGATAGCCTCCGAATGGCGCTCGAAATAGGAGAAGTCGCCGACATTGACTTCCCGCAGCACCACCCGTTCGCCGATCGCGGCATAGCGGCCGAGCTTGCACGCCTTCAATTCCGCGGTCGGATGGATGCGCGGCTCGGAGTCCTTCAGCACGAGATCTTGGGAACGGTCCATGAGGGCGGCTTTACGTCAGAGCAACCACGCCCGCAAGCCGCGAACAGTCCGTCAGGCCAATCGCGCGAATCTATTTCGGCTTGCCTTTGCTCCACACCACGTTCTGGCCGTAGAGCGGCACTGTCGTGACCGACATCTTGGCCGAGCCATTCTGCACCTGACGCGAATGCGAGAGATAGATCAACGTATCGTTGGCCTTGTCATAGATGCGGTTCACCACCTGCTTCTTCCAGATCAGGCTGATGCCTTGCTTGAAAACCTCCTCGCCGCCCTCGCCCATGTCGATGTCGCCGATGGTGATCGGTCCGGTCTGGCGGCAGGAGATCGAGGAATCGGAGGGATCCTCGAACCAGTTGCCCTTGTGCAGGCGGTCGATGATGCTGCGGTCGAAATAGGAGACGTGGCAGGTCACGCCTTCCACCTTCGGATCCTTGATCGCCTCGACGATGATATCGTTGCCGACCCAGTCGACACCAACCTTGCCGACTTCCTCGGCGACGGCAGCGCCAGTGCCAAGCACGACGCACGCGGCAAACGCGCCGATCAGTTTTCGCCCAATCCGTCCGCGCCCAATCAATTCGAGCAAGTGGAGCCTCCTGCGGTTCGAGTTGCCGGTCTCAGGTGGGGCGAGGACCAATATATTGCAAGGTGCGATCGAAACGCCGGGTGCCGCCACGGCCGGTTGCGTCAACGCGGCATCTTTGCGTGTACCCGGTCGAACCGCTAAGACTGTCGGCCGAACAAGGGAGCGTGGCTTCGGCCGGCACCCGATGAAAGTTACAGACGGACTTTTCTGATGATGCGTTCTATCCTGGTCGGCATTCTCATCCTCATGGCGGCCGGCATCGGCTGGCTGACTTTCGACTGGTATCGCGGCCACTATGGCGGCGAACCGTTCGGCGCCCCCTTCACCCTGGTCGACCAGAAGGGCGCGCCGATCACCGAGGCCGCGTTCCGGGGCCAGCCCAGCGTTGTCTTCTTCGGCTTCACCCATTGTCCGGAAGTCTGCCCGACCACGCTGTTCGAACTCGCCGGCTGGCTGAAGACGCTCGGCGACGACGGCAAGAACCTGCATGCCTATTTCGTCTCCGTCGATCCCGAGCGCGACACGCCGGCGGTGATGAATGCCTATGTCAGCAATTTCTCCGACCGCATCATCGGCATCTCCGGCGATCCGGACAAAGTCCACGCCATGGCCAAGTCGTTCGGCATCTACTGGAAGAAGGTCGACACCGGCGACGGCGACTACACGATGGACCACACCGCCTCGGTGCTGCTGCTCAACGGCAAGGGCGATTTCGCCGGCACGATCGCCTATGGCGAAAGTGCCAGCACCGCTGTCGAAAAGCTGAAGCGCCTCGCGGCCAAGGGCTAGAGCTTGATCCCGAAAAGTGGAAGCCGGTTTTTCGGACAAGACATGCTCAAAGAGAAACTTAACCTGATGACCCAGACACGGCTCCATTTCACCACCGGCAAGGTCGAGGCGGAGCGTATTTTCGTGGCCCTTGAGATGGCCTTCGAGGATGAAGGCCTGCCGATCGCGGTGCTGGAGGTCGACGAAGACAAGGACATCCACGAAGTCTCGCTCTATGCCGACGGTGACGTCGACGCGATCGAGGCGCGGATGAAGGACATTCTCGCCGGCCTCACCCTGTCGAAGCCCGTCGAGCGCGAGGCGCTGCCCGACATCGACTGGGTGGCGCGTTCGCTGGAAGGATTGAAACCGGTGCGCGCCGGCCGTTTCTTCGTCCATGGCGCGCATGACCGCAGGAAGCGCCACAGTGGCGAACTCGCCATCGAGATCGAGGCCGGCCTCGCCTTCGGCACCGGCCACCACGGCACCACCTCGGGCTGCCTCGAAATGCTGGAACGGGTGGTGCGGCGCGAACATCCGCGCAATGCGCTAGACCTCGGCACCGGCAGCGCCGTTCTGGCGATCGCCGTGGCCAAGCTGGCACATATTCCGGTGCTCGCCACCGACATCGATCCGGTGGCGGTTAAGGTCGCCGCCGCCAATGCGCGGCTCAACCACGTCAAGGCTCTCGTCGAGACGGTAACGGCGCCGGGCTTTCACCATCCGATCTTCGGCAGGCGCGCGCCCTTCGATCTCATCATCGCCAACATATTGGCGCGGCCGCTGATGCGGCTGGCGCCGCAAATGGCCGGGCACATCGCGCTTGGCGGCTCGATCGTGCTGTCAGGCATTCTCGAGCGCCAGCGCGACGCGGTCATCTCGGCCTATGTCGGCCAGAACTTCCGCCACGTGCGCACGCTGCACCGCGAAGGCTGGGTGACCATCCACCTCAAGCACTGAGCGCGGGTCGCACGGCGCTGGACCAAGCCCACTCGGTTGTCAGCCAGGCGACGCTGTAGCAGTTTGCACCGCTGGAAATCGATTCCGATTTCCCAAGCCATAAGCTACGCTCGCGCGTGCAAGGAGGCCCATCATGTTCCAGACCTTCGATTCCGCGGGCGACCCGGCAGTCGGCAAGCCGCGCGTGGCGCTGCTGCGCCAATGGCTGGATGGAAATGGCCTCGACGGCTTCATCGTTCCGCGCGCCGACGAGCATCAGGGCGAATATGTCGCCGATCGCTCGGCGCGGCTGAAATGGCTGACCGGCTTCAGCGGCTCGGCCGGTGTCGCCATCGTCCTGCGCGACCGCGCCTTCATCTTTGTCGACGGGCGCTACACGCTGCAGGTGCGCAGCGAGGTCGATCTCGACATCTTCTCGGTCGAAAGCCTGGTCGACAACCCGCCCCCGGTCTGGCTCAAGGACAATATCGGCAAGGGCGCGCGGCTGGGCTTCGATCCGTGGCTGCACACGGTCGGTGAGGTCAAGGCGCTGCAGGCCGCTGCCGACAAGATCGGCGCCGTGCTGGTGCCGCTGACCAAGAACCCGATCGACATCATCTGGAAGGATCAACCCGCGGCACCGGTGGCACCCGTCGAGTTGCACCCGATCGGCTTTGCCGGCGAACTTGCCAAGGACAAGCTGGCGCGGCTGGCGGCGGCGATCGGCAAGGACGGCGCCACTCATGCAGTGCTGACCGACCCCTCCTCCATCGCCTGGGCCTTCAACATCCGCGGCGGTGACGTGCCGCACACGCCGCTGGCGCTTGGCTTCGCCATCCTCGCTGCCGACGGATCGCACAAGCTGTTCATGGACAAGCGCAAGTTCTCGCGCCAGGTCGCCGCCTATCTGACCCAGCTCGCCGATTTGCACGAGCCCGACGAATTCGAAGCCGCCATCGTGGCGCTTGCCAAGGGCGGCGCCAAGATCGCGCTCGACCCGGTGCTGGCGGCCGACAGGCTGCGCATGCTGGTCGAGGACAATGGCGGCACCGTGGTTGCCGCGCCCGACCCGGCCCGCATCCCGCGCGCCACCAAGAACCAGGCCGAGATCAACGGGTCGCGCGCCGCGCATCGCCGTGACGGCGCGGCGGTGGCGAAACTGCTGTGCTGGCTGGAGCGCCAGAAACCCGGCTCCCTCGACGAGATCGCGGTCGTCACCCGGCTGGAGGAAACGCGCCGGCAGACCGGCGAGGAAACCCAGATGCCGCTGCGCGACGTCTCCTTCGACACCATTTCCGGCGCCGGGCCGAACGGCGCCATCATGCATTACCGCGTGTCGCGTGCCACCAACCGGAAGCTCAAGGCCGGCGAGCTGTTCCTGCTCGATTCCGGCGCGCAATATCAGGACGGCACCACCGACATCACCCGCACCGTACCCATCGGCCAGCCGACCGAGGAAATGCGCGAACGCTTCACGCTGGTGCTGAAAGGCATGATCGGCATTTCAACGCTGCGCTTCCCCGCCGGCACGCGCGGCTCGGAGATCGACGCCGTCGCCCGCATGGCGCTGTGGAAGCACGGCTGCGACTTCGCCCATGGCACCGGACATGGCGTCGGCTCGTATCTCGCCGTGCACGAAGGCCCGCAGCGCATCGCCCGCACCGGGACGGAGAAGCTGCTCGAAGGCATGATGCTGTCCAACGAACCCGGCTACTACAAGGAAGGCTCCTACGGCATCCGCATCGAGAACCTGATCCTGGTGACCCCGGCGGCAGAAATCGAGGGCGGCGACATCGCCATGCACGGCTTCGAGACGCTGACGCTGGCGCCGATCGACCTCAGGCTGGTGCGGTCCGACCTGCTGACGCGCGAGGAACTGCACTGGCTCGACGCCTACCATGCCCGCGTACTGGCCGAGATCGGCCCGATGCTCGACGGCGAAACGCTGGCCTGGCTGGAAAAGGCAACCGCGCCATTGCCGCACGACGCCAAGATTTGAGATGAGCTACTTTCTCCCAGTTTACGGGGAGAAATGCCCGGCAGGACAATGAAGGGCGGCGCGGACGTTCGAAACGTTCGCACCGGCAAAATCACCCCACAAACTGCCGCGCCGCGATCAGCACCGCCGCCCCCGTCAAGAACATCGCCATCAGCCCGCCGCGCAGCGAAACCACTGCCGTGACCACCAATGCCGCCCATTCCGCCGGTCCGGCGTTCAACAGTTCCGGTGCCACCAGTGTCGTCAGCACCGCCGCCGGCACGGCGTTGAGCCCGGCCTCGACGCGCGGATGGATGTTGTCGAAGCGGGAGATGACCAGATGCCCGCCGATGCGCGTCAGATAGGTGGCGATCGCGCCGGCGATGATGATCCAGAACGTCGTGCTCATGGCCTTGTCTCCACGCCGCTATGGTGCGGCGGCAGGATGACGGCGAGCAGCACGCCGGCAATGGCGCCGATCGAGACGTGCCAGGGCGAGCCGACCGTCTTGTAGGCGATGATCGAGGCGGCGCCACTGGCGATCACCACCGGCAGCCACAGCGGCCGCTTGCGGAAGCCCATCACCAGGCCGAGAAAATAGATCGGCAGCAGGAAATCGATGCCCAGCGCATGCGTGTCGGGGATCAGCTTGCCGAACATCGCACCAAGTGCGCTTTCGATCACCCAGAACACGTAGACGGGCAGGCCCAGTCCCAGATACCAGGCAAAACCGACCGTCTGTCCGGATTGCGCCCTCGCCTCGGCCACGGCGAATTGCGGGTCGGTGAGGATGAAATAGCCAAGCGCCTGTTGGACGATCGGCCAGTGCGCGATGCGCCGGCCGATGCCGGCGGAATAGAGCACGTGACGGAAATTGACGGCAAAGATCGACAGCACGATCAGCCACGGCGCGACGTGCTGGCCGAACAGCTGGATGCCGACCATTTGGCTGGCGCCGCCAAAAACCAGCGCGCTCATCAGGAACGCTTCGAGGACCGAAAAGCCCTGGTCGACGGCAAGCGCCCCGAACAGCACCGCGAACGGCGCCGAAGCCACCACGACAGGCATGGATAGCCGCACGCCCTGCCAGAAATCGCTTCGATCGCCGCTCTGCGAAATCACGTCCGTCGCCATAAACCACTCCTGATGCATGTCGCCCAAAAATGCGCAGCGGTTTTGGGATTGCGACATGCACAACAACTAATGCATGTCGCCCAAAAGTGACCCGGTTTTGGGGGAACGACATGCACAAAAACAAAGACCTAAAGCGCGTCGCATGAATCCGCTTCAGCGCGACGCGCTTTAGGAGTGGCGGTATGTAGGTGGCGTGCCCAGCGTTGTCACACGAATTCGCTTGAGCCAAACGATCAGCGGAAATGATCGTGGCGGCGTTCGAGTAACGCTTAATCCCTCTCGGTTTTGCCCTCGATCGCCCTGCCCCAATCGAGCAGCGGCTTGGCGCGCAACGTGAAATCGACGAGCTCCTCGACCAGTTCCGGCCCGTGAATGCCGGCCGGATCGATCACGTGGCGAACGACGAAATGCCGGTTGCGAATGGCCGCGGCAAGGTCCTTGTCGATGACGTGTTCGAAGCCGCGCGGCGTGCGTTTCATGGCGCCTTCGGTATCGAGTTCGAGGCCATTCTTGTTCAACGCCTTCACCAGGGCGCGAAACCTCTCGGGCCATGTCTCGATGGAACGGCGTATCGCCAGCAGCAGTGCCGCCTCCGGCTGCCACCAGGCGACGCCGGCGAAGCAACCCTCCAACCCGATATGCACGTAGAACACGCCTTGTTCCATCTTGGTGCCGTCGGGCGAAAGGATTGCCGACAGGTGGCGGTTGTAGGGTCGCTTATCCCTGGCGAAACGCACGTCGCGATTGATGCGAAACAGCGACTTCTTGCGGTCGCCGCGCAAACCCAACCCCGCCTCCGCAAAACGCGACGTCAGCGTGTCGACGAGATTGCCCAGTGGATCGCGCAATTCCGTTTCGAACAGGTCGCGGTTCTCCAAAAACCATTCCCGGCTCTGGTGGAAATCCAGCGCCTTCAGGAACGGAATGGCCTTTTGGCCGAACCCTTTGAAGGTGCTTTCCATCAGGACTTGCCGACCCGCTGCAGCCAGGTGTCCTCGTCGATGACCTCGACGCCGAGTTCGCTGGCAAGCTTGAGTTTCGAGCCCGCACCAGGCCCCGCCACCAGCAGGTCGGTCTTCGCCGAAACCGAGCCGGCGACCTTGGCGCCGAGCCGTTCGGCCATCGCCTTGGCTTCGGAGCGGGTCATCTTCTCCAGCGTGCCGGTGAACACGATCGTCTTGCCGGCGACCTCGCTGTCGGCCGAGACGGTGACGATGTACGGCTTCGGCTTGACCTGCTCGAGCAGCTTCTCAAGGACGTCGTCATTGCGCTGATTGCCGAAGAAATCGCGCAGCGCGTCGATCACCGTGTCGCCGATGCCGTTGATCGACGGGAACACGGTGTGCGGATCTTCCGCAGCGGCCGTCTCCTTGCCGACGCGGATCAGTTCCTCGATGGTCGAGAAGGTGCGGGCGAGCAAAGCCGCCGTCGTCTCGCCGATGTGGCGGATGCCCAATGCGAAGATGAAGCGGTCGAGTTCCGGTTCTCGGCGCGAATCGATGGCTGCGAAGAGCTTGTCCAGGCCTTCATAGTTGCGGTCCTCGACGCTGCGGACATTCTTGCGCGTCTTGCCGGATGCCGCCTCGCGCTGCCTGGCCTGCTCCTCGCGCCGCTCGGCCAGCGCCTTGGTGACGGCTGGCCGGCGATCCCTGAGCGTGAAGATATCGGCGGCCGTCTTGATCAATCCGGCATTGAAGAAGGTATCGATGTTTTCCGCGCCAAGGCCTTCGATGTCCAAGGCGCCGCGCGAGACGAAATGGCGCAATCGTTCCACGGCTTGCGCGGCACAGATCAGTTCTCCCGTGCAGCGTCGCCGCGAATCCTCCTTGCCGGTCTTCTCGTTGATTTCGCGCGTCGCCGGCGAGCCGCAAACCGGACAGCTGTGCGGGAACTCGTAAGGGGTGGCATCGGCCGGGCGCTTGTCGATGACGACGCTGACGATCTGCGGAATGACGTCCCCTGCGCGCTGGATCACCACCGTGTCGCCGATGCGCACGTCGATGCCGTCGCGGATCGGCTGGCCGTTGCTGTCGAAACCCTTGATGTAATCCTCATTGTGCAGCGTGACGTTCTCGACCACCACGCCGCCAACCGTCACCGGTGCCAGACGCGCCACCGGCGCCAACGTGCCGGTGCGGCCGACCTGGATGTCAATCTTCTGCACGGTCGTCATTGCCTGTTCGGCGGGGAATTTGTGCGCGATAGCCCAGCGCGGTTCGCCGGTGACGAACCCCCACCGGCGCTGCAATTCCAGCTGGTCGACCTTGTAGACGACGCCGTCGATGTCATAGCCCAGCGAGGAGCGCTGCTCCTCGATCCGGTGATAATGCGCGACCAGTTCCTCGACCGATTTCGCCCGCACCATCAACGGACTGATCTTGAACCCCCAATCCGCGAATTTCTGCACGGCGCCGTATTGGGTCGGTGCCGGATCTTCCGTCGTGTAGCCCCAGGCATAGGCGAAGAATTTGAGGTTTCGGCTGGCGGTGACGGAGGCGTCCTTCTGGCGCAGCGAGCCGGCAGCCGTGTTGCGCGGATTGACATAGTCCTGGCCGCCGGCCGCCGCCGAACGTGCCTTCAGCGCTTCGAACTCGGCATAGGTCATGTAGACCTCGCCGCGTATCTCGATGATTTCCGGCCAGCCCGAGCCTTTCAGCTTCGCGGGAATGTCGGCGATGGTCCTCAGATTGGCGGTGATGTCCTCACCCACGGTGCCGTTGCCACGCGTGGCGCCTTGCACGAATACGCCCTTCTCGTAGCGCAGCGATGCCGACAGCCCGTCGATCTTCGGTTCGGCGGTGAAGGCGATGTCGAGGTCCTTGTCGCGGTCGAAGAACCGCCGGCCGCGCTCGATGAAATCGGTTACGTCCTCGTCGGTATAGGCCTTGGCCAAGCTGAGCATCGGCACCGCGTGGCGCACCTTGGCGAAGCCTTCCGCTGGCGCGGCCCCTACCCTGAGCGATGGCGAATCCTCGCGTACCAGGCCGGGAAAGCGCTCCTCGATGGCCAGGTTTCGACGCCTCAGGGCGTCATATTCGGCGTCCGTGATCGTTGGCGCGTCTTCCGTGTGATAACGCCGGTCATGCTCGGCGATCTCCTCGGCCAGCCGCTGGAGCTCTGCTTCGGCCTCGCTTTCGCTGAGCGAATCGACAGGTTTTTCGGCCATGTTTTTTGTCCCCGAACGATGCCGCGTCACAATAGAACATGATCCCGAAAAGTGGGAACCGGTTTTCGGAAAAGATCATTCCTGACCAGCAGGATGGAGCCATATCCTGACTCGATCCATCACGCCGGATATTCCTATGCCGCGTTTGTGTTTTCGCGCAACAACCGCTCGGCGGCGGCGCGCGCCTCATCGGTGATCGTGGCGCCGGCCAGCATGCGGGCGATCTCTTCCTGCCGCGCCGTCCGATCCATCTCGGCAATGCCGGTCGCCACGCGATCGGTGCCGCCCGATTTGGAGATCAGGAAATGCGTTGCCGCGCGCGCCGCCACCTGCGGCGCATGAGTGACCGAGAGCACCTGCACGCGCTTCGACAGCCGCGCCAGCCTTTGGCCGATGGCGTCCGCCACGGCGCCGCCCACGCCGGTGTCGATTTCGTCGAAAACCAGCGTCGGCGCCGAGCCACGGTCGGCCAGCGCCACCTTCAGCGCCAGCAGGAAGCGCGACAGCTCGCCGCCGGAAGCGACCTTCATCATCGGGCCGGGCCGCGTGCCGGGGTTGGTGCGCACCCAGAACTCGATCTGGTCGATGCCCTCTTCCATGCGGGTCTCGGCCTCGCTCTTCATCTCGACGATGAAGGCGGCGCGCTCGAGCTTCAGCGCCGGCAGTTCGGCCATGACGGCCTTGGCCAGGCCGATCGCCGCCGCGTGGCGCAGCGAGGAAAGCTGTGCGGCGGCGATGTCATAGGCCTCGCACGCGGCAGCGGCCTGCTTTTCCAGTCCGTGCAGGCGTTCCTCGCCGGCATCGAGATCGGCAAGATCGGCAACCATCGTGTCGCGCAACTGTGCCAGGTCGTCGACGGCGACGCTGTGCTTGCGTGACGCGGCACGCAGCGAAAATAGCCGCTCCTCCGCTTTTTCCAGCCGTTGCGGATCATATTCGGTGGCCCGCAATGCGGCCTCGACACCCGACTGCGCCGCATCGAGCGACAGCATCGCCTCGTCCAGCGACTTGACCACGTCCTCGAGCAGGCCGGGCGCCTCCGTCGCTTTGCGTTGCAGCCGCCTCAGCAGGCTGGCCAGTTGTGGCAAGGGCGAGGACGGGCCGGACAGCACGTCCTGCGCATCATGAATCTCGGAAGCGATTTTCTCGGCGCGCATCATGTGGGCGCGCAGTTCGGCAAGTTCCGTTTCCTCGCCGGGCTGGGGATCGAGCTTGGTCAGCTCAGTGACCGCCGCGCGCAGATAGTCGGCCTCGCGCGCCGCCGCCGCCACCTTGGCGCGGTGGCGCGTAAGTTCCTGCTCGCAGGCGCGCCAGTGCCGCCATGCCTCGCCGGTCGAACGAACAGCGCCGAGATGGCCGCCGAAAGCATCGAGCACGTCGCGATGGGCACCGGGATCGACCAGGGCCCGTTCATCGTGCTGGCCGTGGATCTCGACCAGCGCGTGGCCGACATCGCGCATCAAGGTCACGCTGGATGGCTGGTCGTTGACGAACACCCGGGTGCGGCCATCCGCCGTCTGCACGCGGCGCAGGATGATGTCCCCATCATCCTCGATGGCGTTTTCGGCAAGCAGCGCGCGCACCGGATGGTTGCGCGGCACATCGAACACGGCGATGACCTGGCCTTGCGCCGCGCCATGGCGCACCAGCGAGGCATCGCCGCGCGCGCCGAGCGCCAGCGACAAAGCATCGAGCAGGATGGATTTGCCGGCACCGGTTTCGCCAGTCAGCACGGACAGACCGGGCTGGAAGTCGATATCCAGCTTCTCGATCAGGACGATATCGCGGATCGATAGTCTGGCAAGCATCAGAACCCGGACCTCAAGCAATTCCAGGAAAGTGCGTAGCGGTTTTCCCACGGGAATTGCGTAGAACAAAAAGTTAGGACGGCTCAGCGCTTCAATCAAACCACCGAACCGCTGTGAAGCGGCACGCGACCCGGTTGGAGTCGCAGCGCCGCACTATCTTTTTGTTTCAGCGTCGGATCAATCCAAAAACGCGCGCTTCGGTCCGAAGCCTGGCGGTCAGGCGCCGGTGATCAGTTTTCCGGCCTTGGATATCCACGATCCGGCATTCTCGCGCGGCGCAAGCCCGTTGCTCTGCAGCAGCTTGTAGGAATCCTTGTACCACGGGCTGTCGGGATAGTTGGTGCCGAGCACCGCGGCGGCCGTCTGGGCCTCCGAGGTCAACCCCATCGCGTAATAGCTCTCGGTGAGGCGGGCGAGTGCTTCCTCGACATGCCGCGTGTTGGAATAGTTCTCCACCACGGTGCGGAAGCGTTTGACGGCGGCGATGTATTCGCGGCGCTCCAGATAATAGCGGCCGATCTGCATTTCCTTGCCGGCGAGCTGGTCGTTGGCGAAGCGGATCTTCTCCTTGGCGTCGTCGACATATTCCGAAGTCGGCCAGCGCGTGACCAGATCCTGCATCGTCTGCAAGGTCTGGCGTGCTTCCTTCTGATCCTGCGTCACGTCCTTGATCTGGCGGTAGTAGCTGAGACCAATGATGTACTGCGCATAGGGCGCGTCCTCGGTGGACGGATAAAGCGCCAGATAGCGCTTGGCCGACGAGATCGCTTCGTCGTAGCTGCCTTTGCGATAGTCGGCGAAGGCGCCCATCACCATCGATTTGCGGGCCCATTCCGAATAGGGATGCTGGCGGTCGACAGCGTCGAACTTCTTGCTCGCCTCGTCCAGGCGACCGGCATTCAGATTGGCGAGACCCTGGTTGTAGAGAACATCGGCCGGCTCCGTCTGGTCGACATAGGTCGACAGGTCGACGTCTTTCTCGGACGACATGCAGGCCGACAGAAAGAGCGATGGAACAACCACCGAAAGCGCCAGGAACATAGAACGCTGCGGCGCTTTCGATTGACCGACTCGCTTGAAAAACATGATTGGATTGCGCCCTTTCGGCGTTATTTTAATGCCTCTTGCATGCTGTTGTCCCAAAACTGGTCCCCACTTTTGAGCGACATGCACTAATCGACGGCAGCAGCCATAGACCATAACCGCCTTGCCCGGCAACGCTATGTCCAGCCAATCGCGCATTTTTGTGGCGGCCGGACCGAGTCGGAGTATCGCTGCGATTTCGCCGGCGGATGGTGCATTCATGCAACACTCACCGTCCCGAAACGTCGAGGAATTCAGATCATCCAGGGTGCGTAGAGCGGCGCATTGACGGCACTCATCTCGGCGGCGCGGCCGCGCTCGCGGCGCGTCGTCTCGACGATTTCGAAAGCCGTGCGGTCCGACAGCAGCCGCCGCAGCGCCGCCGCGTTCAGCCTGTGGCCGCCGCGATAGGAGCGGAAACAGCCGATGAAGCGGGCGCCGGCCAGCGCCAGGTCGCCCATGGCGTCGAGCGTCTTGTGGCGCACGAATTCGTTGGGGAAGCGCAAGCCTCCCATGTTGATGACGCGGTTGTCGTCTCCAATCACCAGCGAATTCTCAAGCGAGGATCCCAGCGCATAGCCGGCGGCCCACAGCCGCTCGACATCCTTCATGAAGCCGAAGGTGCGGGCCCGCGCGATGTCACGGCGGAAAATGTCGGCATTGATGTCCGAAGCGAAGAGTTGGCGTCCGATCGCCGGGCTTTCAAAATCGATCTCGACCTCGAAACGGGTGCCGTCATAGGGCCTGAACTCGGCCCAGGAAGCACCGTTCTCGATACGGACCGGCTTGACGACCCTGATGTAGCGCCGCTTGACCGGCAAGGTCTCGATGCCCGCCTGGTCGATGGCTTCCACGAACGCCATTGCGCTGCCGTCGAGGATGGGAACCTCGTGACCGTCGATCTCGATGAGGACATTGTCGATGCCGAGGCCTAACAAAGCGGCCATGATGTGCTCGACGGTGGCGATATGCTCGCCTGCCGGATCGCCAAGCATGGTGCACAGGTCGGTGGCGCCGATCTCGGAAAACAGGGCGCGGAACTCACGGCCCTGCCCCTCCTCGCTGACAAGCTGGAACACGATGCCGGTATCGGCATCCGCGGGCACGAAACTGACGGAAACTTCTTTGCCGCTGTGAACGCCGGTGCCCGTAAGCGACGCGCGCGCCTTCACTGTCGTCTGGTAGTCGTGCAAGACAATCCCCATAAGCCCGTAATGCCTAGGTCCGCTTCTCCAGCCCGAGGGCGCGGCTCTTGTTGAATCGGCTGGCAGGGCGACTTCCCCCGAAATCCCGGCAGACCGACTGTGGTAGGCAGCGAAGATAGTGTCCCGGTAGGGAGACTCCAAATCACGGTTTCTTACTCTTTGTAACCGCGAACGGGAATACGAACGACGTTATAACAGATTGTTTTTGCAGCATTTTAAACGTTAACAGGCAAGCAATTTGTTGCTTGCCTGTTAACAATTGTTACAGTCCGTTAACCGCTCAGTTGGCCTGGCGGCGCAGGAACGCCGGAATCTCCAGCTGATCGTCGTCCTGAGTCGCCCGCGTCTGCGGCGTCAGGCGGCCCTGGTCGTCCAGCTGGCCGCGGCGCGGCGCGTAGAGCTGGGCGTCCTGGCTGGCGAGACGGCGCACTTCCGGTGCCGCCTGGCGCAGCTTTGGCTCGCGCGGTTGCGCCGGCTGCAGCCGTGCGGGCTCCTCCTCGCGGCGGGTCAGGCCGTTGGTCAGGCGCTTCAACAGGCCCATCGGCCCGCTGTTGTTCTCATGGTCGACCGGCCGGCTCTTGGCGTCCACCTCGGCCTTCACGACCGGCGGAAAGTCCTCGACGCGCGGCATGCGCTGCGGCGCCATCGCCACAGGCTGTTGCACCTCACGCAGCATTTCGCGCGGCTGCGGAGCCGGCTGCATCATCTGCTGGACCACCGGCTGTGCCATCGGCTGCGGCTGTGCCGGCGGCGCCTGGAAGATCTTGCTCTGCGGGCGGAAATCGTCCGCATGGGCGACAGGTGCCGGACGAGCCTGCGCCATGGCCGCGGCGTTTGCCTCGGCGAGCTGGATGGCTTCGGCGACCGGGTCCGCTGCGCGCGGCTCGTAGGCGGTCTGCTGCACCGGCGCCGGGCGGCTTTCGACCGCTGCCACGGCCGGACGGGCGGCCGGCTTCTGCGGTGCGGTGCGGATCGCGATCGGCGCGGCGGCGATTTCAGCCGCCGACTTGTCGATGCCGGTGGCGACCACCGAGACACGGATGACGCCTTCCAGCTCTTCGTCGAAGGTGGCGCCCAGGATGATGTTGGCGTCCTGGTCGACTTCCTCGCGGATACGGGTCGCCGCTTCGTCGACCTCGAACAGGGTGAGGTCGCGGCCGCCGGTGATCGAGATCAGCAGGCCCTTGGCGCCTCTCATCGACGTCTCGTCGAGCAGCGGGTTGGCGATCGCTGCTTCGGCGGCGGCCATTGCACGGCCCTCGCCCGAAGCTTCGCCGGTGCCCATCATGGCCTTGCCCATCTCGCGCATCACCGAACGCACGTCGGCGAAGTCGAGGTTGATCAGGCCTTCCTTGACCATCAGGTCGGTGATGCAGGCAACACCGGAATAGAGCACCTGGTCGGCCATGGCGAAGGCGTCGGCGAAGGTGGTCTTGTCATTGGCCAGCCGGAACAGGTTCTGGTTGGGGATGACGATCAGGGTGTCGACGCATTTCTGCAGTTCCTCGATGCCGAGGTCGGCCGTCTTCATGCGGCGCTGGCCTTCGAAATGGAACGGCTTGGTGACGACGCCGACGGTGAGGATGCCCCTTTCGCGGGCGGCCCGCGCCACGACCGGAGCAGCACCGGTACCCGTGCCGCCGCCCATGCCCGCGGTGACGAAGCACATATGGGTGTTGGACAGGTGATCGATTATCTCGTCGATGCACTCTTCGGCCGCCGCACGGCCGACTTCAGGCTGCGAGCCGGCGCCGAGACCCTCGGTGACATGCGCGCCAAGCTGGATCAGCCGATCGGCCTTCGACATGGTCAGCGCCTGCGCGTCGGTGTTGGCGACAACGAACTCGACACCGCGCAGACCTGCGGTGATCATGTTGTTGACGGCATTGCCGCCGCCGCCGCCGACGCCGAACACGGTGATGCGGGGCTTAAGCTCGGTGATGTCCGGCTTCTGCAGATTGATGGTCATTGTCTCCGTCCTTTGCCTTTCACGCCGCTTCGCCGCCGCGGCCGCCTATGGGGCTGTCCCCGTCAATTAGAAACTGTCTCTCAACCACTGACTCATGCGATGCAGTTTTCCGCCCGTTCCGGTCATCCTGAGACCGGAAATTCCTTTCGCCGGATGGCTCTCGAAGCTCGCCATCTGCGGATAGATCAAAAGCCCGACGGCGGCCGAGAAGGCTGGCCCCTTTGCCGCCTCGGGCAGGCCCGCCACCCCGAGCGGGCGGCCGATGCGCACATTGCGCCCCAGGATGCGGCGCGCCGCTTCCGGCAGGCCGGCGAGTTGGCTGGCGCCGCCGGTCAAGACGACGCGCTTGCCCACCGCATTGCCGTAGCCGGACTTGTTCAGCCGGTCGCGCAGCAGTTCAAGCGTTTCGTCGATGCGGGCGCGCACGATGCGCGTCATCACCGAGCGCGGTATCTGCAGCGGCACGTCGCCATCGTCGCCGATCGGCTGGATGGAGACCAGGTCGCGGTCGTCGGCGCTGCCCGGCAGCGCCGAGCCATGCATCACCTTCAGCCGTTCGGCGGCATCGAGCGAGGTCGAGAGCCCCTTGGCCATGTCGAGCGTGACATGGTTGCCGCCGATGGCGATGGCGTCGCCATGGACGAACTTGCCTTCCGAAAACACCGAGATCGTCGTCGTGCCGCCGCCCATGTCGATGCAGGCAGCGCCAAGCTCCAGCTCGTCGTCGACAAGTGCCGCCAGCCCGCTGGCATAGGGTGTTGCTACCATGCGTTCGACCGAAAGGTGCGAGCGGTTGATGGAGAGTTCCAGATTGCGCATCGGGGCGGCGTCACCGGTCAGCACATGCATGTCGACGCCAAGCGCATCGCCGACCATGCCGCGCGGGTCGCGCACGCCGCGCTCGGCGTCCAGCGAGAAGCCGACGGGCAGCGAATGAATCACCTCGCGCTCGGCCTTGAGCGCCTGTTTGGCGCCGGCGCCGAGCACGCGCTTGATGTCGGCTTCGTCGGCCTCGTGGCCACCAAGATTGATGGTCGCGGCGAAAGCTTCGCTCTTCAGCCGGCCGGCGGTCATGTTGACGATAAGCGAATCGACCGTCAGCCCCGCCATGCGCTCGGCAGCATCGACGGACAGCCGGATGGCATGCTCAGCCCGGTCGAGATCGACGACCACGCCAGACTTCACGCCTTGCGATTTCTGATGGCCGATACCGATCACCTGGATCCGGTGCGAGCGGCCGCGCAGCAACTTGCCATCATCGCACGGCTTCAGCTTCGCCACCATGCAGCAGACCTTGTTCGAGCCGACATCCAGCACCGTCAGGGTGCCGGAACGGCGCGACGAGGCATCGCCATGACCGCCAAGCCAGCTCATATCTTCGTCTCCGGCTTGCGCTTCAGGGTTTTCGGCTTCTCGTTGAGTGCGGCCTCGCGCTGCGTCACCGCCTCGGGCGTCAGCTGCACGACCAGCCGGTCGGTCAGGCGCATGTCGACAGCGGCGATGTCGCGCGACAACAGCCCCTTGTCATGGTCCATCTTGACGAGCTCGGCGAGCGCTTGGTCCTCGTCATCCTCGGGCAGCTTGACGGTGATGCCGTTGTCCAGCTTCAGGTCCCAGCGCCGCTCACCGACACGGATGTAGCCTTTCACGCGGGAAGCAAGGTCCGGATATTTTTCGATCTTGGCCAGGAAGTCCGGCGCCTTGGCCGGCGCACCGGTCCCGATCAGCAACGGCAGCAGCACCTGCTTGCCGCCCGAGAACGGCGCGATGACGGCGCCATCCTTCTCGATGACCGAAAGGGCATCGCCCTGCTGCCAGAGCGCGAACGCCTCGCGCTCCCCAACGCGCACTTCCAATGTGTGCGGATAGACCTTGCGCACCGCTGCGACCTCGATCCACGGCAGACCCGAGATGCGCTCGCGCGCGGCCTCCGCGTCGAAGCCGATCAGCGACGTCCAGCCGTCGAGTTCGAGCCTGTCCAGAATATCGATCTCCGAGGTCTGGCGGTTGCCGACCACCTTGACCTGATCGACGGCGAAGCCGGTACGGGCGGTAATGCTCTGGATGATGCCGTCGGCATGGCCGCCAAGATAGGCGCCATAGGCGCCGCTCGAAGCGAGCAGCACGGCGGACATCATCGCGGCTGAGAAACGCGGCGCCTGGAACTCGCCGTCACCCAGGCGCGCCAGGATGCGCACCGGGCGGCGAAGCATGCGCGGCAGGATGAAATGGTCGAACGAAAGCGACAGGCCAAGCAGCGACGGCCCAGCCGCGCCCTTCCCCTTGCTCTGTCCCCATTTCAACGCAGACACGAAGCGTCCTCCACCATCCAACTCAACAGACCGCCAAACGAGTGCCCGGCATGGGCGGCGATTTCAGGCACCAAGGACGTCGGTGTCATGCCCGGTTGGGTATTGACCTCGAGCCATACAACCTCGCCATTTTCGGAGTGACGATCGTCATAACGGAAGTCCGACCGGGAAACGCCCCGACAGCCGATCACTTGGTGAGCCTTGAGCGCCAGTGTTTGTATTTTTTGGTAAATATTCGGTGAAACTTTTGCGGGGCATTCGTGCTTTGATCCGCCAGCGACATATTTTGAATCATAGTCGTAGAAGGAATGGCCGGTCGGGATGATCTCACAGACCCCGAGCGCGACATCGCCCATCACCGCGCAGGTCAGTTCCCGGCCGTGGATGTAGCGCTCGACCATGACCGTATCGCCATATTTCCACTCGGACGAACCGATGACCTGCGGCGGATGCGACTGGCCCTCGCTCACGATGACGACACCGAAGCTCGAGCCCTCGCTGACCGGCTTGACCACATAGGGCGGCTTCATCGGATGCTTGTCCTGGATGGCGAAGCGGCTGGTGACCTTCGATTCGGCGACAGGCATGCCGATCGATTTGGCAACCCGCTTGGCCTGCTCCTTGTTCATGGCCAACGCCGAGGCGAGCACGCCCGAATGGGTGTAGGGAATGGCGAGATATTCGAGGATGCCCTGGATGGTGCCATCCTCGCCGAACGGACCATGCAGCGCATTGAAGGCGACATCGGGCTTGAGTTCGGCGAGCACCGAGCCGACATCGCGCCCGACATCCACGCGCGTGACCTGGTAGCCTTCTTTCTCGAGTTCATCGGCGCAAGCCTTTCCCGAAGACAGGGACACGGGCCGCTCGGACGAGAAACCTCCCAGCAGTACGGCCACATGCTTGCTCTTCATTCCCCGTCATCCCCTCTCGTGGCGGACCAAAACCAGGATTTCCGCAACATTGAGTCCGAGTCTCCCGGCAGGTTGCCCCCCCAGACGGAAAACGCGGGTAACGCGTCGAACGACTCAAATCAGGAAACGCTTTCGAGCAGAGAATCAGAGAGTTGATTCACTGGCAAGTGCTTATGATTTCGAGAGATTCACTTTCTGAGAAAATGGCTGCGAAAACCGTGTCGGTGAGTCCTTGGAGCAACGGTTTTGCGCGTTTTGGGAACACGTTGAAGTTCATGCATCACATGAACTTCAACGGCGGCTACAGGAGTTGACCGAGAAACTCCTGCACGGCATGCCCGGAGCGGAAATTGCCGATGCGCTTGATCTCCCAGTGCAGGCGGATGCCCGAATGTTCGAGCACGCGGGCACGCACGGTCTCGCCGAGATATTCGAGATCGTAACCGGTCGCAGTGCCAGTGTTGATCATGAAGTTGCAGTGCATCGGCGACATCTGTGCACCGCCGATCATCAGGCCGCGGCAGCCTGCCTTGTCGATCTCCTTCCAGGCCGACGTGCCTTCCGGATTCTTGAAGGTGGAGCCGCCGGTCTTTTCGCGGATCGGCTGCACGGTCTCGCGGTGGTTCTGGACTGCATCCATCGCCGCCTTGATCACCGCCTTCTCCTCGGCAAAGCCTTCGAACACCGCCGAAGTGAAGATCAGCCCGGACGGGGCTCCGGAATGGCGATAGGCATAGCCCATCTCGGCATTGCTCAACGTCAGGAGATTGCCCTTGCGGTCGAGCCCCCGCACCTCGACGACGCGCTCGCGTGTCTCGACACCATTGGCACCGGCATTCATCCTCAGCGCCCCGCCAATGGCGCCTGGGATGCCGTGGTAGAAATGGAAGCCGCCAATGCCTGCCTCGAGCGCCACCGCGGCTACCCGCTTGTCGGGCGTGGCCGCGCCGGCCTTGATCCTGATCGGCGAAATGACTTCGGCCTCGCCAAAGCCCTTGGCTGAAAGCCGGATGACAAAGCCGGGAATGCCGCCGTCGCGGACCAGCAGGTTCGAGCCGACGCCGACGATGGTCAGCGGCACCTCTTCGGGAACCGCCTTGAGGAACGCGGCCAGGTCTTCCTCGTCGGCCGGCTGGAACAGCGCCTCGGCAAGGCCGCCGGCCCGGAACCAGGTGATCTTGTCCATCTCGGCATTCGGCGTGATGCGGCCGCGCAGGCCGGCAAGCCGGTCGCCAAGTCTGTCGATCAAGGCCTGGCCGTGCATCATGAAACAGTCCCGCCGAGCTCCTTGGGCAGCGCATAGGCCCATTGGGTGATGTTGCCGGCGCCGAGGAAGACGACGAAATCGCCAGGTTTCGCCAGATCGCGGATAACCGGCGCGATCGCCGTCGGCCCCTCTATGTAGCGGGCATCGCGATGGCCGCCGGCACGGATGCGAGACACCAGCTCGTCTGACGTGACACCGTCGATCGGCTCTTCGCCGGCAGCGTAAACCGGGGCGACCATCACCGTGTCGGCGTCGTTGAAGCAGGCGGAGAACTCGTTGAACAGATCATGCAGCCGGGTGAAGCGGTGCGGCTGGGCAATGGCGATGACGCGGCCCTTGGTGGCGCTACGCGCCGCCTTCAGCACCGCAGCGATTTCGACGGGATGGTGGCCATAATCGTCGAACACGTCGACGCCGTTCCACGAGCCGGTATGGGTGAAGCGCCGCTTGACGCCGGCGAAGGACGACAGGCCCTTCTTGATCGCCTCGGCCGACAGGCCAAGTTCGTGCGCGACCGCGACCGCGGCGGTGGCGTTGGAGACGTTGTGACGGCCGGGCATCGGCAGCCGCAGGTCCGATATCGCTGTCTGGCCGCCCGTCTTGCGGTTGCGGATCACCACGTCGAATTCCGAAATGGCGCCGGCCATGCGGTGGTTGGTGAAGCGCACGTCGGCCTGCGCGTTCTCGCCATAGGTGATGACGCGGCGGTCCTCGATCCTGCTGACCAGCGCCTGTACTTCAGGGTGATCGGTACACATCACGCCAAAACCGTAGAACGGCACGTTCTCGACGAACTGGCGGAACGCCTCGCGCACCTTGTCGAAGCTGCCATAGTGATCGAGATGCTCGGGATCGATGTTGGTGACCACCGCGATCTCGGCCGGCAGTTTCAGGAAGGTGCCGTCGCTCTCGTCGGCCTCGACCACCATCCACTCACCATCACCCATGCGGGCATTGGTGCCATAGGCGTTGATGATGCCGCCATTGATGACGGTCGGGTCGAGCCCGCCGGCTTCCAGCAGCGTCGCGACCATCGAGGTCGTCGTCGTCTTGCCATGCGTGCCGCCGATCGCCACCGCCTGGCGGAAGCGCATCAGTTCGGCCAGCATCTCGGCGCGGCGCACGATCGGCAGCAGCTTTTCGCGCGCGGCCTTCAGCTCCGGATTGGATTTCTTGATCGCTGTCGAAACGACCACCACCTCGGCCTCGCCGAGATTCTCGGCCTTGTGGCCGACGAAGCATTCGATGCCCTTATCGCGCAGCCGTTGCACATTGGCGCTGTCGGCCTGGTCGGACCCTTGCACCTTGTAGCCGAGATTGTGCAGCACTTCGGCGATGCCGCTCATGCCGATGCCGCCAATACCGATGAAATGCACAAGGCCGATGGTCTGCGGCATCTTCATGCGTGCGTCCCCTTCCTGAAATCCGAGACGGTTTTTTCGGACGCAATAGCCTCTGTGAGATCGGCGAGCAACCGTGCCGCGTCCGGTCTGCCGGCCGATTTCGCGCCCGCAGCCATCGCCGCCAGCCGCTCGGGGTTGTCCATCAGCCCACCAATGAGCGCCGCGATGCGCTCGGGCGACAGCGAGGATTGCGGGTGCACCTCGCCGCCTCCGGCAGCGGCAAGGGCCGCCGCGTTCGCCGCCTGGTCATGGTCGAGCGCGTAGGGATAAGGTACCAGCAGCGCCGGCCGGCCGATGACGGCGATCTCCGAAACGGTCGATGCGCCGGAGCGCGAGATCACCAGATGCGCGGTCGCGATGCGCGCCGCCATATCGGTGAAGAAGGGTGAGACCTCGACAGCGACGCCAAGAGCGGCATAGGCGGCCTTCACCCGCGCCACATCATCCGCCCGCGCTTGCTGCGTGATCACAAGCCGCTTGCGCTGCGCATCCGAAAGCAGCGCGACGGCCCCCGGCACGGCGTCGGAAAAGAACTGCGCACCCTGGCTGCCGCCGAACACCAGGAGGCGGAATGGCTGTTCGCCGGCCGATGCCGCATAAGGCGTCCTGGCCGCTTCCAGCACGGCCGGCCGGACCGGATTGCCTGTCGTCACCGTCTTGGCGCCCGCGGCACTCGTATCCTGCGGCAGGAACCCGCCGGCGATCGCGTCCACGCGGCCGGCCAGCGCCCGGTTGGCGCGCCCCATCACAGCGTTCTGTTCATGGATCAGCGTCGGCACCTTGCGCCGGGTCGCCGCATAGAGCGGCGGCAAGGTCGGATAGCCGCCGAAGCCGACGACCGCATCCGGCTTGATCCTGGCGATGACAGCGGACGCCTGGCGCACGCCGCGCCAGATTTTCCAGAAGGCGCCGAGCATGGCAATGGGGTTCTTCGAGCCCATGGTCGCCGACTGGATGGGATGGATGGCGGCGGCCGGGAAATGGCCGGCAAACCGCTCGGCGCGGTCGTCGGTCGCCAGATGCACCGACCAGCCGCGCTCGTTCAGCTCATGCGCCAGCGCCTCGGCCGGAAACAGGTGTCCGCCGGTTCCGCCCGCCGCAAGAAGGATGACGCCTCTTGCCATGTCACTCCGCCGGCATCGCGCGCTGCGGCAGCGTAAAGCCCATTTGCTTGCGCTTTTCCGGCCGCTTGCGCGTCAGCGCCAGCACCATGCCCATCGAGATGGCGATGGCGATCTGCGAGGAGCCGCCATAGGAGATGAAGGGCAATGTCATGCCCTTGGCCGGCACCAGCTGCAGGTTGACGCACATGTTGATGACCGCCTGCAGGCCGAACACGGTGACCAGGCCGCCGACCGCATAGCGGGTGAAATCGTCATGTTCCTTGAGCGCCGTGTTGAGACCGCGCAGCACGATGAAGGCGAAGATCGACATGATGAAGAAGCACATGATCAGCCCGAATTCCTCGCCCGCGACCGAAAACACGAAGTCGGCATGGCTGTCCGGAATGACCCGCTTGACGGTGCCCTCGCCCGGCCCGACGCCGAACCAGCCGCCATTGATCAGGGCGTCGCGTCCCATGTCGACCTGGAACGTATCGCCTTCGCCGGTGAGGAACTTGTCGATGCGCAAGGCAACGTGCGGGAACACCGTATAGGCGGCGAAGACGCCGCCGACGCCGGCCGCGCCCAGCACGATGATCCACAGCCATGGCAACCCCGCCATGAAGAACATGATGCCCCAGGTGCCTGTCGTCAGCATGGTCTGGCCGAGATCCGGCTGCGCCACCAGCAGCGACACGACCAGCACCAGGAGCAGCATGGCGAACAGATTGCCGGGAATGTCGGGCTGACGCTTGTGTTCGGCGAACAGCCAGGCGCACATGATGACGAAGGCCGGCTTCAGGAATTCCGACGGCTGGATCGACAGGCCGGCAATCGACACCCAGCGCCGCGCGCCCTTCACCTCGATGCCGATGTAGAGCACCGCCACCATCAGCACCAGCATCAAGCATAGCATGATCAGTGCCATGCGCCGGATCTGCCGGGAATCGAGGAAGGAGACGGCCAGCATCACGCCGAGCGCCGGCACGGTGAAGATGATCTGCCTGGTGGCGAAGTGGAAGCTGTCGAGACCGATGCGTTCGGCCACCGCCGGGCTGGCGGCGAACGACAAGACGATACCGAGCCCCATCAGCGACAGGAATGCCGCCAGGAACCAGCGATCGATCGTCCACCACCAGGTTGCAACCGGGCTTTTGTCGAGACGGCTCTGCATTATCGTGCCCCTCCGATGGGTTTCACGCCCTCGATAGCATTCGCAGCTTGCCTGAAGGCTTCGCCGCGGACTTCGAAATTCTTGAACTGGTCGAAACTGGCGCAGGCCGGCGACAACAGCACCACAGCCTCGCCGCCGTCGTCCCTGGCCGCATCATGCGCGGCGTGTTCGACCGCAGCGGCCAGCGTGCCCGATATCTCGTAGGACACCGCCTCGCCCAGCGTCGCCGAGAAGGCGGGCGCCGCCTCGCCGATCAGGTAGGCCTTGGCGATACGCGGGAAGAAGCCGCGCAGCGGCTCGATGCCGCCTTCCTTGGGCAGGCCGCCGGCGATCCAGTAGATGCGGCTGAAGCTCGACAGGGCGGGCGCCGCCGCATCGGCATTGGTCGCCTTGGAATCGTTGATGAACAGCACATGGTCCTTGCGGCCGACCTGCTCCATGCGATGCGCGAGGCCTGGGAAGCTTTCCAGCCCCGACTGGATCTCACCAAGCTCCATCCCAACCCTCAGGCACGCGGCGACCGCGGCAAGCGCGTTCTGCGCATTGTGCTGGCCGCGCAGCGAACCGATGCCTTCGAGGAAGGCGACCCGGCTGTAGCGGCCGTGCACGGCTTCCATCAAATTGCTGCCGTCGGCGAAATAGCCGTCGGTCAAAGGCAGCCGCTTGGAGATGCGGATGACCTGCCGCCCGGCCCGCTCCAGCCGTTCGGCGATCTGCGCGCACCAGGAATCGTCGATGCCGATGATCGCCGTCTCGCTACCCGCCACCAGCCGTTCCTTGATCGAGGCGTAGTGCTGCATGGTGCCGTGGCGGTCGAGATGGTCGGGCGTCAGGTTGAGCAGGATGCCGGCCGTCGGGTTGATCGAGGGTGCGAGGTCGATCTGGTAGGACGAGCATTCCACGACATAGTGGCGATCGGGCTTCGGCGGATCGAGCGTCATCACCGCGCGGCCGATATTGCCGCCCATCTGCGTGTCGCGGCCCGCCGATTTGAGGATATGCGCCGTCAGTGCGGTCGTCGTCGACTTGCCGTTGGTGCCGGTTATCCCGATGAAGGGAGCTGTCGGCGCACTGAGCGTCCGTTCGCGGCAGAACAGTTCGACGTCGCCGATCACCTCGACACCGGCGCCGCGCGCCAGCTCCACCGTCCAATGCGGCTTGGGATGTGTCAGCGGCACGCCTGGCGACAGCACGAAGGCCGAGAATTTCGCCCAGTCGGCGCCGCGCAAATCGGCGGTTTCAATGCCGGTGGCGGCCGCCTTGGCGACACTGTCGGGATTGTCGTCCCAGGCCAGCACCTCAGCACCGCCCTCGATCAGCGCGCGCGCCGTCGCTATCCCCGAGCCACCGAGCCCGAAGAGCGAAACGCGCTTGCCTGCGAAAGATGCGGCGGGGATCAAGGGGCCTCCTACCTGAGCTTGAGGGTGGAGAGGCCGACCAGCGCCAGGATGACGGCGATGATCCAGAAACGGATCACCACCTGGCTTTCGGTCCAGCCGAGCTTTTCGAAGTGATGGTGGATCGGCGCCATCAGGAACACCCGCTTGCCGGTCATCTTGAAGTAGCCGACCTGGATTATGACAGACAGGATTTCCACGACAAACAACCCGCCGACGATGACCAGCACGATCTCGTGCTTGGTGGCGACCGCGACGGTGCCGATCAGGCCACCCATAGCCAGCGAGCCGGTGTCGCCCATGAAGATCGCCGCCGGCGGCGCGTTGAACCAGAGGAAGCCGAGGCCGGCGCCGATGACGGCGCCCAGCACGACCGCCAGTTCGCCGGTGCCCGGCACGAAATGGATCTGCAGATATTCGGCGAACACCGCGTTGCCGGAGAGATAGGCGATGACGCCGAAGGACGCCGCCGCGATCATGATCGGCACGATCGCAAGTCCGTCGAGGCCGTCGGTCAGGTTCACCGCATTGCCGGCGCCGACGATGACGAAGCAGGAGAACGGAATGAAGAACCAGCCGAGGTTGATGATGAATTCCTTGGCGAAAGGAAACGTCAGCGACGACGAGAACGGCGCCTGGCCATTGTGCATGATTACCCAGGCGGCGATGCCCGCGATGACGAATTCAAGCGCCAGCCTTGCCTTGCCGGAAAAGCCGAGATGCGACTGCTTGGTCACCTTCAGATAGTCGTCGTAGAAGCCGATCGAGCCGAAGCCGAGCGTCACCAATAGCACCACCCAGACATAGATGCTCGACAAGTTCGCCCACAGCAGAGACGAACCGATGATGCCGGACAGGATCATCAGGCCGCCCATGGTCGGCGTGCCGGCCTTCTTGAAATGCGTCTGCGGCCCGTCGGCACGGATCGGCTGGCCCTTGCCCTGGCGCAGCCTGAGCGAATTGATAATCGTCGGTCCGAAGATGAAGACGATCAGCGCCGATGTGATCAGCGCCCCGCCGGTGCGGAAGGTGATGTAGCGGAAGACATTGAAGACCGAGATCTTGTCCGCAAAATCGACGAGCAGTGTGAACATGCGCTTTCGTCCCCCGACTTGGTCTAGGTCTGTTTGCTGGTTGTGGATTCCGCCGGGAATTTGCCCAGCAGCGCATCGACCAGTTTTGCGAAACCGATGCCCTTCGACGATTTGATCATCACCACGTCGCCCGGCTTAAGCGCGGCAACCAGCACCGGCTTCAACTCGGCGACGCCGGCGCGGTATTCCGTCTGGATCTCGGTCGGAAGCGCTTCCGCCAGCGCTTTCATTTCCGGGCCACCGAGAAAGACTGTCTGCGTGCCGGTACCGACGATGAGGTCGGCAAGTGCGGCATGCAGCTTGGCCGAATGATCACCGAGCTCCAGCATGTCGCCGAGCACGGCAATGCGACGACCCTCGCCCGTCACAGGCGTCGTGTTGAGCAACGCCATCGCGGCGGCCATCGATGCCGGATTGGCATTGTAGCTCTCGTCGATCAGCGTGATCGGGCCACCGGGATGGCGCAGCACATGGCGCTTGCCGCGCCCACGCTCGGCGGAGAGATCGGCCAACGCCAGCACCACTTTGTCGAGGTCGGCGCCGACCAGATGCGCCGCGCCCAGCACGGCCAGCACGTTCTGCACCATATGACGGCCGGGCGCGCCGATACGGGCGATCATATCATGACCGCCGATCCTGGCGGCGATGTCGGAATGGTCGGCGTGGAGTTCGCACTTGGTGAGCTTGAAGGTCGACCGCGCGTTCTCGCCGAAGCCGTAGACATGCTCGACACCAGCGGCATGCGCCATCTTGTCCAGAAGCTTGAAGCGCGCATCGTCACGGTTGAGGATGGCCGCGCCATCGGGTTCGATGCCCTCGAAAATCTCGGCCTTGGCCTTGGCGATCTCGTCGAGGTTGCGGAAGAAGCCGAGATGCGCCGCCGCGATCATGGTGACGATGGCGACATGCGGCCGCACCATTTTGACCAGCGGCCGGATCTCGTCGGGATGGTTCATGCCGATCTCGAACACAGCGTAATCGCAATCCACGGGCATGCGCGCCAAGGTCAGAGGCACGCCCCAATGGTTGTTGAAGGACTGCGCCGAGGCATGCACCTTGCCCACCGCCGACAGCACGTGGCGCAGCGCTTCCTTGGTGGTGGTCTTGCCGGCGGAACCGGTCACCGCGATGATTTTTGCCTGCGAACGGGCTCGTGCCGCGACACCGAGTTTTTCCAATGCGACCAGCACGTCCTCGACGACGACAATCGGCGCCGTCAGCCGGCCGAGCGACGGCAGCTTGCCTTCAGCCACCACCAGTACGCCGGCGCCGGCCTTGATCGCAGCGGTGGCGAAGTCGTGCCCGTCCATCGCCTCGCCCTTGATGGCGAAGAAGGCATTGCCGGGCTGCAGGCTGCGGCTGTCGATCGAAATGCCCGATATGCCTTCCGGCATCGGACCGAGCGGCCGCCCGTCCATGGCGGCAACCAGCGCTTCGGAAGTCCACAAGAGGTTCATGCGGCACGCTCCCGCAGCGCGGCGCGGACTTCCTCATGATCGGAGAAATGCAGCGTCTCGGAGCCGATCGTCTGGCCTTCCTCGTGGCCCTTGCCGGCCACGATCAGCGTGTCGCCGGCATGAAGCATGGCGACCGCATCGTGGATCGCCTTGCGCCGGTCGCCGATCTNTGGCGCCAGGTGCTGCGGCCATGATGGCGGCGCGGATCGTCTCGGGCACTTCCGAACGCGGATTGTCGTCGGTGACGATGACGACATCGGCGAGCCGGGTCGCGATCTCGCCCATGATCGGCCTTTTTCCCCGGTCGCGGTCGCCGCCGCAGCCGAACACGACCAGGACGCGGCCCGTGGTGAACGGCCGCACCGAGGTCAGCACGTTTTCCAGCGCATCGGGCTTGTGGGCATAATCGACATAAACGGGCGCACCATTGGCGGTGGTCCCGACGAGATCGAGCCGGCCCGGCGCGCCCTTCAATTTCTCCAACGACATCAAAGCCTTGGGAGTGGGTGTTCCCGTGGAAATAGCGAGCCCCGCGGAAACCAGCGCGTTCGAAATCTGGAAATCGCCGGCCAGCGGCAAGTCGATCTCGTAAAGCACACCGTCGGCCTCGACCTCGGCGCGCTGGCGATGACGCTCATGCTCGACCCGCTTCAGCCGGAGGAAATCGCCATGGCGGCCAACGGTCAGCACCTCGAGCCCGGCGGCCCGCGCCGCCTGGATCGTCGGCGCCGACCACGGATCGTCGGCGAAGATGACCGCCGGCGCGCCTTTCGGCAGCAGCGTGTCGAACAGGCGCAATTTGGCGCGGTGATAATCCTCGACCGTTGGATGGTAGTCCATGTGGTCGCGGCCAAGATTGGTGAAGCCGCCGGCGGCGAGCTTGACGCCGTCGAGGCGGCGCTGGTCGAGCCCGTGGCTGGAAGCCTCCATCGAGGCGTGGGTAACGCCGGCGTCGGCCAATTCCTTGAGCAGATGGTGCAGGGCGACCGGATCGGGAGTCGTCAGAGAACCATATTCGTTGCGGCCCGGCGCCACCACGCCGGTGGTGCCGATCGAGGCGGCGGCGTAGCCGGCCTGCTCCCAGATCTGCCTGGTGAAGGCGGCGACCGACGTCTTGCCGCTGGTGCCGGTCAGCGCAATCATGGTTTGTGGCTGCTTGCCGAAAAAGCGGGCGGCTCCGAGCGCCAGCGCCAGGCGCGGATCGTCCACCGCCAGCACTGGCACCTGCTGCCCGCCAACGGCGGTGCCCTTGGCTGTCACGATCGCCACGGCACCGCGCCTGGCGGCATCGGCGGCATAGGCCGAGCCGTCGGCTTTGCTTCCCGCAAGCGCGAAGAAGATGACGCCGGGCTTAACCTGCCGGGAATCCGACGAGATGCCGGTAACCTCCAGATCGGCGGAAGCTGTTCCTTCGACTGGCAGGATACCGTCTAGATCTCTGAGCTTCATCGAGTTCCGTTCACCGCAACAAAATAGCGCGCAGTTACCGGCGCGCCCCAAGAATCACTGATAGGACACCAGCGTTGCACCATTTTCATGGCTGAAATCTGGCTTCACGCCAAGCATGGCCGCTGAACGCCTGATGATATTGCCGGCTATAACCCCGGCATTCGCGGCCGCGACGTCGGTCATCCCGGGCTTTTCGGGGTGCGGGGCGTCGGCAATCGTAAACACGAGATATTGCGGATCGTCCATCGGGAAGGCGGCGACGAAGGTGTTGAAATTCAAATCCTTAGAATAGCGGCCGTTGATCACCTTCTCGGCCGTTCCGGTCTTGCCGCCGACGCGGTAGCCGGGGACCCTGGCGTTTCTGGCCGAGCCCTTCTCGGCGTTGAGCGTATAGAGGTAGCGCATGCCTTCGACGGTTTTGTCGTTGACCACTTTCTTGGCCGTCGCCATCGCTTCCTGCTCGCTGCGGACCAGGAACGTCGGCTCCATCAAGTAGCCCCCATTCATCAGCGCCGCGCAGCCGACAGCCGCTTGCAGCGGCGTCGTCGACACACCATGGCCGAAGGCGATGGTGAACGAATTGACCTGTTTCCAGACCTTCGGTTCCGTCGGGCGAGCGACTTCCGGCAGTTCGGTCTGCATCTTGTCCAGGATGCCAAGGCGGTGCAGGAATTCCCGGTGCCCCGCGATGCCGACCAGTTCGGCCTCTCGGGCCGACCCGATGTTGGACGAATAGAGGAACACCTCCGGCAACGACAGCACACGGTTCTTGCCGTGGAAATCGTGGATGGCCTGATGGCCGACCCGGATTGGATGCGAAGCGTCGAAGCGGCTCGCCATCGTCGCCTTGCCGGAATCGAGCGCCATGGCCGAGGTGAAGCTCTTGAAGGTCGAGCCCATCTCATAGAGCCCCGCCGACATCCGGTTCAGCCGGTCCTTTTCCTGTGCATTGTAGGGATTGTTCGGATCGAAATCCGGCACCGAGGCCATGGCCACCACTTCGCCAGTCTTGACGTTGAGCACGACGGCTCCGGCGCCCATGGCGCGATAGCGCTCCAGGCCGGCGGCGATCTCGTCACGCACCACATGCTGGATGCGCAGATCGATCGAAAGCTTCACCGGCTTGAGATCCTTGGCCACCGCCAGGCCCGACGCCTGCAGGTCGCTCAGGCCCTGCTCGTCGATGTACTTCTCCATGCCGGAGATGCCCTGGTTGTCGATGTTGGTCAGGCCGACAATGTAGGAGGAGGTCTCGCCGCTTGGATAGAAACGGCGCTTCTCGGTGCGGAAGCCGAAGCCGGGAATGCCGAGCTGCATGATGTCGGCCTGCTGCTTGGGCGTCAGCTGGCGCTGCAGCCAGACGAAGCCGGCGCCGCTCTTGAGCTTATGGTAGGTCTGCTCATAATCGATCTCGGGCAGAACGGTCGACAGTTTTTCGATCGCCTCGTCGGCATCGACGATGCGGCGCGGCTCTGCAAACAATGACGCTGTCTTGATGTCGGTAGCCAGCACTTCGCCATTGCGGTCGACGATGTCGGGCCGCGAGGCGGTGACCCGGCTCTGCGGGCCGCCCGACAGGTCGGGTGTCTGGAAGCCGAGATAGACCAGCCGCCCGGAAATGACCGAGAAGATGCCGAAGAACACCGCCATCGTCATCACGATGCGCGCCTTGCCCTTGCCGCCGGTCGCCTTGCGGGCGCCCTCGACGACGATGGACCCGTCCTCGACCGTCCTGGCCCGGCGCTTCAGCAGTTTGCCGATCATTGGGCGATGCCTCCGGTGACGACGGGATCCTTGTCGCCCGGGGGCGCCTTGTCGGAATTGTCGGCCATGCCGCCCTGGCGGCCGTTCAGTATGTCCTGGATGTCCAGGGCCTTGGACGGCAGGTCGCCCAGGCCCACGATCTGGCGCGCGCTGACCGGCTCGAGGGCGAGCTGCGCCTTGTAGAGTTCGGCGAGCTTCTGCAGCCGCGACGGCTGGGTGAGCAGGCTCCAGTCGGCTTTGAGCAGGTCGATCGTCTCCTCCTCGTAGCGTATCTGGGTATGGATCTTCTGCACCGCCGCCAGTTGGTCCTCGGCCTCGCGCTTGATCTTGTAGGTCAGGGCCGCCGCCGAAACCATGACGGCGATCAGGACAATGTCGCTGGTACGGAACACGTGCTTACCTCTCCCCCTGCCGGTCGATACCGGGAAGCTTTGGAAGGCCGAAAATCGAAAAATCGCCGGGGCGCGCCGGCGCCTCGGTGCGGATCGCGGCGCGCAGCCTCGCCGAGCGGGCGCGTGGATTGGCCGCGATCTCGGCGTCACCAGGCGTCACGCCGCCGCCTGCCTTGCGGAAGGTGGCGCTGCGCGCCTGCGCCTCGGGCATGTGGCGAGACCCCGTCACGGCATCGGCGCGGTCGGCTATGAAGCGCTTGACGATACGGTCTTCCAGCGAATGGAACGTCACCACGACGAGGCGTCCGCCCGGCTTCAGCGCGCGTTCGGCAGCGAACAGGGCCTTGGCCAACTCGCCGAGCTCGTCGTTGACGAAGATGCGCAGCGCCTGGAAGACGCGGGTGGCCGGATGGATCTTGTCCTTCGGCGCGCGGCCGATATGCGTCTCGATGGCGTCGGCGAGTTCCAGCGTGCGTTCGAACGGCCGCTTTTCGCGGCGCGCCTCGATCATGCGGGCGATACGCCCGGCGTGACGCTCCTCGCCGAGAAAGCCGAAGATGCGGGCAAGGTCGCCCGGCTTGAAGCTGTTGACGACATCGGCGGCACTGAGGCCCGCCTGCGCCATGCGCATGTCGAGCGGCCCGTCGGAGCGGAAGGAAAACCCGCGTTCGGCCTGGTCGAGCTGCATCGAGGACACGCCAATGTCGAGCACGACGCCATCAACGCTTTCGGCATGCTGGTCCAGCGTCGAGAACGGCGCCTGCACCAGCCTCAGCCTGCCGCCCGACTGTGCCTCGAGATCGCGTCCGGCGGCGATCGCGTCCGGGTCGCGGTCGATGGCCACCACCGAAGCGCCCGTCGCCAGGATGGCTTTGGTGTAGCCGCCGGCGCCGAACGTGCCGTCGATGATGGTGTCGCCCTGCCCCGGCGCCAGTGCCTCTAGCACTTCGCCAAGGAAGACCGGAATGTGGCGGGCCGATCCGCCAACGGCGTTGATGTCATCGCCGTGGCCCGCCGTCATTCCGGCCGCTCCCCAGGCTTCGTCCCCTGCCGAAGCTGCAAAAGCCGGGCCCGCGCCTGGGCGCCATAGGCAGCAAGCCGTCCCGGCTCCCAGATCTGAAAGAAATTGCCGCGGCCGACAAAGGTCGCCTCCGCCGAGATGCCGGTGTGCTCGCGAATGAAATCGGTCATGGTGATGCGGCCATCCTGGTCGAGTTTCAGGAACGCGCCATCGCCATGGCAGAAGAAGGACATGTCGTCCGCCGTCTGCAGGAAAGGATCCTCGAGCGCGATGCGTTGCTCGTAACGATCGAGCAGGTCGAGCCCACCGACATCCATCGCCGGCAGGTCCAGGCAACGCAGCGCGTAGAGTTCCGAATAGCCGCGTTTCTGCACGACGGCACGGAAATGCGCCGGAACGGACACCCGCCCCTTCACATCGATCCTGCTCACCGTGTTCGACAGAAACCGGTCCATCACGCGTTACAGCCGCTTGCGCCGCCGCACCCCTCTTCATCGTGTCGCACGCGCCGCCGCAGCGCGTTCCCTGCCTCGCACCCACCTCGTTTACGCGGGCAAAAACCGGCAAACGCGCAGCCGCCGCGGCTGCCCGATTGGCGTACGCTTTACCCTGACGCGGAACGAAGGCTTGAGTATCGGAATGGGATATCATGGGGCACTATGGGCGTCAACGGGAATAGGCTTCACAAACACGCGCATCGCGACCGATGAGGGCAGCCGTTACGGCACGTCTCGTCTTTATGGATCATTAAGCCTAACGAAGCGTTTAGAGCGCTTGGCCCAACCGGAGGCGGCTTGCTGGGGCGCGTTGCCGGGCATAGCGTTCGCTCGCGTCCGGCCGGTCACCAGGAGGGTTTGAGAATCGATGCCTGAATCAGCGAACACACGCGCTGCAGCACTTCCCCATCTGCGCAACAACGGGCTCGCCATGGGCGACCCGATCCCGCTGCCACTGACCATGGCCGCGATCTACCACGCGCCTGGCGATGCCACCGGCTACGATCAGTATGGCCGCTTCAGCAATCCGACCTGGGACGCGGTCGAACATATGCTGGCGCATCTGGAAGACGCGCCCTGCGTGGCCTTCCCTTCCGGAATGGGCGCGATCTCGGCCGTGTTCTTCGGACTGCTCAAGACTGGCGACCGTATCCTGCTGCCGTCGGACGGCTATCACACGACAAGGGCACTGGCCGATCGCTTCCTGAAGCCTTTCGGCGTCAGCTACGATGTCCGTCCGACCTCGGCGTTCCTCGATGGCGGCTTCGATGGCTACCGGCTTGCTTTCGTCGAAACCCCGGCCAATCCGGGACTGGATATCTGCGACATAGCGGCCGTTGCCGCGGCGGTTCACAAAGCAGGTGCGCTGCTGGCGATCGACAACACGACGATGACGCCGTTCGGCCAGCGCCCGCTCGACCACGGCGCCGATATCGTCGTCGCCGCCGACACCAAGGCACCGAACGGTCATTCGGACGTGCTGTTCGGCCACGTCGCCAGCCGCAACGCCGACATCATCGCCGCCGTGACCGGCTGGCGTGAAATTTCAGGCAGCATTCCCGGACCGTTCGAAGCCTGGCTGGTGCACCGTGGCCTGGAGACACTCGATGTGCGCTTCGACCGCATGTGCACCTCCGCGGAAGTGATCGCGCGGCGACTGCAGGGCCACCGGTCGATCAGCGGCCTGCGATTTCCCGGACTGGAGAGCGATCCGTCGCACAACCTTGCCCGCGCCCAGATGGAGCGCTTCGGCTTTCTCATCTCGTTCGAGCTTGCCTCGGAACAGAAGGCCGAGGATTTCATCAACAATTGCGACCTGATGCAGGCAGCGACATCCTTCGGCGGCGTCCACACCTCGGCCGAGCGGCGCTTGAAGCGAGGCGATGCGGTTGCGCCTGGCTTCGTACGCCTCTCGGTCGGATGTGAACCGGTGGAAGAACTCTGGAAAGCAATCGAGATGTCGCTGGACGGGATCAGAGGCTGACAGGATCGATCACGAACCGAGATCGTCGGCTTCGATGTCGCGATGGCCGTGCAGCACGCGAAGAATTTCGATCGCTTCGCCACCGACGCGATACAGGGTGAGATAATCGCCGACCACCAGATGACGGATGCCGGGCGCAATATCGTCGCGTGGCGCACCTGAGAGGGGAAAGATGGCCAGTTGCTGCCATCGCGCTTCGATGCGATCGAGGAGCCGATCGGCTGCAGCCTCGCTGTCCTGGGCAATATGCAGCCAGATCGCGATCAGATCGTCTTCAACGCGTGCATTCCGGACGATGGACAACAGATTCATGCTGCGTCGTCAGATCGCAACCGTCTCCGCGCCTCGGCTTTGATTTCATCCATCGATGCAAATCGACCAGGCCCGCTATCGATCCCTTCCTGCACCAGCTTGCGCAGTTCCTCGACCGTATAGCCGAGCAGATCGCGGCGGTCCTTCCATTGCCGCAGCGCATCACGGATCACTTCGCTCGCCGAAGCATATTCGCCGGCGGCAACCACATCGTCCACCGCTTGCGCCAGTTCCGGCGACAGCGTGATGCTGCGTTTATCGACATGTCCCATGATAGGCTCCCGATGCTTTCGTCGATCCAATGGTACGATTAAATCGTACCAGCTTCAAGCAATGGCTTGGTGTCGATCCAGCCGGCAAAGCCGCACCAACTTGAATCGGCAGGCGCGCTGGAGGGCGCAACCTGCTGATCTCAAACGTTTTCTTTTCGAAGGAAAACTGCCAGCCGGCCTGTAAGCCGGGTTTTGTATGGCCCTCGCCCCTTGCGGGACGAGAACGTGGCGGCCATTCATCTTGGGCGCATGTTGCCATGCGCCTCACGCAACCTACCCGGACGGTGAGCCGGAAACAGCCCTCGAGGGTTTCCCTCGCACCGCCCCTATTCGGTCTTGCTCCCGGTGGGGTTTACCGTGCCGCTCCTGTTGCCAGTCGCGCGGTGGGCTCTTACCCCACCCTTTCACCCTTACCACGGTGAAACCGTGGCGGTTTGCTTTCTGTGGCACTTTCCCTGGGGTCGCCCCCGCCGGCCATTAACCGGCACCGTGTCTCCATGGAGCCCGGACTTTCCTCACCCGCGACCTTTCGGCGTTTGCGAGTGCGGCCGCCCGGCCAGCTGGCAAGGCGTATAAAGGGGTTCAGCCCAGAAAACGCAACCGAAAAAGCCGCTTGCGGCCAGCTCTTCTCACGCCAGCTCTTCTCAGGCAGGCGCACCAACGGCGGCCAACTGCACCTTGACCTTGCTGCAATAGGCGGCCGAGACAGGGTTCATCCGTGTCGCGCCATGGCCGGCATTGTATTTCAGGATCGTGCCGCAGGTCGTGCCACCGCCGAGATCCCGTGCCATGGCGAGATACTTCATGCCGTATTTGATGTTGGTGTCGGGATCGAAGAGGCCCTTGGCCGAACCGTTGTAACCCATCATCCGCGCCGTCGCCGGCTTGATCTGCATCAGGCCGATCTCGCCGGCGCCGCCGACCATGTTCGGCCGGTAATTGCTCTCGATCTTGATGACGGCATTAGCCAGTGACACCGGGATGCCGTAGCTCGCCGCATAGCGGGCGACGATCGCGGAATACTGGCCGCTGCTGGCCACCACTGCGGTCGACGCGGCTGCATTCCCGAGGCCGATCGATGCCGTCGTCATCATGTCGACGGTCTTGCGTCCGCGCTTGGTCTGCTTTTTGGCGGTGGATTTTTTCGCGTTGGTCCAGCTTGCCTTTTCCACTTTCGCGGAAGCCTGCTTCTTCGCCGTCTTCACACTCCTGCTGCTTTTGGCCGAAATGGCCTTGCCTTTGGCAGTTGCGGCGACGAGCCCTTGATCGGCCCGTGGGCTTAACGGCGCGGCATTGGCCGCACCAAAGGCAAAAGTCATTACGCCGGCAGCAAGAGCTGCCGTTACAACGGTCAATTTCTGCATGTGATCCTGTTCTGTTTGGACCACGCGAAGATCATCGCGTGGCATGCCTTGATTAATATCGGAACATCCGGGGGGATAGACGTCCGACAAACTGTACGAATTGCCCTTTGAAGTCCGAATTGGCGCCAATGAAGGCGGGGCAAGTCACTTTAGGTGACAGTTTGTAACCTGAAAGGCGAAAAGGATTACTTGGGCAGGCCTTGACCCTGGGTCAGCGGCTCATGGAGGCAAGCAGTTTTTGCAGCGTACGCATCGTCGAGCCGTCGGCCAGCCCGTCAACCAGGCGGGGACGGAAATGCCGTTGGAAAGCCTCGACGACAATCCGTGTCTGATGATCGAAAACGCCCGATATCTCGACACCATAGCCATAGAGCGCGAGCATCGACTGCAGTGCCTCGACATCGGCGCCGCTGTCGCCGGGCTTCAGCGCGGCTCCACGCCTCACGGGAGCGGCCGGCACGAGATGGCCGACGCCGGAGTCGAACAGCGCGCGCCACGGAAATTTCTCGCCTGGATCGACTTTGCGCCCAGGCGCCACGTCCGAATGGGCCAGCACCCGCGTGGCGGGGATCGCATGCCGCGCGGCAATACCTTCGCACAGGCCGATCACCGCGTCGATCTGACGCTGGGGAAATCCGCGATAGCACAGCGAATGTCCCGGATTGACGATCTCGATGCCGATCGAACAGGAGTTGATGTCGCTGCGTCCGAACCAGGAACTCTTGCCGGCGTGCCAGGCGCGGTCGCTTTCCCTGACCATCTGCACGATGTGGCCATTCTCATGCACGAGATAATGCGACGAGACTTCGCTGGCCGGGTCGCACAGCCACGCCTCTGCCCCGGCACCCGTCGCCATGCCGGTATAGTGCAACACGATCATATCGGGTTTCATCGTGTCGCGCCTTGGCCCGAAATTCGGCGACACCCTGACCTCGGCGCGCGGCTCGTCGGGCAGGAAGCCGCTCATACGTGCCGCAGGCCTCGCTCGATCATCTCATAGGCGGCGTTGATCGCCGCGACCCTGGTCGTCGCGATCTTGATGAATTCCTGCGGCAAGCCGCGCGCGATCAGCCGGTCGGGATGATTGTCGGAAACCAGCTTGCGGTACCGCTTCCTGACCTCCTCGAACGGCTTGCCGCGCTCGATGCCGAGCACGACATAGGGGTCGCCAGCGCCAAGATTGACGTGTCGCGCCAGGATGGCCTCATAATGTGCCTCGTCGATGCGGAAAATCTCCGCGATCCGATGCAAGAAGGTGCCTTCATGCTCATGCACCAAGCCGTCGGCCTTTGCGATGTGGAACAGGCCGTCGAGTATGTCTTCCAGCATCACGCAGTTG
This sequence comes from Mesorhizobium sp. LNHC221B00, assembly GCF_000502935.1. Classification (NCBI taxonomy): domain Bacteria; kingdom Pseudomonadati; phylum Pseudomonadota; class Alphaproteobacteria; order Hyphomicrobiales; family Phyllobacteriaceae; genus Mesorhizobium; species Mesorhizobium sp. LNHC221B00. The sequence continues at coordinate 90,524 of NZ_AYWR01000010.1, read as the reverse complement.
GAATGCCCAGAGCCGCACATCTGCGCCATCCGTTCGGCATAGGTCTCGAATCCGGCCACGTCGCGCTGCGCCAGATCGAATAGCCGCGCCACATTGCGCGTCTCCTTCGGCGGCACTTCGAAGATTTCCTGGAAAGCGCGCACCTCGTCCTGGGTGACGATGCCGTCGGCCTTGGCCATCTTGGCCGAAAGCGCGATCATGGCCACCGAGAAGGCGACGCGGCGGCGCAGGTCCGCGTCGCCGGAGAACACCGTGCGCACGGCCTCGACGACGTCGGCGACGCCCGACGTCGTCGAAGACGAAACCCGTGTTATGAATTCGCCAAGGCGGTCCCAAATCGACATGGCCAGCTTCATAAAGCCAACCGGACCCCGCTATCAAGCCAATAACGGCCACTGTCCGGTGTCGGTGAGGAGAGCGCCTCGTCGGTTCCGATGGTCGCCTCCACAAGAAAAGGCCGGCATGACGCCGGCCTTTTCTCCCAAGACACTTACTGCTTACAAGCTACTGCGCGGGCGCAGGAGCAGGCGTTGCCGGAGCCGGCTCGGCAGGCTTGGTCGAATTATCGGCCGGGGCCGCGGGTTTCATCGGCTCGGAGGCCGGCGGATTGGTGCTCTGCGTGGTGGTGTTGTCAGTGCCTGTGCCGCTGTCGCTGCAGGCGGCGAGGCCCAGCAGGGCAAGCGCGGACACGGACGCAAGAATGAGCTTTTTCATGACATCTCTCCTTCAACACACGTTCACGTTGCAGTGAACGGTCGAAGGGGAAATGCATCACATCGCCATGAGTTTCGTAACGTTGCGTTTCCGCGTGTAACATCAACGGGATGCGTTGCCGCTGATGCCTTGGCGCATTAACAACGAAAGCTGGAAACGAAAAATGCCGGAGACAGCCGCCATGGCCGCGAAATGGGACTTCTGGATCGACCGCGGCGGCACCTTCACCGATGTCGTCGGCCGAGACCCGCAAGGGGGGCTGCATCCGCGCAAGCTCCTTTCGGAGAACCCGGAAGCCTATGGCGATGCCGCCATCCAGGGCATCCGTGACCTGCTCGGGCTTGAACCTGGGGTCGCGGTTCCGCCCGGCCGGCTCGGCGACATCAAGATGGGCACCACGGTGGCTACCAATGCGCTTCTGGAGCGCAAGGGCGACCGCGTGCTCCTGCTCATCACCAAGGGGTTTCGCGATGCGCTCAGGATCGCCTATCAGGCGCGCCCGGACATCTTCGCCAAGGAGATCATCCTTCCCGAACAGCTTTATGAGCGCGTCATCGAGGTCAACGAGCGCGTGCTGGCCGATGGCTCCGTCGAACGGCTGCTCGACATCGCCGCTTGTCGGCCGGCAATAGAACAGGCCAAGGCCGACGGCATCGATGCCGTCGCCATCGTCTTCATGCATGCCTGGAAATATCCCGATCACGAGAAGGCGGTGGCAAAAGTCTGCCGCAAGCTTGGTTTCGGCCAGGTCTCGGTCAGCCACGAGGTTTCGCCGCTGATCAAGCTGGTGGGCCGCGGCGACACAACCGTGGTCGACGCCTATCTGTCGCCCATCCTGTCGAGGTATGTGCAGAAGGTGGCGGGAGAACTGGGTGCGGCCGAAGAGACTGACCAATCCCCCCGCCTGATGTTCATGATGTCTTCTGGCGGCCTCACCGCCGCCAATATGTTCCAGGGCAAGGACGCGCTGCTGTCGGGTCCGGCCGGCGGCGTCGTCGGCATGGTCGAGACAGCGAAATCCGCCGGTTTCGACAAGGTCATCGGCTTCGACATGGGCGGCACATCAACCGATGTCGCCCACTATGACGGCGAGTATGAGCGCGCCTTCGACACCGAAGTCGCCGGCGTGCGGGTCCGCGCCCCGATGATGCGCATCCACACCGTCGCCGCCGGCGGCGGTTCGATCCTGCATTACGAAGCCGGCCGCTTTCGTGCCGGCCCGGACTCCGCCGGCGCCAATCCCGGCCCCGCCGCCTACCGGCGTGGCGGACCGCTCGCAGTCACCGACGCCAACGTCATGCTGGGCAAGCTGCAGCCCGATTTCTTCCCGGCGATATTCGGCCCCGACCAGGATCAGCCGCTCGACGTCGAGGCCGTGCGCGCGAAATTCAGCGCACTTGCCGCCGAGATCGGTGACGGCCGCTCGCCCGAGGCGGTCGCGGAAGGCTTCATCACCATCGCCGTCGAGAACATGGCCAACGCCATCAAGAAGATTTCCGTGCAGCGCGGCTACGACGTCACCGAATACCTGCTGAACTGCTTTGGCGGCGCCGGCGGCCAGCACGCATGCCTGGTTGCCGACGCGCTCGGCATGGAGGCGGTGCTGATCCACCCCTTCTCCGGCCTGCTTTCGGCCTATGGCATCGGCCTGGCCTCCGTCTTTGCCTCGCGCCAGCAGGCGCTGCTAAAGCCGCTTGCGGAGGAGTCCCGAACCGAGATCGGTAGCCTCATTGCCAATTTGAGAAACACCGTCATCGCCGAACTCGCTGCGCAAGGCGTCGCCGAAGACGCGGTTGCCGCAAGGCCGGTGCTGCACATTCGCTACGACGGCACCGACACGACACTGCCGGTGAATTTCGAAAGTGACTCGATTTTCCAGGCGAAGCGCGATTTCGAGATCGCCCACAAGGCGCAATTCGGTTTCGTCTATGACGACAAGCCGATGATCGTCGAGACGGTCGGCGTCGAAGGCACCGACACCGGCGGCGGCGGCCGCGACGAAAGCGATTCAGAAACCGAGGATCTCACCTTAAGCCCTTCGCAGAGCCGCGAAATCTTCACCGAGGGAGAATGGCGTGCATCCGGCATTTTCCGCCGGGAGGCGCTGAAGCCGGGCAACAGGATTGCCGGTCCCGCCCTGATCATCGAGCCGAACCAAACCATCGTCGTCGAGCCGGGCTGGCAGGCCGAGATCACCGCCAGGAACCATGTGCTGCTGCGCCGTGTCGAAAGAAAGCGCCGTCAGGCAGCGCTCGGCACCGAAGCCGACCCGGTGATGCTGGAGGTCTTCAACAACCTCTTCATGTCGATCGCGGAGCAGATGGGGGTCACGCTGCAAAACACCGCCTACTCCGTCAACATCAAGGAAAGGCTGGATTTTTCCTGCGCTGTCTTCGATCACACCGGTGCGCTGGTCGCCAACGCGCCGCACATGCCGGTCCACCTCGGCTCGATGGACCGTTCGGTCGAGACCATCATCCGGCTGAACTCCGGCGACATCCACCCCGGCGACGTCTTTGCCTTGAACGCACCCTATAATGGCGGCACGCATCTGCCCGACATCACAGTGGTGACGCCGGTGTTTTCCCTCCCCCTTGAGGGGAGGGTGGCCGCGCAGCGGCCGGGTGGGGTCCTCTCAAAAGGCACCGCAAGAACGTCGAGCACTGCCTCGGCGACCCCCTCCACCGCCTTCGGCGGCACCTCCCCCTCAAGGGGGGAGGAAGTCCTCTTCTACGTTGCGTCGCGCGGTCACCACGCCGATATCGGCGGCACCGCGCCTGGATCGATGACTCCGCTCGCCACCACGGTCGACGAGGAAGGCGTCTTGTTCGACAATTTCCGCATCGTCGACCGCGGGAAATTCCGCGAGCCGGAATTGCAGACGCTGCTCACCGACCACCGCTATCCGGCCCGCAACCCGCACCAGAACATAGCCGACCTCAAGGCGCAGATCGCCGCCAACGAGAAAGGCGTCGCCGAACTGCGCAAGATGGTCGCGCATTTCGGCCTCCATGTCGTCGAGGCCTATATGGGTCATGTCCAGGACAACGCCGCCGAAAGCGTGCGCCGCGTGCTGGAACGGTTGCCCGACACGTCACGATACGAATACCCGACCGACACCGGCCAGGTCATCAAGGTGAAGATATCGGTCGACCGGCAAAAACGCGAGGCGACCGTCGACTTCACCGGCACGTCGCCGGTCATGAAGAACAACTTCAACGCGCCCGAGCCTGTCGCCCGTGCGGCGGTGCTTTATGCCTTCCGTGTCATGGTCGAGGACATGATCCCGATGAATGCCGGGTGCCTCAGGCCCATCAACATCATCATTCCCGATGGCTGCATGCTGAAGCCCGCCTACCCCGCCGCCGTCGTCGCCGGCAATGTCGAGACCTCGCAGCATGTCACCAACGCGCTGTTCGGCGCCATGGGCGCGATGGCCAATGCGCAGGGCACGATGAACAATTTGACCTTCGGCAACAAGCAATACCAGTATTACGAGACGATCTGCTCCGGCTCGCCGGCAGGCCAGATGAACTCCGGCCGCGGCTTTGCCGGCACGTCCGGCGTCCACACCCACATGACCAATTCCCGCCTCACCGACCCGGAAGTGCTGGAACTCCGCTTTCCCGTGGTGCTGGAGGATTTCCACATCCGCGAAGGCTCCGGCGGCACGGGCAAATGGAATGCCGGCGACGGCACCAAACGCACCATCCGCTTCCTCGAAAAGATGGAATGCGCAATCCTGTCCTCGCACCGCAACCGCCCGCCGCAGGGGCTGGACGGTGGTGGTGATGGTGAGGTCGGCTCGACCCAGGTTCGCCGCAAGGACGGTCGCGTCGACACGTTGAAGGCCTGCGACCAGACCGTGCTTGATGCAGGCGAGGCTGTCATCCTGACGACACCGACGCCAGGTGGATTTGGGCGCGCCTGAGGAAGCTTCGAGAATTCGCTGCGGCGAGTCGGGTGACGTGACTTTCGAGAACCGGAGCGGAGCGGACATTACGTCCGTGAGCACCGGAAGCGCAGAAAGCCGCGTTAGATGACCGCCGCAGTAGAATTATCGATGCTTCCGACTGTCACCGGCCTGTCATGACCCTGCGCTACCCGCTTGCGGCAAAGCAAATGGGGAATCACTTTGCCATGACGGACGTCTCCTCGGATCTGGTTTTTCGCCGCGGCAAGGAAGTTGGAAGGGCCGTCTACCAGAACCGCGCGCTTTCGAAAGCCGGCATTTCCGAGCGGCTGTTCGCCTTCCTGTTTTCCGGCCTCGTCTATCCGCAGATCTGGGAAGACCCCGATGTCGACATGGAGGCCATGCAGCTTGGCCAGGGCCACCGCGTCGTCACCATCGCCTCGGGCGGCTGCAACATCCTGGCCTACCTCACCCGCTCGCCGGCAAGGATCGACGCCGTCGACCTCAATGCCGCGCACATCGCGCTGAACCGCATGAAGCTGGAGGCGGTGCGCCGCCTGCCCTCGCAGGGCGATCTGTTTCGTTTCTTCGGTGCTGCCGACACCAGCCACAATTCGCAAGCCTACGACCGCTTCATCGCGCCGCATCTCGATCCGGTCAGCCGTCACTATTGGGAGCGCCGCAACTGGCGCGGCATCAGGCGCATCGGCGTTTTCGACCGCAACTTCTACCAGACCGGCCTGCTCGGCCTGTTCATCGCCATGGGCCATCGCACGGCGAAATTCTTCGGCGTCGACCCAGCGGGCATCATGCAGGCCCGCAACATCGGCGAACAGCGCCGGTTCTTCAACGAGGAACTGGCGCCGGTCTTCGACAGGAAGCTTCTGAAATGGGCGACCTCGCGCAAGGCCTCGCTGTTCGGCCTCGGCATTCCGCCGGCGCAGTACGATTCCCTGATCACCTCCGGCGACGGCACAATGGCCAGCGTGCTGAAGGCCCGGCTGGAAAAACTCGCCTGCGATTTTCCCTTGGAAAACAATTATTTCGCCTGGCAGGCTTTCGCCCGCCGCTATCCCGAGCCCGGCGAAGCCGCCCTGCCCGCCTATCTGGAAAAGCATAACTACGACACCATCCGCGGCAACATCGATCGCGTCGCCATCCACCATGCCAATCTGATCGAGTTCCTGGCCGGCAAGGATGCCGGCACCGTCGACCGCTTCATCCTGCTCGACGCCCAGGACTGGATGACCGACGACCAGCTCAATGCACTGTGGTCGGAAATCACCCGCACCGCCTCCACCGGCGCCCGCGTCATCTTCCGCACCGCCGCCGAGCCCAGCCTGTTGCCGGGCCGCGTCTCCACTTCGTTGCTCGACCAATGGGACTACCAGAACGAGGCATCGCGCGACTTCTCGGCCCGCGACCGCTCCGCCATCTATGGCGGCTTCCACCTCTATGTGAAGCGTCCGGCATGAGCACGACGGAACTGCCGGCCAACCATGCCGAACTGATGGACGGCGTCTACCGCTGGCAACGCCACATCTACGACCTGACCCGCAAATATTATCTTCTCGGCCGTGACCGGCTGATCGATGGGCTCGATGTGCCGACTGGCGGCACCGTGCTGGAACTCGGCTGCGGCACCGGGCGCAACATCATCCTGGCCGCCCGTCGCTATCCCGATGCCCGCTTCTTCGGCCTCGACATTTCGGCCGAGATGCTGGAGACGGCCGGCAAGGCGATCGACCGCAAAGGCCTGTCTAGCCGCGTCACGCTGGCAAGAGGCGACGCGACCGATTTCGATGCCGGCGCGCTCTTCGGCACCGAACGCTTCGACCGCGTCTTCGTGTCCTATTCGTTGTCGATGATTCCTGGCTGGGAGAAGACGGTGTCTGCGGCCCTTGCAGCACTTGCCCCCAACGGTTCGCTGCACATTGTCGACTTCGGCCAGCAGGAAGGCCTGCCCGCCTGGTTCCGGACGTTGCTGCGAGGATGGCTCAGAAAATTCCACGTCGCGCCGCGTGAATCGTTGCGCGAAGTTCTGGAATCGGAATCCCGGCGAACAGGCGCAACCTTCCGTTTCCGCACGCTTTATCGCGGCTACGCGTGGCTGGCTGTGATCAAGATCGCCATTTGAAAAATACCAGCCATCGGGATCAATCCCCTCAGCGAGACGATAGCTACCGCGCTCAGCAAGATAGATTGCCTGATGACCCAAGGAGTGGTACATTATCTCCATGCTGCTGAAAGCATGTGATGATCGTCGGCTTTAGGGACGGATGGCTGCGGGCTTTCGTCGTAGAAGATACCCACTCCCGCAATATTCCGTCCGACCTCGAAAGCTGCTTGTTCCGCAAGCTCCAGATGATTGACGACGCGATGGTCGATCAGGATTTGCGCGTGCCGCCAAGCAATCATTTCGAGAAGTTGCGCGGCAATCTCGAAGGCTTCCATTCCATCCGCGTCACCAAGCAATGGCGGCTGGTCTTCCGTTGGGATGGCGGCCGCGGTGAGGCGTCGGACATCTATCTGGACGACCACGGTTATAAGTGAGGTGAGACATGTTGATGACTGCACGCAAGCCGGCAACGGTTGGTGAAATTCTCTCGGAAGAATTCATGCAGCCGCTCGGCCTGACACAGGCAGCCTTGGCCGACGCGATGGGCGTTCAACGCAAGCACGTGAACGAATTGTGCAACGACCGCCGCAGCGTGACGGCGGCGACTGCGCTCATTTTGGCGCGGGTGTTTGGCAACAGTCCGGACTTCTGGTTGAACGTCCAACGCCGCAGCGATCTTTGGGCGGTTATGAATTCGCCCGACGAGCGCGCGCGTGTCGATCGCGCCAAGCCTTTGGCGACGGCTGCATAGACAGGACTTTGAGGCGACCGGCGGCCGCCGCGTTCTAATGCAATGCCTTCACCAGCGCTCCCACCATCGTCCGCGGGCGGTAGCCGAGCTTGGCAGGCGTCAGGCCGAGCCGTACCACCACCAACTGCTCGGACGGGATGATGGTGACGGTCTGCCCGTCATGACCTTGCATCCAGTAAGTGTCCTTGGGCAGGCCCGCTGCGACACCAGCGCCAGGCTTCTCCTCGTCGCCGGGTGCTTCGATCCACAACTGGCCCTTGCCGTAGACATTGGAAGCCGGTGCCGGTTCGCGCATCCAGTCGACGAAGCCCGCCGGCAGGACCTGGTTGCCGTTCCAGACACCGCCCTGCAGCAGGAACTGGCCGAAGCGCGCCCAGTCGTGCGCGGTGGCGTAGAGATAGGACGAGCCGACGAATGTGCCCTGCTCATCGGTTTCGAGCACCGCACTGTGCATGCCGAGCGGCTCGAACAGCGCGCTGCGCGGCAATGTCAGTGCCTTGGCCTTGTCGCCGATCGCGTCCTGCCAGAGCCGCGACAGCATCACCGCCGTGCCGCTCGAATAGGAAAACACCTTGCCGACTTCGCCAGTCAGCGGCTTGGATTCGGCAAAGCTTGCCATGTCGGGTTCGAGATAGAGCATGCGCGTGACATCGGCGACGTCGCCGTAATCCTCGTTGAATTCCAGCCCGCTCGACATCGCCATCATGTCGGCAAGGCTGATCGCGGCGCGGCCATCTGTCTTCCACGGCGCGAACAGGCCCTTGTTGTCGATGGTCATCTTGCCGTCCTTGACCAGCGTGCCAATGATGGCGGCATTCACCGTCTTGGTCATCGACCAGCCGAGCAGCGGCGTCTTGGCGGAAAACCCCTCGCCATAGCGTTCGGCGACGACGCGGCCGTTCTTGACCACCACGATCGCCCGCATGCCGGCGCCGGTCAGCGCCGCATCGTCGAGCAGCTTTGCAATCACTGGATCCTGTGAAGCGTCGACCCGCTCGCCCTCCGGCCACAGCGTATCCCGGCTGGTCGCGACAGGCTCGACATGGACTGCCGTGCGCCGCACCTTGCCGACGTCGCCGTCGGGGACCGAGGCGCAGCCCAGCCCGTCGCGGGCGACGGCGACGCTCTTGCCCAGGAAACCGAGCAAACCAGCGGAAACGGTACCGCGGTTCTTGTCGACCGAAACCCGCATCAGCCGCAGCAGTGGATGGCCCGGCGCCTGCACGTCGACGGCAAGCACCTCGTTGGGGTCGCGCCCGGCTATGAAGACATTGGAGCAGACGATCTTGGCCGAATAGCCCGAGCCGACGCGGATCAATTCCGGCGGCGCGATATAAAGCCAGGCAAACAAAGCGGCGACCGCCAGCACGATCAGGCCAAGCAGCCATTTGACGATCTTGACGACGATCCGCATCTTTTCGGTCCCTGCTCTTCAGCTGCCCGGTCACTTCCGGCTCGATTTATGTCATCGATTTGCCGCCATTGCTTCGGCAAAATCGAGGTTCTTGTCGAGCGCCATCAACCTGTTATCAACCATGATCGGCGATCACTGGAGAATCAGGAGATGCTGTGGGGCGATCTCCTGAGGGCTGACACGTGCCGACCAAGGCACTGAGGTCACCCCGCAGCAACAACCCATCAGCGACCGGCTGAATCCGGCTTGGAAGTTGTGATGCGCCGTCTTGCGGCTCTTTTCATGCTGACGCTGCTTGGCGCCTGCTCGACCGTGGACGATCTCTCGCCGCTGTCGCCATCTTCGTCCAGCAGTGGGACGGTTGCCGTGCGCGCGCCGCGCTTCGGCGATTCCAAGCCGCACGAGTGGGACAGCGGGGCGCCATGGAATTATGCCGTGCACGGCACCGACGTCTCCAAGTACCAGACCTCGGTCGACTGGCCGGCAGCCAGGGCGAGCGGCATCTCCTTCGCCTTCATCAAGGCGACCGAGGGCGGCGACCGCTTCGACGAATATTTCAACGAGCATTGGGCACGCACCAAAGCCGCGGGCGTTCCGCGCGCGGCCTATCACTTCTTCTATTTCTGCACGCCGGCGGCCGTCCAGGCGCGCTGGTTCATCCAGAATGTCCCCGTCGACCGCTCCTCGATGCCGCCGGTGCTCGACATGGAATGGAACCCGAAATCGCCGACCTGCAGGCTGCGCCCCGACGCGGCCACGGTGCGCGCGGAGATGGCCACCTTCCTCGAAATCATCGAGCGGCACTACGGCAAGAAGCCGATCATCTACACCTCGGTCGATTTCTTCGACGACAACGAACTGTCGACCTTCCGCGGTTATCCCTACTGGCTGCGCTCCGTCGCCGGCCATCCGCGCGAGAAGTACGGCAGCCATCCCTTCACCTTCTGGCAGTACACCGGCACGGGCATCGTTCCCGGCATGACCGGCAAGTCCGATATCAACGTGTTCAACGGCAGCGAGGCCGCCTGGAACAAGTGGCTGCGGCAGAACACCCGTTGATATCAGGTTCAACGGCAGCACCGCCTTAGATCAAATCACTCCAGCAGAGTTTCCGTTGAACCGGGTTCAACGGCAGCAACGCTTGGATTGATCACTCCTGCAGAGCTCCCGTTGAACCGGTTTCAACGGCAGCGAATCCGCCCGGATATGTGGCTACGGCAGAAGAACCGTTGACACCGGGCCTGCCGCCTGCTTTTCGACACAGCCAGCGGTAATGAGTGCAACCGCCGGTAATTCAGGGTGTTGGGCTTCCAGGCAAGCCGCGACAACGCCCTTCTTCGCTTCGAAAGGAAGCCGATGCGATTGCGTTTCCAAGCCCTCGCGGCGCTGTTGCTGTGCGCCACGGCCTTGCCGGCGGTGGCGCAGGAATGCGGCGGCGATTTCGAAACCTGGAAACAGGGCGTCGCGGCCGAGGCCAAGGCGGCAGGCGTCGGTCCTGTCGGCCTCGATGCGCTTGAAGATGCCAACTTCGACGAGAGGGCGCTGGCGCGCGACCGCGCCCAGGGCGTCTTCACCCAAACCTTCGTCCAATTCTCCAACCGCATGATCTCGGCCTACCGGCTGAAGCAAGGTGCGGCGAACATGAAGAAATACGCCGATATCTTCGCCCGCGCCGACCAGCAGTTCGGTGTCCAGGCGCCGGTCATCACCGCCTTCTGGGCGTTGGAGACCGACTTCGGCGCCGTGCAGGGCGATTTCCACACGCTGAGCGCGCTGGTCACGCTGTCGCATGATTGCCGCCGCCCGCAACTGTTCCGGCAGCAGCTCGTACCACTGCTGGAACTGATCGATCGCGGCGTATTGCCGGCCGATGTCACCGGCGCCTGGGCCGGCGAGATCGGCCAGACCCAAATCCTGCCTTCGGACTATCTGGCGCGCGGCGTCGACGGCGATGGCGACGGCAAGATCGACCTGCGCGGCAGTGCGCCCGACGTGATCATGACCACGGCCAACAAGGTGCTGTCGCGCGGCTGGAAGCGTGACGAACCCTGGATCCAGGAAGTGCGCGTGCCCGACGAGATGCCGTGGGACCAGACCGGGCGCACCAACAAACTGCCGCTGACGCAATGGGCGCAGTGGGGCATCACCAATCCCGACGGCTCTCCGCTTGTCGACAAGGGCCTGAAGGCTGGCCTCGCCTTGCCCATGGGCCGCAAGGGCCCGGCCTTCCTCACCTACGACAATTTCGACGTCTATCTCGAATGGAACCAGTCCTTCACCTATGCGCTGACCGCAGCCAACCTCGCGGCAAGGCTCGACGGCGCACCGCCGCTTGATCCGCGCAGTCCTGAACCAGGCCTCGACAACAACCAGATGAAGGTACTGCAAACCAAGCTCGAAGCCCGGGGCTACGACGTCGGTACGGTCGACGGCATCCTTGGCACCAACACCCGCGAAGCCATTCGCAAGGAGCAGATGCGGCTGGGGTTGCCCGTGGACGGTTGGCCGACACCGGAGCTTTTGGCGAAACTGTGAAGGGAGCGAGCAGTGAGTCAAATCTACTCACTACTCACTCATTCCTCCTCGCCCGCAGGAAATCGATGAACACCCTCAAGGCTGGCGGCACGTGCCGCGTGCTTGGGTGATACAAATAGAAACCGGGAAAGCTGGGCGACCAGGCTTCCAGGAAGCGAACCAGCTTGCCATTTTCCAGCCAAGGCCGGACCTGGTAATCGATCATGTAAGCGATGCCGGCTCCATCCAGCGCGGCGTTGAGCATCAATTCGGTGTCGTTGACGGTCAAGCTCCCCTCGACCGCGATTTCCAAGGCCCGTTTGCCGCGCGCAAATTCCCATCGATAGAGGTTGCCGCCGCCGGGCCACTGGAATTTGATGCATTGGTGCCGGTGCAGCTCCTGCGGATGACGAGGTATGGCACGGTTCTCGAGATAGGCGGGAGCGGCCACCGCGGCCATTTGCAGATCCCCACTCAGCTTCACCGCCACCATGTCTTTTTCCAGCCGCTCGCCAAGTCGGATTCCGGCATCGAACCGTCCCCCGACAATGTCGGTCAGCGTGTCGTCGACGATGACGGTCAGCGCGATATCGGGATAGGCGCGCTGGAAGTCGCCGAGGATCGGCGCGATGAACCGCATCGCGGCGACACGCGGCACGTTTATGCGCAGCGAACCCGCGGGCCGGTCACGTGTGGCATGAACGTCCGCGACGGCGCCCTCCAGCTCTTCAAACGCAACGGCAAGTCGCGCAAACAGCGTATCGCCGGCGGCAGTGGGTGAAACGCTGCGCGTCGTGCGGTTCAGCAGGCGGACGCCGATGCGAGCCTCCAATTGCCGGATCGACTGACTTAGCGCCGGCGGAGACACGCGCAGCCGGGCGGCGGCGCGAACGAAACTGCGCTCTTCCACGATTGCCGCGAATGCCTTGAGTTCGGCGAATTCGGACCCACGCATTGTGTATCCCCAGATTAACGAGCCACTCAGATAATAGGCCATTATCTGATCAGTTGCATGTCGCTATCTGTTCGCCATCAGCCCGTCACGAATATCGACGCGGCATAAACGGTTGAAGGAAATTGATCATGTCCCTGCAACGCAAAACCGCACTCGTCACCGGCAGTTCGCGCGGCATCGGCCGGGCCATCGCCGAAGGGCTCGCGGCCAAGGGCGCCGCCGTCGCCGTCAACTATGTCGGCAACCAGAAAGCCGCCGATGAGGTCGTGGCCGCCATCGCCGGCAACGGGGGAAAAGCCGTCGCCATCCAGGCCGATATGTCCAGCGTTTCGGATATCAGCCGCCTGTTTGACCAGGCCGAGCGTGAGCTGGGCACGATCGACATCGTGGTCGCCAATGTCGGCGTCGCCGTCATCAAACCGCTGACCGAGGCAACCGAGGCCGATTTCGACCATGTCTTCGGCACCAACGCCAAGGGCACCTTCTTCACGCTTCAGGAAGCAGCGCGCCGCGTGCGCGACGGCGGCCGCATCATCGCCGTGTCAACCGGCGGCACGAAGATGTTCTTCACGCAGACAGCGCTCTATCTCGGCAGCAAGGGTGCTGTCGAACAATTCGTCCGTGTGCTCTCGCGTGAACTCGGGCCACGCGGCATCACCGTGAATGCGCTGTCGCCGGGCTTCACCGATACGGACCTGCTTCCCGAGCGCGATCGCACCGTGGCGGCCGGCATGTCGCCATTCGGCAGGCTCGGTGCGCCGCGCGACGTTGCCGATATCGCGGTTTTCCTGGCCAGCGACGAGGCTCGCTGGCTGACCGGCGAGAACATCCAGGCCGGTGGCGGCGTGGCCTAATCCGCCATCGTCTCCAAACTGGCAAAACCCTGCGGCGCGTCGCCCTCGTCGAACGGCGTCGCCACCTCGACGAAGGTGTCGGGATAGAACCCGTTGAAGCGAGTCCTGAGCGACAGCGAATAGGCGCCGATATGGCCGATCTCGATCCAGTCGCCGGTGTCCACGGTTTCCGGCAGCCAGAACGGCCGAGACAGGATGTCGACGGAATCGCAGGTCGCGCCGCAGACCTTGAACGGCACGATGTTCTTCTCCTCGCCATTGCGCGAACGGATCGCTGGATCGGGAATGAAGCGGGCCGGCAGCGTGATCTTGCCGGTCCATGAATCCGACAGCGATGCCCAGATGCCGTCATTGATGTAGAGCCGCTTGCCCTTGCGCAACAGCACCCGCACGATCAGCGACAGGCAGCGTGCCACGATCACCCTGCCCGGCTCAGCCACCAATGGAATCTGATCGAACTGGTACTCCTTCAGGTCGCCGGAAAGCCGCGACATGATCTGGCCGAGCGACGGCATCTCGATCTGCTTGCGGTTGGGATCGTGCCCGTATTCAGCGGGAAAGCCGCCGCCGACATCCAACCCGGCAATATCGAAGGTCAGGCGGTTGCGCACCCAGTCGGCCGAGGCAAGCGCTCGCTCATAGGTGTCGGGGTCCTCGATCTGGCTGCCGACGTGGAAGCAAAGCCCAACCTTGTAGCCGGTGCGGTTCAGCCGCTCTGCGAGTTCAACGGCATAAGCCGGTCCGGCGCCGAACTTCTTCGACAGCTCGTAGGCGGCCGATCCTTTCGTCTGGATGCGCACGAACACGCTGATCGCACGCGGATCGATATCGAGCGCCCGCACCACGCGCGTCAGCTTGGTGATTTCGTCCTCATGGTCGAGCGAGATGACGCGGATGGCGTATTTCTCAAGCGCCAGCTTGATGTCCGACTGAGCCTTGACCGGGTGCATGTAGAGCATCTCGGCATCGGGCGAGACGGCGCGCACGGCGGAAAACTCGCCCGGCGATGCAACGTCGAAGGCAGTGACACCGGCCCCGACCAGGGTCTTCAGCACGATCTGTTCGCCATTGGTCTTGACCGCATAGGCGGTCTTGCCTGGGAACATGCCCATGAACTGCCTGGCGTCTGCCTTGAGCACCTGCGGGCGGAAGCAATAGACCGGATCGTCCGGGCGAAGCGCCAGGGCCGCCTCGCGGGCATTCTCGAATCGCTGCATTGACGAATCCTCGACTTCGGCCTGCGCACAATTAATCCAAGCTAGCGGCCAATGAAAACAATTCTGTGTCTCGTGCGCCCGGCGCAGCGACTCTAGTTTTGGGGCAGCGTTTGCCATCGATCAGGTTTCGGGTGGCCCTTGCCGCCGAACCCGATATGCCATCTGCCTGACCGGTCGGCATTTCAGCCCGTCTTGGAGGAGGATGATTCACATGGCAATGGCCGCGACAGCACCACCACGCGGACCGATGACGCTCACCGACTGGGGGCAATTGCTGCTGCTCGGTGCGATCTGGGGCGGCTCGTTCTTCTTCGCCCGCATAGCGGTGGCGGAACTTCACCCGCTGGTGCTGGTGCTGTTTCGCGTCGCCATCGCCGCGATCGCGCTGCAGCTTTATCTCGGCCTGCGCGGCCCCTCCTTCCGCCTCGCCCTGCCCCACGCCGGCCTGTTCTTCCTGCTGGCCTTCACCAACAACGTCGTCCCCTTCTCGCTGATCTTTGCCGGCCAGACGAAGCTTGGTGCCGGTGTCGCCTCGGTGCTCAACGCCACCACGCCGTTCTGGACGCTGATCCTCGCCAATGCACTGACATCGGACGAGAAGCTCTCCTGGAACAAGCTTGCCGGCATTGCGCTTGGCGTTGCCGGCACCGCGGTGATGATCGGACCGGGCCTGCTCGCCGGGCTCGGCGGCCCGGTCTGGGCCAAATTCGCGCTGATCGGCGCTTCGCTGTCCTATGGCGTCGCCCTGATGGTCGCACGCCGCTTCAAGGGCGTGCCCTCGCCGGTCATCGCCACCGGACAGATGACCGCCTCGACCATCATCATGATCCCGATCGTGCTCTTCGCCCATGGCCCGGCCGGCCTGTTCTCGGCCTCGCCGCCGGTATGGACAGCCGTCTTTGCGCTGGCGCTGCTGTCCACCGCCTTCGCCTACATCCTCTATTTCAATCTCGTCGCCTCGGCCGGGGCGACCAACGCCTCGCTGGTCACGCTCATCGTGCCGGCCAGCGCCATGCTGCTCGGTTTTATGTTCCTCGGCGAACGGCTGGAACTGTTCGAGATCGGCGGCGTGGTGCTGATCGCGCTTGGCCTTGTCACCATCGATGGGCGGCTATTTGTCAAAAGGTAGCGCTGCCATGACACAGCAACGACACGCCGTCGCCACAATTTATTCACAGGCCTGAAGCGGGTTTTTGCGCAGGAGTTTCAAAGCCTAACGGCAAAACCGGGGTCGCAAATTCCACAATCACGTCGCAATGCAGCACATTTTCCGCTTGCCTGTGGCACAAATGAACCTAGACTCCCACTCATAGCTCTTTAAGAGGAGGCTATGTCATGGGACTTACGAGGCCAATCAACGCATTGATGATCTGTGCTGCGTTTGCTTTCATCGGCGCCCTCATTATGGGCGTCCTTCCCTGAACCCGCCAACCGGGGAAGACCAGCACCAAATAGTCCAGACAATTCGAAAGGCCGGGTTTTTACCCGGCCTTTTGCTATTCAGCGTGCCTATGCTGCGGCCGAACCCGCCACCTCAGCCTCGTGCGAACGGATGCCGATCATGTGGCAGATCGCGAACACCAGGTCGGCCCGATTCATGGTGTAGAAGTGGAAGTCGCCCACCCCGCGCTCGACCAGGTCCAGCACCTGTTCGGCGGCCACGGCTGACGCCACCAGCGCATGCGTCTGCGGGTCGTTCTGCAAGCCGTCGAAACGCTCGGCCAGCCATGCCGGCACCAGCGCACCGCAGCGCGCCGAGAAATTGGCGACCTGGGTAAAATTGTGCACTGGCAAGATCCCGGGAACGATCGGGATGTAGATGCCGGCGCGGCGCGCGCGCTCGACATAGCGTTCGTAGAGATCGTTGTCGAAGAAGAACTGGGTGATCGCCCGCGTCGCGCCATTGTCGACCTTGCGCTTCAGCATGTCGATGTCGGTGGCAAAGTCAGGGCTTTCCGGATGCTTTTCCGGATAGGCCGAGACCGAAATGTCGAAGTCGCCGGCGCTCTTCAGCGCCCCGACCAGCTCAGCCCCGTTGGCATAGCCGTCCGCATGCGGACGGTAGGCGGTGCCGACGCCCGCGGCCGGATCGCCGCGCAAGGCGACGAAGCGCTTCACGCCCATATCGGCAAATTCCTGGATGACTGCATCGACCTCATGGCGGGCGGCATCCACGCAGGTCATGTGCGCGGCCGGCGTCAGGCTTGTTTCCTGCAGGATGCGGCTGATGGTGCGCGCGGTCCGCTCGCGCGTCGAACCGCCGGCGCCATAGGTCACCGATACGAATTTCGGCTTCAGCGGCTCCAGCCGCGTGACCGTGTCCCACAGCCTTGCCTCCATCTCGTCGGACTTGGGCGGGAAGAATTCGAACGAAACCCGGACCTTGTCGCCAATGTCGGGGCGGCGGGAAAAACGGAACTGGTTCATCAGGCGATTTCCCCTATCGAGGTCATTTTGGTCTGCTGGCTGTCATTGGCGGGATCGGCAATCAGCAGGCGACGGTCGCGGCCAAGCCAGAGTTTTACCGTGAGCCTGGCCTCGTTGCCGCCGCGCGGCTCGAACTCCTGGGCGTCCTCGAGGTCGAGGCCGGCCTCGGCAAACCACTCGCCGATCTGCCGGTCGGAGAAGCCGAGCCGCATGTGGGCATGCTTATCGCGCAGGAACTCCAGCGTGTGTGGTGCGAAATCGACGATGACCAGCCGGCCGGCGGGCCGCAACAGCCGCGCCGCCTCGTGGATGGCGCGGGCCGGATCGTCGAGGTAATGCAGCACCTGATGGATGGTGACGAGATCGAAGGCGTCGCGCTCGACCGGTGGCGAAAAGATGTCGCCCTGCCGCACCTGCGCATTCGAAACGCCGGCCTTGTCGAGGTTGGCGCGCGCCACGGTCAGCATCTCGCGCGACATGTCGATGCCAATGCCGCGCCGGTAGAGCGGCGAGAAGATTTCGAGCAGCCGCCCGGTGCCGGTGCCGAGATCGAGCATCGACTGGAACGGCCGCTTGCCGACCAGCTTCAGCATGGCGGCCTCGACGGCACGGTCCGGCACGTGCAGCGAACGGATATGGTCCCAGCTCGCCGCGTTCACCGAAAAATACTCGGTGGCGCGATCCTGCCGCTTGCGCTTGACCGAGGCCAGCCGTTCCAGATCGCGCTCGACCTGCGGATCGGCGCCGCGAATGCCGGAAACCAGCCCCATGACGAAGTCACGCGCGGAATCGGCATCCGAGAGCCGGAAGAAGGCCCACGAGCCTTCCTGGTAGCGGCCGATCAGCCCTGCCTCCAGCAACAGCTTCAGGTGCCGGGAGACACGCGGCTGCGACTGGCCGAGAATTTCGGTAAGATCGGAAACCGTGAGGTCGCCGCGCGACAACAATGCCAGTATGCGCAGGCGGCTGGATTCGGCCGCCGCCTTCAATGTGTCCACCATGGTGTCGAGCGAGACGTGCATCAGCGTATTCTTTTCAGCCTATTCACTTTGAAAAAGATATAAACATATGTTTATGTCGATTTTCAAAACCTTGCAAGCGCTATGTCGCTTCCGGACAAGAAAATGCCGCATGCGTGATTTCCCGGCGTATATCGCCCAAAAGTGCGTAACGGTTTTGGGGCAATGACATGCACCAGCAAGAGATGGGTAAAATGACCGGACCGCGTGAGATGTTCGAGGCACGCGAAGGCGAGCGGAGGCTGGACCATGATCCGGCAACAATGCCGCCCGATGCCGGCGTCGTCTTCATCGGCCGCATCGCCTCGCCATGGGCGACGCGGGAAAGCTGCCCGAAGAACATGCGCGCTGCCCGTGAGACCGGACAGCCCGCCATGCTCACCATCGAAGCGCCCTACCGCGAAGGCCTGCGCGGCCTGGAGCGGTCCAGCCACGTCGTTATCCTGTCCTGGCTGCATCACGCGCCGCGGAATCTGATTGTGCAGAAACCGCGCCATGCGGCTGAAGCCAAAGGCGTATTCGGCCTGCGCTCCCCTGCCCGCCCGAACCCGGTCGGCCTGCATGTGGCGCGGCTCGTGGGACTCGACATCGCCACCGGGCGCGTCGATCTCGACGCCATCGACGTGCTCGACGGCACGCCGGTTATCGACATCAAGCCTTACTTCGCCTCGACCGATGCCATTGCCGAGGCGACCGTTGAGGGGCGAGAGGAATCCGATCGGAGTCGGCGATGACCGCGCCGACAGGCCGCCGCCGCGCCATCGCCAAGGCGCTGACAGCGCTTCTGCCGCTAGCGCCCTACGCCGACATGGAGAAGATCCGCACGGATGCCGGCTCGGTGCATATGAAAACCTTGCCGCCGACGATCGCGGTGTGGCTGGCGGCGATTGCCCATATCCGCCATATGCACACCGATTACGAAAAACTGCTCGCCGACGGCTATGACCGCGACTCGGCGCGTTTCTTCGTCATCGAGCAGACCAACGTGGTGCTGACCCGCTGGCGCGCCACCCGCCTGCTTGACGCCGACGACGAGGACGAATGAGACCTGCTACCGCCGCGTCAGCACGGCGACCGCATTGTATGGTTGGCCATCGGCGTGGCCGACCCATGTCCAGGACAGTTTTTCCTTGAAGAACCGGACGGTGATGTCGCCGCCGTCGATGCACTTGTCCTGACCATAGGTGATGCTCTCATGGAACTCCGCTGAGCTGTCGTCCCTGGAGGTTTGGGACAATGATCCGCCGCAGCCGAGCGAGGGATAGTCGATCGACCCGCTGCCATCGCCAATCGTCATGGCGATCGACCAGTCGGCGCCGGCGTCACCCGCCGGACTCTGGTGGCCGCTGCCGGCCCAGGTGCCGGTCAGCGTCGGCGCCGGCATGTTCACCGCGCAAGGCAGGTTCTGGAAGATCGGCGTCAGTTCGCTGCCCGTCTTCTCACAGCGATAGGTCTGGCCACTTTGGCAGAGCTCGTCGCCCTCTTTCACGCACTGCGCGCTGGCTTCGCCGGCTACGGCGAAAATCGACAAAGCCGCAACAACGATCTCAAGCCTGCCCATTTTCCCGCTCCGTCTCAGCAACGCGACCATAAGGCAATTCCAGCCTGATGTATCGGCCACGTCCCCCTTGAGGACGAACAGCGCCGGACGCCTGGCTCTATGCCTTCTGACCAGGGCCGATAGCCTGCGGATACCCCGCCTTACGCGACAGGAGGCCTTGATGAGCCAGACCACGGCGATAGAGAATTCGAAGCCGCTGCCCGCGGTCAGCGAGCATCACGTTGACCCGCATTCCTATCCGGACGGCATCGCCTTCCTCGACGGCCAATATCTGCCGATGTCGCAAGCCAAGATATCGGTGCTGGACTGGGGGTTCCTGCATTCCGACGCCACCTATGACACCGTGCATGTCTGGGACGGTCGCTTCTTCCGCCTTGACCTGCATCTTGACCGTTTCTTCGGCGGGCTGGAAAAACTGCGCATGACGATACCCTTCGACCGCGATGGCGTGGCCGAAATCCTGCACGATTGCGTGGCCTTGTCGGGCCATCGCGCCGCCTATGTCGAAATGCTGTGCACGCGCGGCGCCTCGCCGACCTTCAGCCGCGACCCGCGCCAGGCGATCAACCGCTTCATGGCGTTCGCCGTGCCGTTCGGCTCCGTCGCCAATGCCGAGCAGTTGCGGCGCGGCCTGCGCGTCGCCATCAGCGACAAGGTGCGCATTCCGCCGGTCTCGATCGACCCGGCGATCAAGAATTACCACTGGCTCGACCTGGTGCGCGGCCTCTACGATGCCTATGACCGCGGCGCCGAGACCGCATTGGTTCTCGACTTCAATGGCAACGTCGCCGAAGGCCCGGGCTTCAACGTCTTCTGCGTCAAGGATGGCAGACTGTCGACGCCGGCGATCGGCGTGCTGCCGGGCATAACAAGGCGCACCGTCTTCGATCTCTGTGCAGAGGCAGGTCTCGCCGCGACAGCCGCCGATGTCAGCGTCGCCGCGCTGCGCGAAGCCGACGAGGTCTTCATCACCTCGACCGCCGGCGGCATCATGCCGGTGACGGAGATCGACGGCGCGGCGATCGCCGGCGGCAAGGTCGGGCCAGTCACCAGCCGGCTGATGGCGCTCTATTGGCAAAAGCACGACGATCCGGCGTGGTCGAGTGCGGTGAATTATCGCTGACGCCAGACATCTCATTCAAAAAGTTTTCCCCTCGCCTCTGGAAAATCGCGGGATAGGCCGTATATGCCCGAAAGCGGAGAAGCCTCCGCTTTCACCTGAAAATTGCGCCCGCAGGGGCAAGGATTCCACATCATGACAAACAAGGTTTGGTTCATCACCGGATCGTCGAAGGGCTTTGGCCGCGTCTGGGCCGAGGCCGCGTTGGCGCGTGGCGACCGCGTTGCCGCAACGGCCCGCGATGCCGGCACGCTCACCGATCTCGTCGAGAAATATGGCGACAACGTCGCCGCGATAAAGCTCGATGTCACCGACAAGAAAGCCGTCGATGCCGCGATTGCCGAAGCGCACAGGCGCTTTGGCCGGCTCGACGTCGTCATCAACAACGCCGGCTACGGCCATTTCGGCGCCATCGAGGAAGTCAGCGAGCAGGAAGCCCGCGACCAGATCGAAACCAACGTGTTCGGCGCGCTCTGGGTCACGCANCATCGAGGAAGTCAGCGAGCAGGAAGCCCGCGACCAGATCGAAACCAACGTGTTCGGCGCGCTCTGGGTCACGCAGGCCGCACTGCCGATCATGCGGGCGCAGCGGTCCGGCCACATCATCCAGATCTCGTCGATCGGCGGCGTCAACGCCTTTGCCTCGCTCGGCCTCTACCACGCCTCGAAATGGGCGCTGGAAGCCTTCAGCCAGTCGCTGAGCATCGAGGTCGCGGAATTCGGCATCCATGTCACGCTGGTCGAGCCGGGTGGTTTTTCCACCGACTGGGCCGGCCCGTCGGCCAGGGTCTCCCAGGCGATCGAAGCCTATGCGCCCGCTCGCGCCAGGATGGCCGAGCGCCGCGCCAACTCGGTTGCCGGCGATCCCGAGGCGACCGGCCCGGCGATGCTGGCCATCGTCGACGCCGCCGAGCCGCCGCTCAGGGTATTCTTCGGCGACGGCGGCCTGCCGATGATCCGCCAGGAATACGCCAACCGCCTCGCCACTTGGGAAAAGTGGGATGAGGTTTCCATCATGGCGCAAGGCGCCAAGAAGAACCGCAAGGCTGCCTAGACAGGTCTTCGGCTGCGCGGCCCTGGCTGCGCAGCCGCACCGTTTCCGATCTAGGTGGGATAGATCCATTGCTCCGGCACCCGCGCCGAAATCTCCTCGCCGGCCTTGATCGTTCCGGGCTTTTCCACCCAGGCGACCACGCCGCGCAGGCGCTTGGCAATCTTCGGGAACAGCAGCGCACCGGCTTCGATGTCGGCCATCCCGGCATGTTCGGCGATCGACCTGCCGGCGATGCGGCACGGTCCGTTCTGTGCGTCGACCTTGAGGGTCACGCCGCCCTTGAAGAACAGCAGCGTGCCGGCCGGCAGCATCGACAGATGCGGTACGCCTTCGATCACCAGATTGGCGCCGATCCATTCCGGCTTGATCTGGGCCAAGCCCATCCGTTCGGCGACCATGGCGAGTTCGTCCACGGCCACGATCGACAGCTGCCGTTCGTTGCGCATTTCGGTGCCGCGTGGATACCAGGGCTCGCGGCCGCCCGAGCGTCGCGTCGCGCCGGCGTGGAAATCACCCGATATGCCGTCGAAGCCCAGCCGCAACTCCTGCACCGGACGCGTCTCGAAATGATCCGACGGCGCGACATAGAGGGCGGCCGCGTGTGCGGAAAGCTTCTTTGCCGGGATGATTTCGACCGGCTTTTCGGCCTCGGGGAAGAGATCCAGCATGCTTCAGTCCTTGGATGGCACGCCCTGGTTTTGCCCTTCGGCCGGCAGAGCCGCAAGAGCGGTTTGGGCCAAAATACGCAACTCTTCGACCGATGCGCCATCCCGCGCCTGGATCGACATGCCGTTCATGACACCGGCGAGGTATTTGGCAAAGCCCTCGACCGAGAGAGCTTCAGGAAAGTCACCCATCGCCCTGCCCTTGGCCAATCGTTCCGCGATTGCTGCTTCGCTCGCCTTGCGATAGGCCTTGAGTTCATCCGCAATGGCTTGCGCTTGCGGCGAGGCCGCCAGCGCACCGCTGACGAACAGGCATCCGCCGGGTTTGCCGGGTCTGGAATAAGCCTCCGCCGCGCCGAGCAGCAACCGCCGGATCGCCTCCCGCGTCGGCACCGGCGCGCTCAGCGCATCCAGCGCAAAGCCGATCTCGGTCTGGTGGTAGCGCGTCAGCGCCTTGCGGAACAAGGTCTCCTTGTCGGTGAAGGCGTTGTAAATCTGCGGCGGCGTCAGCCCCATTGCCTCGCGCAGCATGGCCAGCGACGTCGCCTCGTAGCCATGCTCCCAGAACAGGTGCATCGCCGCATCCAGTGCCTGATCGGGATTGAACGCACGCGGCCTGCCCCCGCGCGGCTTTTCCAAATTATCCATAGTGATCGATACGAAACCTATTGACTCATCTCCGACGCATAACGTACCAATCAATACGAAACATGGCAAGCCGTGAAGACAACCCGACCGGCAAGGCCCTACAACCCGAGGATAAAGGAGAGCCCAAATGCCAATCACCGTGACCGCCCCCGAAGGCGTACTGACCCCGGCCGGAGAGCGCCAAATCCTGCCGCGCCTCAGCGCCGCCCTCATCGAAGCCTCCGGTGCCACCGGCAATTCCTTCTTCACCGCGATCGTCGGCGGCACGGTCCACATCCTGCCGCCTCACCACATCTATGCCGGTGGCGCCAATCGGCCGGTCGTCATGGTCGAGCTGAAATTGCCGAACATCGGCCTGGCCTCGGTCGAAGCCCGCAAGGACTTCATCTCCGCCGCCGCCGCGATTGTCGCCGAGCACTGCGTGCCGGACCACAGACCTGAAAACACCTGGATCAGCATCGTCAACGCGCCCGACGGCGGCTGGGGCATTGGTGACAGGCAATATTCAGGCGACG
Source organism: Mesorhizobium sp. LNHC221B00 (assembly GCF_000502935.1). Classification (NCBI taxonomy): domain Bacteria; kingdom Pseudomonadati; phylum Pseudomonadota; class Alphaproteobacteria; order Hyphomicrobiales; family Phyllobacteriaceae; genus Mesorhizobium; species Mesorhizobium sp. LNHC221B00. The sequence goes on along the minus strand of NZ_AYWR01000010.1, from coordinate 67,064 downwards.
CGCTCATTGCAGCCGCCACCGCCGCCGCGCACTGAACTGGCAAGGAGCGGTAGGATGCGGCTCTCCCCTTCGCTGTTCTTCACCACCGGCTGCGAACCGGCATTGGCCTTCTACGAACAGTGCGGTCTTGGCCGGGGGACGATCCTGCTGCGCTGGGGCGACAACGACATGCCGGTGCGGACCGAAGCGATGCGCGGAAAAATCCTGCATGCGCGCTTCGAAGGTCCGGGCGTGCTGTTCCATGCCTCCGACAATGACGATGCGGAGCCGATGAAAGGCTCCGCCTTGATGCTGGAGTTCGAAGACCTGGCCGCCATGCGGGAGCTGTTCGCCCGCATGGCCGTAGGCGGACGGATCACCGTGCCCCTGGCAAGGCAATATTGGGGAACCTTTTTCGGCATGCTGGTCGACGCCTTTGGCGTGCAGTGGATGTTCAGCTGTTCGGGTGAATGAGGACGGAATCACGATCTTCTTACTGGAAATGGACCCAGCGCCGCATTGCTGCCGCGCCGAGCCGGTCTCATGGTAACGTCCAGATAATTTGACGGAGGTTCGTGATGCGCCCCGGCACGGCAATCGCGCTGCTTTGGTTGATCTGGGCGGTATCGTGGGCCGCCGCGGCGTTCTGGGCCGCCCCGGCAATGAAGCGCGCCGGCTTTCAGGCGGAGGCGCCGTACCGCGCGGTGCTGATACTCGGCACGATCCTGCTGTTCATTCCGGCGCATAACTATGTCGGCCATTTTCGCATGTGGTTTCCCAACCTTGCCGTGGCCTGGATCTGTGTCGCGCTGATCGCAATCGGCCTCACCTTCTCATGGTGGGCGCGGCTGCATCTTGGCCGGCTGTGGTCGGGAACGGTCACCGCCAAGGCCGAGCACCGCGTCATCGACACCGGGCCTTACGGCCTCGTTCGCCACCCGATCTACACCGGACTGCTCCTGGGAATCCTGGCCACCATGGCGACGAAAGGCACCGTCTGGGGCGTCGTCGGCGCCATCCTTTTGACCCTCGGCATCATCATGAAGGCCAAGCTGGAGGAACGCTTCCTGCGCACAGAACTCGGAACCGCCTATGACGATTACGCCGGGCGAGTGCCGATGCTGGTGCCCTTCGCGCCAGCCTGACGCGGCGGAGCGCCCCAGACGTCAGAGCATCCTGATCAGCGCGCCGCCTATCGAATAGCCCGCGCCGAACGCGCAGATCAGGCCGAAATCGCCGGGCTTCATGTCGGCATGGTTCTCCGACAGTGCCACGATGGCGCCGGCGCCCGCCGTATTGCCCAGCCGCTCCAGCACCATCGGCGCACGATCGTGATCGACATCGTGGCCGAAGGACAGCTTCAAAATCATCGCGTTCATGCGCGCATTGGCCTGGTGCAGCCAGAAGCGCCTGATCGCCTGCGGCGTCAGCCCGTGCTCGGCCAGGAATTCGACGATGAACTTTTGCCCGGCGACGGTGACTTCCTTGAACACCTTGTTGCCGACCTGCTTGATCAAATTGCCTTCCAGATTGATCATGTAGGGATCGTCCTGGGCGGTGCGGGTGTGATAGCCGAGATTGGTGCGGATGTTGTTCGACATCTGCGTCCAGATGCGGGTGTCGAGCACCTCGAAGCGTCCCGGCCGCTTCTCGCCTTGGGCAAGCCCCTCCACCACCATCGACACCGAGGCGTCACCGAAGATGAAGTGCGTCTGCCGGTCGCGGAAATTGAGATGGCCGGTGATGATTTCCGGCGTGGTCACCAGAATGCGCTTGTGCGCGCCCGAGCGCACCAGATTGACGGCCATGTGAAGCGCCGCCGCGGCGGACGAACAGCCAAGCCCCATGTCGAAGCCGGCGCCCTTCGTACCCAGGGCCTCCTGCATTTCGATGGCGATCGCCGGATAGGGCCGCTGGTGATGCGAGGCCGAACAGATGATCAGGTCGATGTCGGATGGCTGCAGCCCGGCATGGTCGAGTGCCTTCCTGGCCGAGGCAATGCCGAACTCGGCCTCCAGCGACAGCGCATCGTCCGGACGTGCCGGAATGCGCGGCGTCATGCGGGTCGGATCTAGGATGCCTTCGCGCTCGATCACATGACGGGAGCGCACGCCGGAGGCATGGACGATGAAATCGCTGTCGGATTTCTGCAGCAAGGTCTCGCCGGTGCGCTCGCGCCGCGCATTCTCCGTATCGACCCAGCTGTTGAAGCTCGCGACCAGCTCTTCATTCGTGATGACAGCTTCAGGGATTTCAGCGCCGATGCCGCTGATGATGACGCGATGCATATTTCAGTCCGTCCCATCCGCAGGCGTTGCGGCTTCATGTGGGCGCCGAAGCGCTTCGGCGCAACCCTTTTCTCATCAGCGGGTTTACGCCGGCTTAAACCGGCTCGATTTCACAGGCCCACAATTTGGTGTTGGTCTACGGATAGCCCTAGCCGGCCCGCTTGGCGACGATGAAGATGCGCGGAAAGCGCAGCAGCACCTTGCCATCAGCGGTCTTCGGATAGGCTTTGGCGATCTTGGCCGTGTAACTGTCGAGGAACATGTTGCGCTCGTCAGCCTCAAGTGGATCGAGGAACGGCTTCAGCCCGGTCGACTTCACCCATTCGACGATCGCCTCGGCATCGGCCAGCGGATGGTTGTAGACGGTATGCCAGATATCGAGCCGATCGGAGTGCGGCGATAAAAGGTCGTAATAGAACGACACCGGCGGCAGCGGCGCACGCGCCGCGTTTCCTATCTTTGCCGCAAAAGGCACTTCAGCGGCGGTTTCCCGCATCAGCCGATGCGAATCCTCGCCCATATTGTCAGGCATCTGCACAGCCAGCGCGCCGCCGGGCGCCAGAAAGCCCATCAGTCCTTGGAACACCGCCGGATGCGTCGGCAACCACTGGAACACCGCATTGGCGAAGATGACGTTGACCGGCTCGGCCGGCTGCCATGTCGCGGCATCGGCCAGATCGAAGGTCACGTTGGGCAGGCGCGCCCTCGCCTTTTCGATCATGTCGGGAGAGGTGTCGACGCCGCGCACCTCGGCATCCGGCCAGCGCTCGACAAGCAATGCGGTCGAGTTGCCCGGCCCGCAGCCGATATCGATGACCCGGCGCGGGAAGTCGACCGGCACTTGCGCAACCAGATCTCGCGCTGGCCGCGTGCGCTCATCCTCGAATTTCAGATATTGGGCGGCGGACCAGTCAGCCATTCGAGCTCCTCATGTCGTGCTGAGAAATCGCCGCCCCTACGATCCCCTTACCGCGTCAGCCTCTTATACGTCATGCGGTGCGGGTTGACGGCTTCGGGGCCGAGCCGGCGGATCTTGTCCTGCTCGTAATCCTCGAAATTGCCTTCGAACCATTCGACATGGCTGTCGCCCTCGAAGGCGAGGATGTGCGTCGCCAGACGGTCCAGGAACATGCGATCGTGCGAGATGATGACCGCGCAGCCGCCGAAATTTTCCAGCGCGTCTTCGAGCGCCGCCAGCGTTTCCGTATCGAGATCGTTGGTCGGTTCGTCGAGCAGCAGAACATTGCCGCCTGTTTTCAGCATCTTGGCCAAATGCACCCGGTTGCGCTGGCCGCCGGAGAGGTTGCCGACCTTCTGCTGCTGGTCGCCGCCACGGAAGTTGAACGACGCGCAATAGGCACGGGTATTGGCCTCGAACTTGCCGAGCTTGACCACTTCGGCTCCACCTGAGATTTCTTCCCAGACGGTCTTCGACGGATCAAGAGCGTCGCGGCTCTGGTCGACATAGCCGAGCTTGACCGTCTCGCCGACGCGGATCGTGCCGGCATCGGGCTTTTCCTGGCCGGTGATCATGCGGAACAGCGTCGTCTTGCCGGCGCCGTTCGGGCCGATGACACCGACGATGCCGCCTGGCGGCAGCTTGAATTCCAGTCCGTCGATCAGCAGCGTGTCGCCAAAGCCCTTGGACAGGCCGTCGACCTCGATCACCACATTGCCGAGCCGCTCACCGTGCGGAATGACGATCTGGGTATCGCTCGGCCGCCGCTTGTCGGCTGCATCCAGCAGGTCCTGGAAGGCCTGGATACGCGCCTTGGACTTGGTCTGGCGAGCCTTCGGGCTCGACTGGATCCACTCGCGCTCGCGGCCGATGGCGCGCTGGCGGGCGTCGTCCTCGCGGCCTTCCTGCTTGAGGCGCTTGGCCTTGGCTTCGAGATATTTGGTGTAATTGCCCTCATAGGGAATGCCGCGGCCGCGATCGAGTTCGAGGATCCAACCGGTGACATTGTCGAGGAAATAACGATCGTGGGTGATGATCATCACGGCGCCCGGATAGGCGCGCAGATGCTTTTCCAGCCACGCCGTGGTTTCGGCGTCGAGATGGTTGGTCGGTTCGTCGAGCAGCAGAAGATCGGGCTGGCGCAGCAGCAACTGGCAGAGCGCGACGCGGCGGCGCTCGCCGCCCGAAAGCTTGGTGACTTCGGAATCCTTGGGCGGGCAGCCCAGCGCTTCCATGGCCATTTCGACCTGCTGTTCGAGATCCCACAGGTTCAGCCGGTCCATCTCGTCCTGGAGCTTGGCCGACTCGTCGGCCGTCTCGTCGGAATAGTTCATCATCAATTCGTTGTAGCGTTCGATGATGGCGGTCTTGGCGGCGACGCCTTCCATGATGTTCTCGAACACCGTCTTCTTCGGGTCGAGCGCCGGCTCCTGCGCCAGGTAACCGACGGTGGCGCCTTCGGCGAGCCACGCCTCGCCGCTCCACTCCTTGTCGATGCCGGCCATGATCTTGAGGATCGTCGACTTGCCGGCGCCGTTGGGGCCCAGAATGCCGATCTTGGCATCGGGATAGAAGGACAGATGAACATTCTCGAGCACCTTCTTGGTGCCGTAGGCCTTGTTGAGGCCGGCCATGTGATAGATGAACTGGCGTGCCACGCGCGCTTTCCCTGAAAAACTGAATGGATTTGTCGAATTGAATGGAGGTTGGCCGCTATGTAGGCGATGCCGGGCCGAACGGCAATCCTTTTGCCACATCAGGCAAGCCACGCGCGGAAAGGGAGAAGTTTTCCACCGCCGCCGGTCGCGCTGAAATCTCCGGTTAACCGTTCGGCGTCAAAACAGGAGCGGTGGAATCGCCGGCTCGCCGCGATTTCGGGAAAGAGATCGGATCGAACGGCAGTGCTGAACAGTTTCCTGCTCCTTGCCGAGGCGATCGTCTACTTCAGCGTCATGGTGACGCTTTTCCGGTTCCGCAAGCGCATCGGCCTTGGCGTCTTCGTCTGCGCGCTCGGCGTCATGCATTTCCTCGAGACCTACCTCGCCAGCGTCTTTTACGTCGCCTTGCCGTTCGGAATGGTCTCGCCGGGCTCGGCTGTGCTGTTTTCGGGCAAGCTGGTGATGCTGCTCCTGCTCTACATGAAGGAGGACGCCGCCACCGTGCGTCAGCCGATCTACGGCCTCTTGCTCGGCAATGGGCTGATGATCGGGCTGGTGCTGCTCTTGCGTCTGCACGCCATCGCACCGCTCCCTGACGGCAAGCTGCCCGATATCGGCTTCATCGACGAGATGGGCTGGCTGATGGTGTGGGGCACGACGCTGCTGTTCATCGACGCCATCCTGATCATCCTGCTCTATGAAAAGCTTGGACGCACCCTGCGCAAGGCGCAGTTCGCGCGCATCCTGATTTGCGTCGCCTGCGTGCTGACCTTCGACCAGGCGGGCTTCTTCACCGCGCTGCATTTCGTCGCCGGCGCGCCGATCGCGGTCTTCTTCGGCGGCTGGTTCGCCAAGATGGCGGCGGCGCTGACCTTCAGCGCCATGCTCGTCGCCTACCTCAGATGGTTCGAGGCCCGGGAGATTTCGGTTCCGCGTGGATTGACCGACATTTTCGACACGCTGACCTATCGCGAACGCTATGAAGCGCTGGTCGAGCATGTCGGCCGCGACGGCCTGACCGGCCTGCTGCACCGCGGGCGCTTCGACGCCGACGGCGAGGCCTCCGTCGAGGTCAGCTTGCGCACCGCCAGGCCGCTCAGCCTGCTGATCATCGATGTCGACCATTTCAAGTCGATCAACGACCGCTTCGGCCATGCCGAGGGCGACAAGGTGCTGAAAGCGCTGGCGACCTTGCTTCGCGAGGCGGCCAGCGCCGAGGACCAGGTGTTCCGGATCGGCGGCGAGGAATTCGCCATCCTGAGCTCGCGTCCGCATGCGGTCGCCCGGCTGTTTGGCGAAAGCATCCGTCATGCCGTCAAGGCATCGGCGGCCGCCAGCCGCTTCGAACTGACCGTCAGCGCCGGTGTTTCCAGCGTCGGCGAGACGACCCGCTGTCTTGCCGACCTGTTCGCGCTCGCCGACCAGCGCCTCTACAAGGCGAAGTCGACCGGGCGCGACCGCATCGTCGGCGAGCCGGTTGGCCACGAGCCCGACACCGCGGTCGCCTGGACCAGGTCCGCTCGGATCTAGCTCTGTTTGTCACGCCTTTCGCTGCGGCAGGCGCGAAGAGAGCCCGTCACTGGAACCCGATCGCGTCGACGGTGCCGGTCGGGCAACCGGCCTTGTTGGTCGGCACCGAGGCCAGCAGCAAATCCTTGAGCGAGCTGTTCGGGCCGATCGGGCCGGCGAGGCCGAGCGTCAGTTCGCCGATCAGCCGCCTGCCGCTCGACGGATCGATGACGCAGGAGACGCGCACGCGGTCCCCCGCCCCCGCGCCGAAGGCAGTATCGAAAGCACTGCGGATCTGGTCCGCCGTCAGCTTGCCGCCGATGCTCTTGGCGAAGAGATCGCGCACCGGAGAGCTGTTGACCTCGCGCATCAGGCCGAGCGCATCGGAAAAATACTCCTGCTGGGTCTTGCCGTAGCAGGTGCCGTGCTTGATCCATTCATGCCGCTCGAGCTGGGAAGCCGTGCCCGGCATGACCTTGTTGAGCTCCGCGCGCGTGCCCGCGTCCAGATTGACAGGCGGAAGATCCTTCCAGTGACCGGGATTGTCATTGGCCTTGTCGCTCGCCGGCACCTGGCAATAGAAATTGCCGTTGGGCTGCGGCCACAGGCCGTGCAGGGTGAAATTGGTGGCATCGAATTCGTTCGGATTTTGCGCCTTGCATTCGGTCTTGCTCGACTTGGTCTCGCAAAAGGCCGGCTGCCAGCTCAGCGCGAAGACATATTCGGGTTTTCCAGAGGACTTGCCTTGCCCGCCCGGCGCCGCCGGCACCGCCGCCGCATTGCTGCCCGAGAGATGACCGCAGGAAACCTTCACCCAGCGGCGCTCCGGATCGGCGCCCGGCACCAGGATCAGATAATGCGTCGGCGTATCCTTGTTGCCGGCAAGCAACTGGTAGCTCTTTCCGGCGTCGGTCGACACGTTGCCGGGGTTCTTGCCGTTCTTGATGGCCTGTGTCGCCGGACAGGAGGCATCGGCGACGAAGGTGCCGTTCATCTTGACGTCGGCATGCGCGGCACCGGTCAGTGATGCCGCCAGCAAGGCCAATCCGAAAACGACACCAATGCGCATGAGAAATCCCCGGCTGAAGAAGTGGGCGACAGACTGAAGCTGTCTCCATGTCAGAATTGCGATATTTTGCTGGCCAAACGCAAGAAACATCGTCGTGTGAAAGCAGGCAAGGCGGATTGACGCAAAACCGGCACCGGCGCAAACAAAGTCCTGTAACAGACAGGACACGGGTGGGGGACCGGGCGGCCATGCCATTCAGCCAGCAGCGCTTGGTTCGTTCGCCGACCGGCGCCGACCTCAATCTCCTGGTCAGGCAGGCCTATGGCCGGCCACGTGCGGTCATCCACATCAATCACGGGTTGGCCGAGCATGCCGCGCGCTATGCCCGTTTCGCTGACTTTCTCGCCGAGCGTGGTTTCCATGTCTATGTCCACGACCATCGTGGCCACGGCGCGACCAGGGCGCCCGACGCGCCGCTCGGCAGGTTCGCCGACAAGGACGGACCTTCCAGGGTGATCGCCGATGTCGACGCGATCCACGATCTCATCGCCGTCGAATGCCCTAGCCTTCCCGTCTTCCTCTTCGGCCACTCGATGGGCGCGTCCGTGGCACTGAACTACCTTTTGGCCCATTCGCCGCGCGTCCATGCAGCCGCAATCTGGAACGGCAATTTCTCGCAAGGGCTGCTTGGGCAGCTGGCACTCGGCATCCTTGCCTGGGAACGGATGCGGCTGGGCTCCGACGTCCCGTCGCGCCTGCTGCCGAAACTCACCTTCCAGGCCTGGGGCAAGGCAGTGCCCAACCACCGAACGCTGTTCGACTGGCTGTCGCGTGACGAGGCCGAGGTGGCCAAATACATCGCCGATCCACTGTGTGGCTGGGACGCCTCTGTCTCGATGTGGCGCGATGTGGTCTCGATGGCGCTGAATGGCGGCAAGGATACCGGCTTTGCCGGTATGCGGCGCGACCTTCCCGTCGCCATTGTCGGCGGCGAGAAGGACCCGGCTTCGGACTATGGCAAGGGCATCACCCATCTCGCCAATCGCATGCGCAGGATGGGCTTTTCGAATCTCGTTTCAAAGGTTTACGCAGACACCCGCCACGAAAGCCTGAACGAGGTGAACCGCGATGCCATCATGGACGATTTCGCCGCCTGGGCCGACGGCGTGCTGAAGGCTTGAAAGGGTTTGGCCCATCGCAAGGGCCGTGACAGCGGCACAAGGTGTTGATAGAGGCTGCGGTTCCGACCAATTCTGGTGATTTATGGCCGAACCACCCCTGAAAGGCGTCCGCGTCGTCGAACTCGCCCGCATCCTTGCCGGGCCCTGGGCCGGGCAGTTGCTCGCCGATCTCGGCGCCGATGTCATCAAGGTCGAAAGCCCAGATGGCGGCGACGACACCCGCAAATGGGGACCGCCCTTCGTCATGAGCCATGACGGCGAGAACCTGTCGGCCGCCTATTACCATTCCTGCAATCGCGGCAAGCGCTCGATCGCCATCGACTTCTCGACACCGGAAGGTGCCGAGACCGTGCGCCGACTGGTCGCCACCTCGGACGTGCTGATCGAGAACTTCAAGCTCGGCGGGCTCAGGAAATACGGGCTCGACTACGACAGCCTGCGCAAGACAAACCCGCGCCTCGTCTATTGCTCGATCACCGGCTTTGGCCAGGATGGGCCGTATGCGCCACGCGCCGGCTACGACTTCATCATCCAGGCCATGGCCGGCATGATGTCGATCACCGGCGAGGCCGGCCGCGAACCGCAGAAGGCCGGCGTCGCCATCTCCGACATCTTCACCGGCCTTTATTCCGTCATCGCCATCCAGGCAGCCCTGCGCCACGCTGAGCAGACCGGCGAAGGCCAGCACATCGACATGGCGCTGTTCGACACCCAGATCTCGGCGCTCGGCAACCAGAACCTCAACTATCTCGTCTCCGGCAAGTCGCCGGTGCAGATGGGCAATGCGCATATGAACATCGCTCCTTACGAGGTGGTGCCGGTCCGGGATGGCCACATCATCCTGGCGGTCGGCAATGACGGCCAGTTCGCCAAATTCTGTGCCGCCATCGGGTTGGACGAACTGCCGGCGAATCCCGATTTCGCCACCAATCCGGCGCGGGTCGCCAACCGGGTCAAGTTGCGCGAGCACATGATCGAGGCGCTGAAAAGCTGGGATCGTGACCCGCTGCTGGCCAAGCTGGAAGCGGCGAGCGTGCCGGCGAGCCCGATCAACACGATCGGCCAGATGTTCGCCGACCCGCAGACCATTGCGCGCGGCATGCGGCTCGACCTCGACGACGGTCACGGCAACCGCCTGCCTTCGGTGCGCGCGCCGATGGTGATGTCGGGCACACCGCTCGTCTATGAGCGTCCCTCGCCGCGCCTCGGCGAGCACACGCAAGAAATCCTTGCCGAACTGGAGAGGTCTGGGAAATGAAGACCGGCGGACAACTCATCGTCGACGCGCTCGAAGCCAACGGCACCGACCGCATCTATTGCGTGCCCGGCGAATCCTATCTCGCGGTGCTCGACGCGCTGCACGATTCCAAGATCCGCACCATTGTCTGCCGCCAGGAAGGCGGTGCGGCGATGATGGCCGACTGCCATGGCCGGCTGACCGGCAAGCCAGGCATCTGCTTCGTCACCCGCGGTCCGGGCGCCACCAACGCGTCGGCCGGCATCCACATCGCCATGCAGGATTCGATACCCGTCATCCTGTTCATCGGCCAGGTCGCCAGCCACGCCAAGGAGCGCGAGGCTTTCCAGGAGGTGGATTACAAGAGGTTCTTCGGTGACATCGCCAAATGGGTGGTCGAGATCGACGATGCCGCGCGCATTCCCGAATTCGTCACCCGCGCCTTCGCGGTGGCGACATCGGGCCGTCCGGGTCCCGTGGTCATCTCGCTGCCCGAGGACATGCTGACCAGCGTCGTCGAAGCGCCCATAGCCTTGCCGCACACGCCCGTTGAAACCCGACCGGGGGAAGCCGAACTCGGTGCGCTGGAAACACTGCTGGGCAAAGCCAAGCGTCCCTTCGTCATTCTCGGCGGAACGCGCTGGGACGCGGAGGCCGTGGCACGGATACGCGCGATCGCCGAGGCGTGGTCGCTGCCGGTTGGCTGCTCCTTCCGCCGCCAGATGCTGTTCGATCACCTGCATCCGAACTATGCCGGCGATGTCGGCATCGGCATCAACCCGAAACTGGCCACCGCCATCAAGCAAGCCGACCTCGTGCTGCTGATCGGCGGTCGCATGGGCGAGATGCCATCCTCCGACTACACGCTGCTGAAAAGCCCCTACCCCGACCAGACGCTGGTCCATGTCCATGCCGACGCCGGCGAGCTCGGCCGCGTCTACCGGCCGACACTGGCGATCAACGCTTCGCCTTCCGCCTTCGTCGAAGCCTTCGCCGGGCGCAAACCGGCCTCCGCGCCGAGCTGGGCCGATGAGACCGCCAAATTGCACGCCGCCTATCTCGACTGGTCGACACCGCCGGAGAGCGGCCCCGGCCCGGTCCAGATGGGGCCGATCATGAATTATCTGGAGAAGATGCTGCCCGACGACGCCATCCTCACCAATGGCGCCGGCAATTACGCCACCTGGGTGCATCGCTTCCACCGCTTCCGCCGCTTCGCCACTCAGGGTGCGCCGACATCGGGCTCGATGGGCTATGGCACGCCGGCTGCGGTCGCCGCCAAGGATCTGTTCCCGGACCGCACCGTCGTCGCCTTCGCCGGTGACGGCTGCTTCCTGATGAACGGGCAGGAATTCGCCACCGCGGTCCAGTACGACCTGCCGATCGTCGTCGTCGTCGTCAACAACGGCATCTACGGCACCATCCGCATGCACCAGGAGCGCGAATATCCCGGCCGGGTGGTCGCCACCGATCTCAAGAACCCCGACTTCGCCGCCTTGGCCCGCGCCTATGGCGGCCATGGCGAGACGGTGGAGAGGACGGCGGATTTCGCAGCCGCCTTCGAGCGTGCCCGCGCCAGCGGCAAGCCGGCGATCGTCGAAATCCGGCTCGATCCGGAGGCGATCACGCCGACCCGGACAATGACGCAGATCCGCGACAAGGGCTAAGGCGAAAGGCAGCCTGCTGCCTCTCGCCGACTACACTACATCGCCTTTTCGATCTGGCCGCGGATCTCGCCGTCCGGGTTAGCCTTGGTGTGGACATTGACGTAATATTTGCCGGCCTCCAGGTCGGCTGCCTGCGCATCGGTGAGCGTCGCCGACCCCTTGATCGGGCTCTTGAGCTTCTTGAAGGGGATGACGGGGTCCGCATTCGCACCCATCGCGGCCGGGCCATGAATGTGCGCGGCCGAAGCCGGTCCGCTGAGGCCGGAATATTTGACGTTCCAGCTAAGCTTTTTCTTGGTGGTGTCGAAGGTGAGGGTGGCGGTGCCTTTGCCCTTGGTGGTGACGGGCGGGCTCTGCTGGCTGCCGTCGAGCGTCGCCTTGTATTTCACCGTTTCGGCAAGAGCCGGGGACACGAACAGGAAAGCGGTCGAAACGGCCAGCGCCGAAAGCACTGGCAGAAAAGATTGTGTGCGCATGAAGAACCTCCGATTGGCTTTGGCATGCCTCGCACCGACCTAGGCGCACGCACGCTCAACCTAACGGCCAGGCGCCGCAATGTTTCCCTGCACACGCATTTGTGACTGGCCACGCAAAAAGGGGCGGTCGCCCGCCCCTTTTCGCATTCGCATGAAGCGGATCGTGCCGCTTACTTGACCGCCTTGTCGGTGATCGCGGTCGTGTAGGCGCCGGTCGGCTCCTTGGTGATGATCTTCTGATCGAGCAACGCCTTGGCGGTGCGCTCGTAGGTCGCCGGATCGAGCTTGCCGTCGGCGTTGTCGATCAGCTTGGCGACTTCGCTCATCATGCGCTTCTGGTGGTTCTCGTCCTGGCCGCCACCGTCCATGACGATGCCTGCGGCTTCGTCATTGTTGTCGATGGCGTATTTCCAACCCTTCATCGAGGCGCGCACGAAACGCACCATCTTGTCCTCGAAGGCAGGATCCTTGAGCTTGTCTTCCGAGGCATAGAGCCCGTCCTCGAGCAGGTCGTTGCCCATCGCCGAGTAATTGAAGACGGTCAGCTGTTCCGGCTTGTAGCCGGCATCGATCAGCTGCCAGTACTCGTTGTAGGTCATGACCGAGATGCAGTCCGCCTGCTTCTGGATCAGCGGCTGGACGTCGAAGCTCTGCTTGAGAACGGTGACGCCGTCGGGGCCGCCATCGGTCTTGAGGCCGAGCTTGTTCATCCAGGCGTAGAACGGGTATTCGTTGCCGAAGAACCAGACGCCGAGCGTGTGGCCCTTGAAGTCGGCTTCGGTCTTGATCGGACCGTCCTTCGGGCAGACCAGCTCCATGCCGGCCTTCTTGAACGGCTGGGCGATGTTGACCAGCGGCACGCCCTTTTCGCGGGCGGCCAACGCGCCGCCCATCCAGTCGACGATGACGTCGGCGCCGCCGCCGGCGATCACCTGCTCGGGAGCGATGTCGGGACCGCCGGGCTTGATGTCGACGTCGAGACCCTCGGCCTCATAGAAACCCTTGGCCTTGGCGACATAGTAGCCGGCAAACTGGGCCTGCGTGACCCATTTCAGCTGCAACGTCACCTTGTCGGCGGCCATTGCCTGGAACGCGGCGAGCGACATCGCGCCGGCCAGAACAGGAATAATCAGTCTTTTCATTTTTTTACCCTCTGAAGTTAGTGCCCTAAACCCACCGCCCCTATCCACCACGGACAGAGGGATGCCAAAACGTGACGGCTCTTTCGACAAGAGCGACCACGCCATAAAAGACCGAACCCGCAAGTGCTGCAACTGCGATTTCGGCCCAGACCATGTCGATGTTCATCCGCCCGACCTCGGTCGAGATGCGGAAGCCCATGCCGACGACAGGCGTGCCGAAGAACTCGGCGACGATGGCGCCGATCAGCGCCAGCGTCGAGTTGATCTTCAGTGCGTTGAAGATGAAAGGTGCTGCGGCCGGCAGCCTTAACTTGATGAGCGTCGGCCAATAGCCCGACGCATAGGTGCGCATCAGGTCGCGCTCCATATGGCCGGAAGCGGCGAGGCCGGCCACCGTGTTCACCAGCATCGGGAAGAAGGTCATGATGATGACGACAGCCGCCTTGGACTGCCAGTCGAAGCCGAACCACATCACCATGATAGGCGCGACGCCGATGATCGGCAGTGCCGACACCATGTTGCCGATCGGCAGCAGCCCGCGCCGCAGGAACGGCACCCGGTCGGCCAGGATCGCGGTGATGAAGCCGGCGCCGCTGCCGACGACGTAGCCGAAGATTACCGCCTTGAAGATGGTCTGCCGGACATCGGCGCCGAGTGTCGGCAGCGAGCCGGCGATGCGCGCGCCGATGGCGCTCGGCGGCGGCAACAGGATGAAGGGAATGCCGGCGCCACGCGTTACCGCTTCCCAAATGATCAGGATCCAGGCACCGAAGATGGCCGGAATGATCAGGCGGGGCGCGGTGCGGGCCCAATTTGCCATCGGGCGAAGCCCCGACAGCACCGCCACGCAACGCCAGCCAAGCAGCCAGGCCGCCGTGAGCAGCAGAAAGTACGGTGCCAGTGCCGAGCCTTCAAAACCTGCAATGCCTGAGATCAGCAACCAGGCGACGAGATGGGCGCCGGCAAACAGGACGACGGCTTCCGCAAGCGACGGAATCCTGATCATCGAGATCAGCGCCGCCACTATGGCCAAGCCGAGCATCAAGCTCTTCGTTCCGAGGTAGGGATAGTTGATGCTTGCGGTCGGGTCCGCGAGCGCTGCCGCTTCCGGCTTTGACATCGCGCCGAGCGCCACTGCGATCACGCACAGCACGATCGCCAGCACCGCTTGCCAGGATGGCTTCAGCCAGTTCATGCCGGCCTCCCGCCCATGGCGCGGTCGACGAGGCGCCCGGCAATGCCGACCACCATGACCAGAAGTGCCGCCACGATCGAACCGGCAACCAGCGCCGACCAGATGTCGATCGACTGGCTGTAATAGGCGCCGGCGAGCAGCTTGGCGCCGATGCCCGCGACCGCACCGGTCGGCAGTTCGCCGACGATGGCGCCGACCAGGCTTGCCGCCACCGCCACCTTCATCGAGGTGAACAGGAACGGCACCGAGGCCGGCACGCGCAGTTTCCAGAAGGTCTGCGAGGCACTGGCATTGTAGGTGTGCATGAGGTCGAGATGCATGATCTCGGGCGAGCGCAGTCCCTTCACCATGCCCACCGTCACCGGAAAGAAGGACAGATAGGTCGAGATCATCGCCTTCGGGATCAGCCCGGTGATGCCGACCGCCGCCAAAACGACGATGATCATCGGCGCCACCGCCAGGATCGGAATCGTTTGCGAGGCGATGATCCACGGCATCAGGCTGCGGTCGAGCGTCGCCACATGCACGATGCCGACGGCGATGATGATGCCGAGCGCGGTGCCGAAGGTGAAGCCGAGCAGCGTCGAGGAGAGCGTCACCCAGGCATTATAGACGAGGCTGCGGTTCGAATTGATGGGCCGCAGGAAGGTGTTTTCGAAGAAATTCACCGCCACCTGATGCGGCGCCGGCAGCGTCGGCTTCGGCTGCGCCAGCGTCCTGCCGATGAATTCTACGGTGCCGGGGGTTTCGTTGGCACGGCTATCGAGATCGCGCTGGAACGGCGCGTTGAGGATAACGGCGAAGACGTACCAGAGCACGACCACGCCCAAGAGGATGGAGGTGACCGGGATGAGCTTGTCGCGGAAGGTGTCCATCAGGGACATTCCCTTCTTCTCGCCAACGGGAGAGAGCGATGCCACCCATTCTTCGTCATCCTAGGGCGAAGCAAGGAGCGAAGCGACGCGGCGCAGACCCTAGGATCCATGCCGNTGCCACCCATTCTTCGTCATCCTAGGGCGAAGCAAGGAGCGAAGCGACGCGGCGCAGACCCTAGGATCCATGCCGTTACCTGTCCGACCCGCAGCGGCGCGGAATATGGCTCCCTGCGCCTCGCTCTGCGAGGCGGGTATTCTCAGCCGCTTGCACCCTTCGGCCGGCGTCACGGCATGGATCCTAGGGTCTGCGCACGCCGCTTCGCGTCGGCTCCGCCCTAGGATGACGAAGGCGTGGTTGGATTCACCCGACCTCCGCTTCGCTCCGGCCACCCTCTCCCCATGGGGGAGAGGAGGGAACTCATCTCCCGCCCGCTCAATCATCATAGCTGTGCCCTGCCCTCAAGCCATCGCGGACGCGCGCGGCAATTGCCAGGAATTCCGGCGTCTCGCGGATGTCGAGCGGCCGCTCCTTCGGCAGTGTCGATTCGATGATGTCGCTGACACGGCCCGGGCGCGGCGACATGACGACGATCCGTGTCGACAGGTAGACGGCTTCGGGAATGGAGTGGGTAACGAAGCAGATGGTCTTGTTGGTGCGCCCCCACAGCTCCAGCAATTGCTCGTTGAGATGGTCGCGCACGATCTCGTCCAGGGCGCCGAACGGCTCGTCCATCAAAAGCAGGTCGGCGTCGAAGGCCAGCGCGCGGGCGATCGAGGCGCGCTGCTGCATGCCGCCGGACAGCTGCCAGGGATATTTCTTCTCGAAACCCGCGAGGTTGACGAGGTCGAGCGTGCGCTTGATCCGTTCGCCCTGCTCGGCCCTGGACAGCCCCATGATCTCGAGCGGCAGCGCGACGTTGCGCTCGATGGTGCGCCAGGGAAACAGGGCGGCGGCTTGAAAGACATAGCCATAGGCGCGTTTCTCGCGCGCCTGTTCTGCTGTCATGCCGTTGACCGAGATCGTTCCCGAGGTCGGCTTCTCCAGGTCCGCGATGACGCGCAGCAAGGTGGTCTTGCCACAACCCGACGGCCCGATGAAGGAGACGAACTCGCCCTTGCCGATGGTCAGGTCGACGTTGGACAGCGCCTGGACCGGTCCGTCATTGGTCTGGAAAGTGAGGCCAAGTTTGCTTGCCGCGACGACGGCTGGCGAAATCCCTGTCATCGGCCGCGGCCTGCCTGTTCCCGCCACAGGGGCGCCGGCCGGATTCCGATTGCTTTTATCGCGATGTTGTTTTCCACTCGCCCTGTCCCATTGGCCCTGTTTCGCTCAATCGACGCCCGGAGTTTCCCCGATGTCGCCCAAACCCACTTGTCATCTTATCCGCCCTGAAAGCACTTATGAAGGCAAGCAGGGTTTGACCTATTTCGCCGGTATTGCAACGGAGTCGGTAGGCTCCTCCGGCATCTGCATGCATGTGCTCACCATGCCGCCCGGCGCTCGCGCCAAGGCGCATCTGCACGAGAACCATGAAACGGCGATCTACGTGCTCTCCGGCGAGGTCCATACCTGGTACGGCGACAGGCTCGAACATCACATCGTCGTCAAGGCCGGCGATCTCTTCTACATTCCGGCCGGCGTGCCGCATCTTCCGGCCAATCTGAGCAACGCCCCGTCTTCGGCCGTCATCGCCCGCACCGATCCCAATGAACAGGAAAGCGTCGTCCTGCTGCCGGAACTGGATGCGCTGGTCGCCTGACGCTGACGGGAGCGCGGTCATTTGCACCGCGCGACTTCCCCCATCACATTGCCGTCCTCATCGGCGACCGTCAGCTTCTTGGCGTTCTTGGCGCTGCGCTTGATGGTGAATTTGGTCGGCTCCTGCCCTTCTTCGCCTTCCGCCTCACATGTCGCGGTCGCCACGAGCGATCCGTCAGCCAGCGTTTGCGTCTTCGTGAACGTGCAGGCGCTGGCGGCGGTGATCAATTCCTTGGCGGTCAAAAGCAGCATCTGATCGGCGGCGACTTCCTG
Source organism: Mesorhizobium sp. LNHC221B00 (assembly GCF_000502935.1). Classification (NCBI taxonomy): domain Bacteria; kingdom Pseudomonadati; phylum Pseudomonadota; class Alphaproteobacteria; order Hyphomicrobiales; family Phyllobacteriaceae; genus Mesorhizobium; species Mesorhizobium sp. LNHC221B00. The sequence continues at coordinate 49,858 of NZ_AYWR01000010.1, read as the reverse complement.
GCCGTTGCGGTTGATGCAGCCATATTTGTCGCCATAGGGTTTCGACAGGTCGATGCCTGCCGCGAAAGCCTGGCCAGCAGCCAGAACGGCAACCATCGCAACAGACAGACCATAACCACGCATGCTCATTCCCCCATTGCTCAACGTCAAGAACATGATTGCAGCGGCCCCAGTTCTTCCAGGCCGGGAATGGTGACGAAGAAGCCAGCCTCTCCCTTGTTGGTGACCAGGATTGTTTCGACCGTCGTTCCCGCCTCGCCCTCGGCGGAACAGGTCGAATGCAGCGATTGCGTACCGCGCGCCGACGTCAATTGCTGGTCGAACCGGCAACCACTGCCATAGGTCTCGATGCCTTCCGCGGTCAGCAGGATATAGGCATCACTGTCCTGGTAGCCGGCCTTCACGCCGGCGCAGCCGACATCGTTGCCCCAGGAACCACGCAGCAGGCCGGCCGCGCTTGCCGGACCACCGGCAACAGCCGCCAAGACCACCGAGAGCAGCGCGGCCGAACGCGCCAAGCTCAGACCCCCGTCGCCGGGATGCCTGACCGTTCCACCTTGCGCGGCGCGGTGATGTCCTTCCACGTCGACAGCGCCCGGTTGACCGCCGCGTTGGGCTCACGGCCGACGAACTGGCCATGGCCGGGCTTGGCCTTGACCTCGGCCTCCTCGATCGACAGTTCGCCGCGCGAGAACACGAAGCGCGGCAGGCCGGTCACTTCGACGCCCTCGAACACGTTGTAGTCGATGACGGACTGCTGCTTCTTCGAGGAAATCGTCTTCTTCCGCTTCGGATCCCAGACGATGATGTCGGCATCCGCGCCTTCGACGATGGCGCCCTTCTTCGGGTACATGTTGAGTATCTTTGCGATGTTGGTCGAGGTCACCGCGACGAACTCGTTCATTGTCAGCCGCCCGGTGTTGACGCCCTTGGTCCACAGCACCGGCATGCGATCCTCGAGGCCGCCAGTGCCGTTCGGAATCTTGGTGAAATCGCCGACGCCGTTGCGTTTCTGCTTGGTGGTGAAAGCGCAATGGTCGGTCGCGACCACCTGCAGGGAGCCTGCCTGCAGGCCGGCCCACAGCGAATCCTGGTGCAGTTTGTTGCGGAAGGGCGGGCTCATCACGCGGCGCGCCGCATGGTCCCAGTCCTTGTTGAAATACTCGCTCTCGTCCAGCGTCAAATGCTGGATCAGCGGCTCACCGAACACCCGCATGCCCTTCTGGCGCGCCCGGCGGATCGCCTCATGGCTCTGCTCGCAGGAGACATGCACGACATAGAGCGGCACGCCCGCCATATCAGCGATCATGATGGCACGGTTGGTCGCCTCGCCTTCCACTTCCGGTGGACGCGAATAGGCGTGGCCCTCCGGACCGTTATTGCCGGCTGCCAGCAGCTTCTGCGAAAGGGCCGCGACCACGTCGCCATTCTCGGCGTGCACCAGCGGCAGCGCGCCAAGGTCGGCGCAGCGCTGGAACGACGCATACATCTCGTCGTCATCCACCATCAGCGCGCCCTTGTAGGCCATGAAGTGCTTGAACGAGGTGATGCCCTTGTCGACGACGGTTGCCATCTCGTCGAACACCTGCTTGCTCCACCAGGTGACCGCCATGTGGAAGGAGTAGTCGCAGGCAGCCTTGGAGGTCTTGTTGTCCCACATCTGCAGGGCTTCGAGCAGCGATTGCTGCGGCGCCGGCAGGCAGAAATCGACCACCATCGTCGTCCCGCCGGCAAGGGCGGCCCGCGTGCCGGATTCGAAATCGTCGGCCGAATAGGTACCCATGAACGGCATTTCGAGATGGGTGTGTGGATCGATGCCGCCCGGCATGATGTAACAGCCGGTGGCGTCATACTCGTGGTCGCCATGCAGATCCGAGCCGATGGCGACGATCTTGCCGTGGCTGAACAGCACGTCGGCCTTCCATGTGCGGTCGGCGGTGACGACGGTGCCGTTCTTGATGACTTTGGTCATTTTCTTGTTCCCTGGTTCTCTTCGCGCTTCTTTGCGAGCGGCGTTTGGAAGGTAAATCTTTGAATTCACTCCACGATGACAGCCGTCTCCACCACCGCATGGAACAGCACGTCGGCGCCAGCGCTCGCCCATTCCTTGGTGATCTCCTCGGCCTCGTTGTGGCTCAACCCATCCACGCAGGGGCACATCACCATGGCGGTCGGAGCGACGCGGTTGATCCAGCAGGCGTCGTGGCCAGCGCCGGAAACGATGTTGCGGTGCGTGTAGCCAAGCCGTTCGGCGGCATCGCGGATCGCCTTGACGCAGCCGGCATCGAAGGTCACCGGATCGAAATGGCCGACCTGTTCGATCTTGTACTGGATGTCGAGTGCATCGCAGATCGTCTCGATGCCTTCGCGGATACGGCCATCCATGGCGTCGAGCACTTCCTTCTCCGGCGAGCGGATATCGATGGTGAAGACGGTGCGGCCGGCGATGATGTTGCGCGAATTGGGGTAGACCTCCATATGGCCGACCGCGCCGACGGCGTCGGGCTGGTAGTCCATGGCGATCTCGTGCACCAGTTCGATCACCCGGGCCATGCCGAGCCCGGCATTGCGGCGCTTGGGCATCGGCGTCGAGCCGGTATGCGCCTCCTTGCCGGTCAACGTCACCTGCAGCCATTTCAGGCCCTGGCCGTGGGTGACGACGCCGATGTCGATATCTTCGTCCTCGAGAATCGGGCCTTGCTCGATATGCAATTCGAAAAAGGCGTGAATCTTGCGGTCGCCGACCTTCTCCGAACCCTTCCAGCCGATGCGCTCCAGCTCCTCGCCGAACTTCTTGCCGTTCTTGTCGGTGTGCTCGTAGACATCGGCCTGGTCGAGCACGCCGGCGAACACGCCGGATGCCATCATCGCCGGCGCGAAGCGCGCGCCTTCCTCGTTGGTCCAGTTGGTGACGACGATCGGATGTTTGGTCTTGATGCCGAGATCGTTGAGCGAGCGCACCACTTCCAGCCCGCCGAGCACGCCGAGCACGCCATCATACTTGCCACCGGTCGGCTGCGTGTCGAGATGGCTGCCGACATAGACCGGTGGCAGGCTGGGGTCCGTGCCTTCGCGGCGGGCAAACATCGTGCCCATCTCGTCGACGCCCATTTCGAGCCCGGCCGCATCGCACCAGCGCTTGAACAGGTGCCGGCCCTCGCCGTCCTCGTCGGTCACGGTCTGGCGATTGTTGCCACCGGCAATGCCGGGACCGATCTTCGCCATCTCCATGATCGAATCCCACAAACGATCTGAATTGATTCGCAGATTCTCGCCGGGTGCGGCCATGCTCTAAAACCCTATCGATTGCGGGGCGCCAACGTCCCCCTCCCCCTCGAGGGGAGGGTGGCCGCGAAGCGGTCGGGTGGGGTCGCCTGACATAGACTCGACCTTCCCCTTGACCACCTGCGCGACATGCCACGCGCTATTTATGACATCGGGCTCGTCAACACGAAAGACATCAAAGCCGAGCGAACGCAGATACGCATCACGAGCGGCATCGTGGCGTTTGCCCTTCTCATGCTCGTGCATATCACCGTCGACCTCCACGATCAGCTTTACCCCGAGGCAAGCAAAGTCGACGATATAGGGGCCGATCGGGCACTGGCGGCGAAACTTGATGCCAGCCGCTTTCAGCTCGCGCAGCTCGTACCACAACAGCGATTCGCCCTTGGTCGCGTGAACTCGAAGCGCACGCGCTTTCTGGCGCATTTCGAAGCTCACGCGGGTACGGGGCATCAGAGGCAGCCTCGCGGCAAAAGATCAGGTCGGCGCCCGGTCGCACGGACCCCACCCGACCGCTTCGCGGCCACCCTCCCCTCGAGGGGGAGGGATATCCGCGCCCAAATCTTCAATCTATCGACCTCAGCACTTCGCGCACATGGTCGATCAATTCGTTGATCTGGCCCTTGGTGATGATCAGCGGCGGCGACAGCGCGATGATGTCGCCGGTGGTGCGGATCAGCGCGCCGCGTTCGAACGCCTTGACGAAGGCCGAGAAGGCCCGCTTGGTCGGGCTGCCGGCGATGGGCGCCAGTTCGATCGCGCCGATCAGGCCGATATTCCTGATGTCGATGACGTGCGGCTCGCCCTTCAGCGAATGCAGCGCGTCTTCCCAATAGGGTGCCAGTTCCTCGCCACGGGTCAGCAGCCCCTCTTCCTTGTAGGTGTCGAGCGTGCCGAGTGCGGCGGCGCAGGCGACCGGATTGCCCGAATAGGTGTAGCCGTGGAAGAACTCGATCATGTGCTCCGGGCCGGTCATGAAGGCGTCGTGGATTTCCTTCTTCACGAACACCGCGCCCATCGGGATGACGCCGTTGGAGACGCCCTTGGCAGTGGTCATGATGTCGGGCGTGACGCCGAAATAATCGGCGGCGAACGGCGCGCCGAGACGGCCGAAACCGGTGATGACCTCGTCGAAGATCAACAGGATGCCGTGCTTGGTGCAGATTTCGCGAAGCTTCTCGAGGTAGCCCTTGGGCGGCAGGATGACGCCGGTGGAACCGGCGACCGGCTCGACGATGACGGCGGCGATGGTCGAAGCGTCATGCAGCGTAACGATGCGCTCCAGTTCGTTGGCGAGCTCCGCGCCATATTCCGGCACGCCCTTCGAGAAGGCGTTCTTCTCCGGCAAATGGGTGTGCGGCATGTGGTCGACGCCGCCGAGCAGCGTGCCGAACATCTTGCGGTTGGTGACGATGCCGCCGACCGAGATGCCGCCGAAATTGACGCCGTGATAGCCGCGCTCGCGGCCGATCAGGCGGGTGCGCGAGCCCTCGCCCTTCACCCGGTGATAGGCGATCGCCATCTTCAGCGCGGTCTCGACCGATTCCGAACCGGAATTGGTGAAGAACACATGGTCCATGCCCTTGGGCGCGATGTCGACGAGCCGGTTGGCCAGTTCGAACACGATGGGGTGGCCCATCTGGAAGGCCGGCGCGTAATCGAGCTCGGCGGCCTGATGCTGGATCGCCTCTGTGATCTTCGGCCGGCAGTGGCCGGCATTGACGCACCACAGGCCCGCGGTGCCGTCCAGCACCTTGCGGCCATCGCTGGTCGTGTAGTGCATGTCCTTGGCGGACACGAACATGCGTGGCGCCTGCTTGAACTGCCGGTTTGCCGTGAACGGCATCCAGAATGCGCTGAGATCGTTCGGCGTGACTTTCAGCCGGTTGGACATGACCAAGACTTCCCCTTGTAATCTGTTTCGGTGCGTCCAACGCTTGGTCTTTGCCGCGCTTTCGTGCTACGCAAATTTTTGACCGATTGGACAAACGTTAGCACCGCCCTGTCGGCGGTCAAGGGATTACTAGCGGAAATGCGGCTCCTGAAGTGCGTTCCACAGCCTGGGGAAAAACTGGTCCAGAGAATTGGTCCAGATGATCCTGAACACGAGGTGTTGCAACGGTGAACACCGGCACGGAAGCCCCTCGCCGCACCCGCATACAGCAGGAAAAGCGCGAACTGATCCTCGAGGCAGCCCTCGAGGTATTCTCCACCAACGGTTTCCGTGGCTCGACCATCGACCAGATCGCCGAAGCCGCGGGCATGTCGAAGCCCAACCTGCTCTATTATTTCCGCCGCAAGGAAGACATTCACGAGACGTTGATGCAGCGCCTGCTCGACACATGGCTGGCGCCGCTCAGGGAACTCGACGACATCGGCGATCCGATGACGGAACTCAGGAGCTACATCAGGCGCAAGCTGGAGATGGCGCGCGATTTTCCGCGCGAGAGCCGGCTGTTCGCCAACGAAATCCTGCAAGGCGCGCCGCGCATCATGCCGCTGCTGGCCGGCGAGCTGAAGACGCTGGTCGACGAGAAGGCCGCCGTCATCAAGGGCTGGATGCGCGCCGGCAAGATCGCCAGGACCGATCCCTGGCACCTGATCTTCTCGATCTGGGCAACCACGCAGCATTACGCCGATTTCGACGTCCAGGTCCGCGCCGTGCTCGGCCCGAACCGTGGCGGCGACGGCCGCTTCGAGGATGCGGCGCGTTTCCTGGAGCAGTTGTTTCTCGAAGGACTGAAGCCGAAGGGCTGATTTCGGCCTTGCCACGATCGCTCAGGCGCTGCGCCGCTTGGCCGGCAGCGCGTCCAGCAAAGCCTGCAGCTTGGCGATCGAGTTCTGCTCGGCGAGCGGCGTGTAAACGACCAGCCGCATGTCGGAACCATCGTCGATCGACAGGCTCATATGCTCGAAGGCCATCGCGCCGGCCGTGGGGTGCCGGACGTGCTTCAGGCCAGCCAGCCTTCGGGCCACGTCCCGCCGGGGCCACCAGTCGCGGAACTCCGGGCTCGATCGCATCATCAGCGCGATCAGCCGGTCGAAGTCCGGGTCGCCGACATATTTGGCGCTTTCGGCGCGAAACGATGCGAGCACCACGCGGGCAAGCTCCTCCCAGTCGACCAGCAAGCGGCGGTGGTGCGGATTTGTGAAGACCATATGGACGATGTTGCGGGCATCTCCCTCAAGCAGGCCATAATCGCCGAACACCGCGACGGCCGCCGGGTTCCAGGCAAGCACATCCCAGCGCCGGCCGACGACATAGGCGGGTTGCAGGACAAGGCTCTGCAGCATGTGCAGCAAGGCGCCATCGACCTTTTCCGGTGCGGCCACGCGGCGCTCCGGCTGTTGGCGGCCGGCAAGGATGAACAGATGGCGCTTCTCGATGGCGTCGAGGCGCAACGCCTCGCTCAGCGCGGTCAGCACCTCCACCGATGGGCGCACGTCCCTGCCCTGTTCCAGCCAGGTGTACCAGGTCGTGCCGACGCCGGCGATCATCGCCACCTCCTCGCGACGCAGGCCCGGCGTGCGACGCCTGAGGCCCGTGGCGATGCCCGTTGCGGACGGCGTCAGCCTTTCTCGGCGCGAGCGCAGGAAGGCGCCAAGCTCGCGCCGGCGGCTGTCTTCAGCGGAATGTGAGGGAGCATCCATGCGTCTATTATAGCAGTACCGATACCAGGATAAAGTTTGAACTGTTTGAGATCGGCCCGATGTCCCATCTTGCGGCGGGAGCAGCAGACAGGAGGCCCCAAACATGGACCTGCCAAACATGGATCTGAAAGACAAGACTATCCTCATCTCCGGCTCGACCGACGGCGTTGGCCGCGTCGTCGCGCAAAAGCTGGGCGGGGCCGGCGCCCGCATCCTGGTACACAGCCGCGATGCTGCGCGCGGCAAGGCAACGGTCGCCGACATCGAAGCCGCCGGCGGCAAGGCCGAGTTCTTCGCCGCCGACCTCGCCTCCCTGGCGCAGGTTCGCCGCCTAGCCGAGGCCGTGCGTGCCCGAACAGACCGGCTCGACGTCCTCATCAACAAGGCCGGCGTCGGTACGGCCGGCGCCAAACGGCAGATCAGCGGCGACGGCCATGAACTGCGTTTCGCGGTCAATTATCTCGCCGGCTTCCTGCTGACCTCGGAGCTTCTGCCACTACTGAAGGCGAGTGCTCCAGCGCGCATCGTCAATGTCGCCTCCGCCGGCCAACAGGCGATCGACTTCGGCGATGTCATGCTGACCCACGGCTATAGCGGCGTGCGCGCCTACTGCCAGAGCAAGCTGGCGCAGATCCTGTTCACCGTCGATCTGGCCGAGCAGCTGAAAGGCACCGGGGTCACCGTCAACGCGCTGCATCCGGCGAGCTACATGAACACCACCATGGTCCGGCAGGCCGGGGTCACGCCATGGAGCTCGGTCGAGACCGGTGCCGACGCCATCGTCAATCTCGCCACGTCGCCAGCACTCGAAGGCCGCAGCGGCCTCTATTTCGATGGCCTGCGAGAAGCGCGCGCCGACGCCCAGGCCTACGACGCCGGAGCACGACAACAATTGCGAAGTCTGAGCCTCGACCTTGTCGGCCAGGCTTCCACAAAATCGAAGGAACAGCATTCATGACCGACGGAACTGAACACACAGTCATCATCGGCGGTTCGTCCGGCATCGGCCTGGCGACGGCGCGAAAACTGCTAGGCCCGGGCATGAAGGTGACCATCACCGGGCGCAACCAGGATAAGCTCAACGGCGCCTGGAAGAGCCTTGGCGGTGCTGCTGACAAGGCAGCATTCGATGCTTCAAAGCCGGACGAGGTCCGCCAGTTCTTCGAGCGCCTCGGTCCGTTCGACCACCTTGTTCTGGCGGCCAGCGGTGGCAAGGGCCTAGGCCCGTTCCACACCCTCGATCTCGCCGATATCGGCAGCGGCGTCGAGGAGAAGGTGCGGCCGCAACTGTCCTGCCTGCAGGCGGCATTGCCGACACTCAACAAATTCGGATCGGTGACCTTCATATCGGCGGTATCAGCTCAGACCACCATGCCCGGCGTTGCCGGCATCGGTGCCGTCAACGGCATGTTGCTGACCGTGACACCGATCCTGGCCGTCGAGCTAAAGCCGCTGCGCGTCAATGTCGTCGCTCCCGGCGTCATCGACACGCCCTGGTGGGATTTTCTGCCGGACGAGCAGCGGCAGGCGGTCTTTGCTGAATATGCCGGCAAGACGCCGGTCGGCAGGATCGGCCGCGCCGACGACGTCGCTTCGGCGATAGCCTTCCTCGTCTCCAACGGCTTCATGACCGGCCAGGTGCTGACTTGCGACGGCGGGCTGCGGTTCGCGGCCTAGCTTCGGCCTTCAGAGCGACTGCGCGATCAGCGCCAGGAAACCGCCGCCCAGCGCGACATTGCCGACGAAGCCGTTGATGCGCGCCGCGCGGTCCGGACCCTGGTGATCCCAGAAATTGTGGAACATCGGCGTGGCGGCGACCAGGAACAGCAAGAGCACCGCGCAGGCAAGCGCGGTCCACAGACCCGCCATCACCAGCGCGCCGGCGATGATCTGCAGGACGATGCCGGCCCACAGCGCCAACCGCGCCCGCGGCACACCGCGCGCGGCCATGAGCCCTGTGAGGAAGGCCGCGTTCTGGATGTTGCGCAGGCCGGCGAGGACAAAAGCGCCGCCGAGCAACAGGCGGCCGAGGAACAACAAGGTCGAAGGCAAATCGATCGGCATCAGACTCTCCCCTTTGAAAACAGTTGGAGCGCCGCCCTCTCGGACGGCGCTCCATTGCTAAACCGGACGGTCAGGCTGCTTTGGCAGCCGGCATCGGATGAATGGCATGGAACGGGATGCAAAGCCGGTTCCAGGTGTTGATCATGCCGATCGCAACCGACAGCTTGACCAGTTCCTCTTCCGAGAAATGCTCGAGCGTGCTCGCATAGAGTTCGTCCGAAACGCCATTGTTGGAGATCAGGGTCGTTGCCTCGGTCCAGGCCAAGGCGGCGCGTTCGCGCTCGGAAAACAGCGGCGATTCCTTCCAGGCCGAAACCAGATAGAGCCGTTGCTCGGTTTCGCCGTCGCGCCGCGCCTCGCGGCTGTGCATCTCGACGCAATAGGAGCAACCGTTGATCTGCGAGGCCCTGAGCTTGATCAGGTGCAGCAGGCTCACCTCGAGTCCACATTCGTCGACCGCCTTGTTGAGCGCCGACACCGCCTTCATGATCTCGGGCGCCTTGGCGAAAAATTGCAGCCTCTGTTTCATTGTCTTGTCCTTTCACGTGGTTGGGAATTGGGATCGGATTTCTGCGGCCGCTGGTGGCGCTCGACGAAGGCGCAACTCGCGGCGAGCGATCTCGGATCGCCTTCCGCCTGGTAAGTGGCCACGATGTCGGACAGCCTCGTTTCGGCGAGTGCTGCTCGATAGGCGCGCTCGGCCTTCAGCATCGCGGCGTTGATGCCGCAGGGCTTGACGTAGGCCGAGGCATCGAGCTTGACCGGGCCGTTGCGGCGGATCTCGCCACACCGAAACGCCGGCTCGCGTCCTTCGATGGCCAGCACGATGTCGAGCAGCGTGATGCGCTCGGCCGGCCGCGCCAGCCGGTAACCGCCCGCCGGGCCCGGCACCGATTCCAGGATATGCGCCGCGCTCAGCATGTTGAGATGTTTCAGGAGATAGCTCGGCGACAGCCCGAAGGACTCTGCGAGCGCTGCGCCCGGCATGGTGCTGTTGCCCTCGACGCTGGCCAGCGTGGCCGCGCAGTGGATGGCCGCTTCAACGCCCTCGCCCAGCTTCATGGGATTGATCTCCTATTCATGGATATACATTATCGTGGATATTTTTTATCTGCAATAGGAAAATGGAGAGTCCTCTGCTTTCGAAACGAGAATACGCTGGTGATTGGCGAAAGCGGCGATGACAGCCTCTTTCTCCCCGTCACTATACGGGGAGAAATGCCCGGCAGGGCAATGAGGGGCAGCGCCGACTTTGCAATCGAATTTTTGAGCCCTTACAAAATCGACCCGCGCGAACCCAGGGCGATTGCGCCAGACGTCAGTGACGCAGGAGATTTGCGAAGTTGCGGGGGCGACTGGTGGGCAGGTCATCCCAAAGGTCGCGCCGCCCCTCATCCGCCTGCCGGCACCTTCTCCCCGTATAGTGACGGGGAGCAGGGAAGCTGCTGCGCCCTCGGCGCTCTTCTCGCGACGAAACCCTACTCCGCCGCCACCTTGGCCATCGGATTGTTCGGGTGCGTGGTCCAGTTGGCGTAGATCGGCGACACCGGCCTGCCGGTACGCTGGTCCAGAGCGCCGGCGGCCAGCGGCTCCATGGTGATGCAATTGTCGACCGGGCAGACATTGACGCACAGATTGCAGCCGACGCATTCGGCCTCGATCACTTCAAAGTGCCTGACGCCGTCGACCAGACTGGTGATCGCCTGGTGCGAGGTGTCCTCGCAGGCGATGTGGCAGCGGCCGCATTTGATGCAGGCGTCCTGGTCGATACGCGCCTTGGCGACATAGTTGAGGTTGAGATACTGCCAGTCGGTGACGTTGGGCGTGGCGCGGCCGATAATATCGTCGAGCGTGGCATGGCCCTTCTCGTCCATCCAGTTTTCGAGACCGGCGATCATCTCCTGCACGATCTTGAAGCCATAGGTCATCGCCGCCGTGCAGACCTGCACATTACCGGCGCCGAGCGCCATGAACTCGGCCGCATCGCGCCAGGTGGTGATGCCGCCAATGCCGGAGATCGGCAGGCCGCGGGTTTCGGAATCGCGTGCGATCTCGGCCACCATGTTCATGGCGATCGGCTTCACCGCCGGACCGCAATAGCCGCCATGCGAACCCTTGCCGTCGATGGTCGGTTGCGGCGCGAAACTGTCGAGATCGACACCGGTGATCGAATTGATGGTGTTGATCAGCGACACCGCGTCGGTGCCGCCGGCAAGCGCGGCCCTCGCCGGCTTGCGCACATCGGTGATGTTGGGCGTCAGCTTGGTGATGACCGGCATGCGCGTGTTCTGCTTGCACCAGCGCACCACCATTTCGATATATTCCGGCACCTGGCCGACGGCCGCGCCCATGCCGCGTTCCGACATGCCGTGCGGACAGCCGAAATTGAGCTCGATGCCGTCGGCTTCCGTCTCCTCGACCACCGGCAGGATCGCCTTCCAGCTCTCCTCGACGCAGGGCACCATCAGCGAGACGACGATGGCGCGGTCGGGCCAGTCCTTCTTGACCTGCTTGATCTCGCGCAGATTGACCTGCAGGTCGCGGTCGGTGATCAACTCGATGTTGTTGAGGCCGAGCAGGCGGCGGTCGGCACCCCAGATCGCGCCATAGCGCGGGCCGTTGACGTTGACGACAGGCGGCCCTTCCTCGCCCAGCGTCTTCCACACCACGCCGCCCCAGCCGGCCTTGAAGGCGCGGATGACATTGTAGGCCTTGTCGGTCGGCGGCGCCGAGGCCAGCCAGAACGGATTGGGCGATTTGATGCCGACGAAATTGTTGCGGATGTCAGCCATGACAGGTCCCTTTCAACCGAGACGAAGGAGCATTTCCACGGGTGCAAGAATGCCACCTTCAAGCGCGGCGGTGATATTGGCGATCTTGGTGCGGGCATCCCCGCCCATGATCAGGCCAACACCAGGCGGCGGCTTTGTGCCGTCGGCCTGAGCGGCAGCCATCCGTGCGCGCATCGTGGCAAAGAATTCGACGGCAAAGGCGCCGCGTGGCCGTTCCGACGTCACCGAGAAGCCCGCGGTGGTGGCGGCCGATCGATAGTCGTCGGGCGTGGCGACAAAGGACATGGTTTCGTCCGATGCCCATGGCAGCGGAAACGTCAGTGTGCCGGGCTTGAGCCGCATCACATCGTAGACGGCAAAGACGCCGCCCGGCCGCAGAACACGGGCGGCCTCGCTCATCAGCTTCGCCTTGTCGGGAAGGTTCATGCCGACATGCAGGATCATTGCCGCATCGAAGCTGGCATTACCGAACGGCATGTCCAGTGCGCTGCCCTGGACGAAGCGCGTCCTGTCCGCCATTCCCGTGCGCTTCGACAGGCTGGTCGCGACGTCGACATAGCTCTGCGTCAGGTCGATGCCGGTGACATCGGCGTCGGCACTGTTGGCGACAAAGCGGGCCGGACCGCCTATACCCGATCCGATGTCAAGAAGCCTGCCAGCCGGCTTCAAACCCATCTGATCGACGAGTTCCCTGGTGGCTGCCACGCCACCGATGTGAAATTCATCGATCGCTTCGAGATCGCTGACGCTCAGATGGGCAACGTCCACGCCCATATCGGCGAGCGCGGCAAGGATGCGCTGCTCCAGGCCAGATATCTCGTAGTGACGGGCGATGCCCGGTTCCACTGTGGCCATGATCCCTATCCCTGCGTCAGGTTCCTGTTGATGCTTTCCGCCGCATCGCGGCCTTGCGCCACGGCCGAGACGGTCAGGTCGTCGCCGCCAAAAATGCAGTCGCCGCCTGCCCAGACCTTGGCCAGCGAGGTCCGCCCTTCCGCATCGACCTTGATGCGGCCAGCTTCGAGTTCGATCGATGCGCCGCTGCCGTTGAGAGCGGTCGGGACAAAGCTCTGGCCGATCGCCTTGAATACCTGGTCGGCAACGAGCGTCAGCGTCTCGCCGGTGCCGGCAAGCCTGTCGCCGTTCATGGCGGTGTATTCGAGTTCGATGGCACTGACCTTGCCGCCATTGGCAACCACCCGCTTCGGCTGCAGCCAATGGCGGATGGTGACGCCGTTGGCGGCAGCCAGATCCTGCTCGAACTCGGAGGCGTTCATATGCTCCTGGCCGCGCCGGTAGCAGATCGTCACCTCCTCGGCGCCGAGCAGCTTCGACTGCACGGCGGCATCGATCGCCGTCATGCCGCCGCCGATGACGACCACCCGCCGGCCGACCGGCAGGCTCGAGAGATCGCTGGCCTGGCGCAGTTCGGAGATGAATTCCACCGCATTGGTGACGCCGTCGGCTTCCTCGCCCTCGGCGCGCAGTGCATTGACGCCGCCCAACCCCATGCCGAGGAACACCGCGTCGTAATTGCGGATCAGGTCGGAGAGCTGATAGTCGCGGCCGAGCGCCTTGCCGTTCTGGATGTCGATGCCGCCGATCGAAGTGACATAGTCGACTTCGGCCTGGGCGAAATTGTCGACACTCTTGTAGGCGGCGATGCCGTATTCGTTGAGGCCGCCGGCCTTCGGCCGTGCCTCCAGGATGGTTACGTCATGGCCGTGACGGGCGAGCCGGTGCGCGGCGGCGAGGCCGGCAGGCCCGGCGCCGACCACGGCAATCGTCTTGCCCGTCGGCGTGGGCCGCGGATAGAACTGCTTGTTCTCGGCCATCGCAACATCGGTGGCATAGCGCTGCAGGCGGCCGATCTGCACCGGCTTGCCCTCCGCCACCTCGCGCACGCAGACCTCTTCGCACAGCGTCTCGGTCGGGCAGACGCGGGCGCACATGCCGCCCAAAATGTTCTGGTCGAAGATGGTCTTGGCCGAGCCGATCGGATTGCCGGTCGATATCTGGCGGATGAACAGCGGGATGTCGATCGAGGTCGGACACGCGTTCATGCACGGCGCGTCGTAGCAGAAATAGCAGCGATCGGATTCGACCAGCGCCTCGTGGTGATCGAGCGGTGGATGCAGGTCGGAAAAATTGTCCGCATACTGGTCGGCCTGAAGCCGGCCGCCGGCAATACCCTCTTTGAACTGGCCTTCTGGCATCGTCAGTTCCCCATGTTTTTCGTTTTGGGGAAGGCTAGCACGTTTTATTTTTTTATCAATTGGTCAATTTTCGGCGCAAGAGACTGAAAAGACTGAAGAATAATATGACTATTACACTCATGTTATGACTTTGAGCAGTTGCTCTTGCGGGATGGCCGAGTGAACTGGATCGAGGGCCCGAGCATGGATGGTCCGGATCTCGTCAGCGACCAGTTTCTGCAATCGCCACAGATTGCGGTCATGAATGCCGAACGCTTCGAGATGGCTGACGGTATTGTAGAGATATTCGGCCCCGGAGCCGATATGCCCGCAGGCCCTGGCCAGCACGCTTGCCACCCTGTCCAGCGGCTGGCTCAGCGACGTACCCCTGCCCTTCACACCGACCCAGAAGCCGAGCGCCCGCAGCGCACCTTGCGCCGTATGCACGGGCAGCCATCGGACGGTGTCGATGCTTTCGTGGTCGCTGATCTCGCGCCGCAGCAGCCTTTCGATCTGCGCCGTTTTTTCGCCCTCCGGCAGACGGTAGATCACGCCGTTGCAGCGTCCACCCCGTTCGAGCGCCATCATCAATCCCGGTTGCGCGGCGCTGCCGCGCCAACGCACCATGTCGAGACAGAACGAGCGGTGCCAGCCATAGGCCGTGGCGAGCCGTTGTTCGACGGATTCGAATTCCGGTTTCCAGATCAGCGACCCATAGGCGAACACCCACAGCGGTCCCTCGTCCGCCTCGTCGGAGAGCCGCAAGGCAAGGGTCCGGAAGTCACCGTCGTTCATCTCGGTCCAGCTCGGATCGGGACCCGGATCGGCCTCTTCCCGATGGCACAGCGCGACAAGCTCGGGCGTAAGCGACATAAGGCGCATGGACGACAACCCCCTCGTCACCGCAGAGAAATCGAAAACCGCCGGATGCGCAACCGGGGAACGCCTGGCATCTAAAGACATTGTTGTTCGGGCGGATGTCGGATTTCCGTCGTGAAGATCGTCCTAGGATGGATCGGACGACGATCGACGCAAAGGTGAGGAGACCCGAAATGCCCAAATCCCCGATGCACTTCTTCTGGTACGAGTTGATGACATCAGACCTCGATGCAGCCGAGGCGTTCTATACCAACGTTGTCGGCTGGACGGCGCAGCCCTTCGACGCGGCTCCCGGCATGCCGCGTTACATCGTCATGAATGTCGGTGAGCGTGGCGTCGGCGGCCTGATGACGCTGCCCGAGGATGCGGCCAAGATGGGCATGCCGCCGGCCTGGCTCGGCTATATCCATACAAAGGATGTCGACGCCTCCACGGCATCGCTGGAGAAAGCCGGCGGCTCCGTTCATCGCCAGCCCGCCGACATTCCAGGCGTCGGCCGCTTTGCCGTCGTTGCCGATCCGCAGGGCGCGACCTTCATGTTCCTGCAGCCGAACGGCCCCGACCAGCCTGTCATGCCGGCCAGCACGCCGGGCCATATCGGTTGGCACGAACTCTACACCAGCGACTGGAAGGCCGCGTTCGATTTCTATTCCGACCAGTTCGGCTGGGCCAATGCCGGCGACTTCGACATGGGTCCGATGGGCACCTACCAGACCTTCACGGCCGGCCCCGAATCCGGCGGCGGTATCATGAACAAGCCGCAGCAGATCCCGGTGCCGGTCTGGCAGTTCTATTTCAACGTCACCGGCATCGACGCGGTGGCCAAACGCGTCACCGACAATGGCGGCAAGATCCTGATGGGGCCGATGGAGGTCCCCGGCGGCAGCTGGATCGTGCAATGCCAGGATCCGCAAGGCGCGCATTTCGCACTGATGGCGCCGGTGCGGTAAGCGCTGCATACGGAAACTTGCCAACTTCTGAAGGCTAGCACCCCTTGTTGCCCCCTCTGTCCAGCAGGACAGAGGGGGCACTGTCCCGCAGACTCCTGCTATTTTTTGAACGAAGTTTCGTAAGGTTACTCCGGCGTCAGCACCGCGACCTTCAACTCAGCCTTTTTTGCTCCGCTGAACTGCACGGTGGCCGGACCGGGCGTAAGCTTGAAGCGCACGCTCTTGCGGATGGCGGGGCAGGTTTTCACGCCACTATAGCCAGCCGATTTGATGGCGTGGCCGTCCTGAATGACATCGACCCAGGCCTCGCCCGACAGGCTTATCTGTATGACCCCGTCCGGCGGCACCTCCACGCTGGCGACAGCGCCGAACGTGCCTTGTGCCGGGGCACGTTCGGGCGGCAGCGTAAAGCCGGCCTTCTCGACTGGCACCAGCCCCAGGTCAGCCGCGGCGCCGACTGCCAGGGCCGCCCCTGAGGGTGTCGCTGGTGGCGCGGCAAACAGTGCCTGTTCCCGCGTCACCGGCCATTTGAAGGCCTCGCAGCCGGCGTCCTCGGCCATGGCGAAGCTGGTTCCTGCAAGGAGAGCGAAGAGGCCGACGACGACTTTTTTCATGGCAAAGGGAACCCTCATTTTTAGACTGTTCACGCTAATACAACCATGGCGATAGGAATGCAACCCTTGCGGGAACAATATGAAGGATCAAACTGGGGAACATTACCAGTCACCCATTGTTGATGGCGTGCCATGGGAAGTGAATGGTTCATCGCCGGCTGATAATCTATGGCCAAGCGGACTGAAAAATGGAGTCATCATGAAGCTTTTCGAAAGCCTCTCCAGATACCAGCCGCAGGCGCTCGGCGTGTTGCGCATCATGACCGCCCTGCAGTTCATCGAGCATGGCAGCCAGAAACTGTTCAACTTCCCAGTCAGCGCCGATCCCCACGCCCTCTCCGGGCTGTCCACGACCGCCGCCATCCTCGAATTCGCCGGCGGCATCCTGCTGGCACTCGGCCTGTTCACTCGGCCCGTTGCCTTCCTCCTGGCCGGCGAGATGGCGATCGCCTATTTCATGGCGCACATGCCGCGCGATTTCTTCCCGGTCAACAACGGCGGCGATGCGGCGATCTCCTTCTGCTTCATCTTCCTTTATCTGTTCTTTGCCGGCCCCGGCGCGTTCGCGTTGGACAATCGCCGAAACGCTTGATGCGCGACAAGGGGGTGGATTTCACCCCCGCATCCGCTCGAAATTCGCATCGAACAGCGGCGTGGCCTGCATGCGCGCAGCGTGGCGCTTGCCCAACAGCTCGATCTCGAAGCCGTCACTCTCCTCGGCGATCTCCTTCGGCACATAGCCGACGGCGACCGACTTTTTCGAGTGATGCGCATAGCCGCCCGACGTCACCCAGCCGCGCACAGCACCGCCGAACCAGATCGGCTCGTCGCCGATGACGTCGGCGTCGTCGGCATCGACGACGAAGGCGCGCAGCCGCAACTTGCCGCCTTGCTTGCGCTCGGCCAGCGCCGCCGCCTTGCCGATGAAGTCCGCCTCCTTGCCGTAGGCGACGAAGCGGTCGAGCCCGGCTTCCAGCGGTCCGTAGATCGGCCGGTATTCGCGCCCCCATGAGCCGTAATTCTTCTCCAGCCGCAGGGCGTTCAGCGCCCGCGAGCCGAACAGGCCGATACCGAATTCCTCGCCGGCCGCCATCAGCGCGTTGAACGCAGCACGCTGGTATTCCGGCGCCACCCAGATCTCGTAACCGAGATCGCCGGTGTAGCTGACGCGGCCGACCAGGCACGGCGCCATGCCGATATCCATCTTTGCGACGGCCATGAAGGGAAACGCCGTATTGGACGCGTCGGCGCGGCTGACCTTGGCCAGCACATCCCTCGCCTTCGGCCCGGCAATCGCAAGGCCGGTGAGTTTCGCTCCCTGCGCCTCGATGCGAACCGAACCATCCCCGGGCAGATGCGCCTCGAACCAGCGCATGTGATACTGCTCGGCAATGCCGGAGCCAGCGAGGAACCAGCCTTCGGAACCGAGATTGGCCAGCGTGAAATCGCCGATCAGCCTGCCGTCTTGCTTCAGCATCGGCGCCAGCGTCATGCGGCCGGGTTTGGGCAGTTTGCAGGCAAGCATGCGGTCGAGCCATGCGGCCGCCCCCTCGCCGGTCACCGTGTATTTGGCGAAGCTCGAAATCTCCGACAGGCCAACGCCGTCGCGAACCGCGGCGACTTCGCCGGCAACATGGGTAAAATCGCTGGAACGCCGCCAGGAGAACTCGTCCTTAACGCCTTCAGGCGCATACCACAGCGGCACCTCCAGCCCGTAGGCAACGCCAAACTGCGCGCCCTTGGCCGACAGAAGGTCGTAGACCGGAGTCGTCTTCAGCGGCCGCCCGGCCGGCAGTTCCTCATTGGGGAAGCGGATCGAGAAGCGCCTGGAGTAGTTCTCGCGCACCTTGGCGTTGGTGTAGGCCATCGTCGCCCAGTCGCCGTAGCGCGCGACATCCATCGCCCAGATGTCGGCTCCGGGATCGCCCTCGATCATCCAGTTCGACAGCGCCAGGCCGACACCACCGCCCTGTGAGAAGCCGGCCATGACACCGCAGGCGACCCAGAAGCCGGGCAGGCCGCGCACCGGCCCGACCAGCGGGTTGCCGTCCGGCGCGAAGGTGAAGGGGCCGTTGATGATCTGCTTGATACCGGTGTTCTGGAAGGCCGGGAAATGCCGGAAGCCGACTTCCAGCGACGGCGCGATGCGATCGATATCCGGTTCCAGCAGTTCGTGGCCGAAGTTCCACGGCGTCTGGTATTCGGACCACGGCTTGTTGGCCTTCTCGTAGGTGCCCATCAGCATGCCGCCGCGCTCCTGGCGCAGATAGAGCTCGCCGTCGAAATCCACCGCATGGATGATTTCGGTGCCGGTTTTCTGGTTCCATGCGGCGACCTCCGGCATGTCCTCGGTGATCAGGTACATGTGCTCCATGGCCAGCACCGGCAGCTCCAGCCCGACCATGCGGCCGACTTCGCGCGCCCACAGGCCACCGGCATTGACGACATGCTCGGTCACCACCTCGCCCTTGTTGGTGATCACGCGCCACATCCCGTCGGGCCGCCGCACGATGTCCTCGACTTTGGTGAAGCGCTCGACCTCGGCGCCCAGCTTGCGCGCCGCCTTGGCATAGGCGTGGGTGACGCCCGAGGGGTCGAGGTGGCCATCCTCCTTGTTGCGGACGGCGCCGACGAACTGCTTTGGGTCGAGCAGCGGCATCAGTTCGGCCGCCTCTTTAGGCGAGATTTCCTCGAGATCGATGCCGAGATAGCGGCCCTTGGCAACGACACCGCGCAGCCAGTCGAGCCGCGCCTCGGTCGCCGCCAGAAGCACACCGCCGGTCAGGTGCACGCCGGTCGCCTGGCCGGAAAGCTCCTCGATCTCCTTGTAGAGGTTGATCGTGTATTTCTGCAGCTTGGCGACGTTGGGATCGCCATTGATGGTGTGCATGCCGCCCGCCGCATGCCAGGTCGAGCCCGAAGTCAGTTCGTCGCGCTCAAGCAGCACCACATCGGTCCAGCCGTGGCGGGCAAGATGGAACAACACCGAGCAGCCGACGACGCCACCGCCAATGACCACGACCTTTGCATGCGATTTCATGGGTTTTTCTCGTTATTTCAGTGGATTGAAGAGATAAAGTGAATCCAAAAGGCAGCGCCAGGAACTGCGAAAATCACGGCTCGCCCTGCCCGATCGCTTCCTTGCGCCTGGCCACATAGGCCTCCAGCGCCTCGCGCACGGCGATATCCATCGCCGGCTCGACATAATCTTCCAGCGCCTTCTTCCACAGCCGGGTCGCGCGCGCGGTGGCGTCGAGCCCGCCGGCCTCCTGCCAGGCTTCGAAATTCTGCCAGTTGGATAGCATCGGCTGGTAGAAGGCCGTCGCATAGCGCTCCAGCGTATGCGGCTCGCCGAAGAAATGGCCGCCGGTCGGCACCGCGCCCAGCGCATCGATGGCAAGCTCGGCCTCGTCGACCACGATCGGGCGCAGGAACTCCATCATGTGCTGGATCATCTCGACATCGATGATGAACTTTTCGAACGACGCCGTCAGCCCGCCCTCCTGCCAGCCAGCGGCGTGGTAGACGAGATTGCCGTGGCCGAGTACCGCGCCCCACAGCGCCATCAGCGTCTCGTAGGCGCCCTGCGCGTCGGCGGCGTTTGAGGCCGAGCCCGGTGTTGTGCGGTATGGCAGCCCATAGCGCCGCGCCAACTGTCCCGAGGCGATGTTGGCCTTGGTGTTCTCCGGCGTGCCGAAGGCCGGCGCACCCGACTTCATGTCGACATTGGAGGTGAAGGCGCCATACATGACCGGTGCGCCGGGACGCACGAGCTGAGTCAGGACGACACCGAACAGCGCCTCGGCATTCTGCTGCGCCAGCGCGCCGGCCAGCGTCACCGGGCTCATCGCCCCCATCAGCGTGAACGGCGTCACCGCCACCGATTGGCCGAACTCGGCCATCGTCATCAGCCCCTCGGCCATCATCTCGTCGAAGCGCCGCGGCGAATTGACCGAGATGATGGTGGCGATGCCCGGGTCGTCAGCCATCTGGTCCAGCGTCAGCCCGCGCGCGATTGCCATCATCTCGATGCCGTCCAGCGCCCTGCCCCGGCCGATCGCCGAGACATGGAAACTCTTGTCGGTCAGGGTCAGATTTGTGAAATAAGTGTCGAGATGACGCGAATTCGCCGGCAGCTCGACCGGCGCGCAGACCTGGTTGCCGAGCATATGGACACAGTTGAAATGCTGCGCCAGCCGCGTGAGATCCGCATAGTCGCGCAGATTGCCCGCCCGGCGGCCACGCTCCATGTCATGCACATTGGGCGGCCCCGCGACGAGTGTGAAATTGATGGTGTTGCCGCCGAGATGGATGGTGTTGGCAGGATTGCGCGGTGTCAGGCGGTAGTTGGACCGCGTCGTCTTCAGCGCCTCATCGACCATGCCGCGATCGATGCGGACATTGGCCGAGGCGTGGTCGACCCTGGCGCCGGCTTTCTCGAAAAGCGCCAGCGCCCGCGGGCTCATCACCTCGATGCCGAAATTCTCCAGTATATGCATCGAGGCCTGATGGATCGCCTCGATCTGGTCTGGAGACAGCAAGGCCATGGGCGGATAGGGATTAACGACGCGCCTGAGCGGCAACTGTGGAATGGGCGCCGGCCCCCGGTTGCTAGTGCGCTCGGCGCCGCGTTTGCGTCTTGGTTCGTTCATGCCGGCATCAAAGCCTCGGCAAACCGGCCAAGCTGTCAGAAATACGTCGTTTGCGGGCGTGATTTTAGCCAAGGCGGCATTCCTGCAATAGGAATTTAGAAAAAGCGACAGAACAAGTCGGATTTTCAATATGGCATTGTCTGAAGCGCACGCGCCGACGAGCGGTTAACACCGGCAGCAAGATTCCCTTTATGATTTCGGCTTATTGGTCTGCCGATGCGTAGGTCGAGTTTTAGTAAAATTGTAGCGATTGGCGTGCTGCTGGCGCTTTCGGCCTGCGCGACGGCGCCCAGCCGCATCAACAATGTCTGCGCCGTCTTCGACCAGAATGACGGGTGGTTCGACAATTGGCAGTCGGCGGCCGAGCGCACGCAGCAGAAATACGGCGTACCCGTGCCCGTGCTGATGGCGACGGTGCGCAAGGAATCCGGCTTCAAGAGCAACGCCCGGCCGCCACGCACCAAGCTTCTCGGCTTCATCCCGTGGAAGCACGTCTCGTCCGCCACCGGCTTCTCCCAGGCGCTGGACGGCACCTGGTCGCAATATCAGAACGAAACCGGCAACTGGGCGGCACGGCGGACGAAATTCGCCGACGCCGTCGATTTCGTCGGCTGGTACCATTCCAAGACCGCCGACACGTTCGGCGTCGCGCGCAACGACACCTACAATCTCTATCTCGCCTATTATCTCGGCTGGACCGCCTATGGCCGCGGCAACCGTGGCGACGCCGGCGTCCAGGGCTATGCCCGGGCCACCGACAAGATGGCTCGCGATTACGCCGTTCAGTTGCAGCAATGCGGCAATTGACTTTGCCGGGGCATTTCACGGCCAAGTGAAATCAGCTGCCGCTACGGAAAAGCGAGATTGCCCTGGGGTCGCGATAGACCTCAGCGATTCATTCGCTCGGGATCAGATGGAGGATCGGCTTTCCTCCCCTTACCGCCGCCGTCGACAGCTTTCGGTCAAACGTCGCCAATTTGCCGCCGCGCGCCTTGGCGAGCCCCAGCAAATAACTATCCGTTACTTGCGCCGAGGTTAGGATCCTGGCTGCATCAATGTCGCTGGAACCGACGAGGCTGATGTCATCCGACCAGAACTGGTGTCCTGAAAGGGCATGCAACTTGCCGACAATCTGCGCAACGACAGCGGGCGAACCCGGAGAATTGGGATATTTCGGGTTGCTCAAAATCCTGATGACACCATTTTCGGTAATGGGACATGTAGCCCATGACAAATGCCCTGTGGATTGGAACCACCGATGGGCATCTTCATGCGCGACATGAGCCGGATCGATCAAGGCAATCAAGACATTGACGTCGAACAGGAAGGTCACGGCAGTTCGTCGCGAAGCGCATTGACCATTTCGAGATCGACTATCGGGCCGTCGGACCGCGACGAAAGTAAGGGGATACCGTTGCGTTCGCCGCCAGCCTGCGGCCTGCGCAGCGAGTGGCGAGCCAGATCGGAAATGACCTCGCCAATGCTGCGATCCTGCTGCCGCGCCATGGCCTTGGCTGCAAGGAGGACATCGTCATCGATTGCAAGCGTCGTTCTCACAATACGTCTCCTTGCCGCGCATCAAACATCACGCATCACATAAGGCAGTGGACGGAGATATTCAAGGGAACGTCGCCTGTCGTCCCTTGACACATATGAGATATGACGAAGCTGCGGAGCAATGCACCAGCAAGCGATATTGCCCCTGTGCTGGTTAGCTCGGCTTCTTGCCGCGCGGACGCTTCGGCGGCGTGCCGGCAAATCCCGGACCCTCGCCATGCGGCGCGTCGTCCGGCACGCCTTCATGGGCGGCATGCTCCTTGTCGAACTTGATCACCGGTTCCATCGTTGCCAGCACCTCGTCGGAGAGCCAGCACAGGCTCATATGGCCATCGCCAAGATGCTTCACCGGCGGTACCTTCGTCTCGCACAGATTGTCCGGCACCAGCTTCTTGTAGCCGCAGCGTGTCTGGAACGGGCAGCCGGATGGCGGGTTCATCGCCGACGGGATGTCGCCTTCGAGCACGATGTGCTTCTTGATCACGCTTGTGTCGGCGATCGGGATCGCCGACAGCAGCGCCTCGGTATAGGGGTGATAGGGCGGCGCGAAGATCTGGTCGGTCGTGCCTTGCTCGACGATATAGCCCAGATACATGACGACGACGCGGTCGGCGATGTAGCGCACCACGGAAAGATCGTGGCTGATGAACAGCATCGTGGTCTTGTTCTTGCGCTGAATGTCCATAAGGAGTTCGGTCACCGCCGCCTGCACCGACACGTCGAGCGCCGACACCGGCTCGTCCGCCACCACCACCTTGGCGTCGCCGGCAAAGGCACGCGCCACGCCGATGCGCTGCTTCTGGCCACCGGAAAGCTGGCGCGGCTTGCGCGTCTCGAAGGCACGCGGCAGCTTCACCAGGTCGAGCAGCTCCAGCATGCGCTTGCGCCGGTCGGCGACCGTCTTGCCGACATTGAATTTCTCGAGCGTGCGGATGATCTGCGAACCGACCGAATGGCTGGGGTTCAGCGTATCGAACGGGTTCTGGAACACCATCTGGATCGACGACACGGTGTCGACGCTGCGGCTCTCGATGCCGGTCGACTGGATTTCCTTGTTGCCCAGCGTCACGCTGCCGGAACTCGCCGTCTCCAGCCCGAGCAGCACCTTGGCCAGCGTCGACTTTCCGCAGCCGGATTCGCCGACGATGGCGACGGTCTCGGACTCGCGCGCCATGAACGAGATCGTCTCGTTGGCCTTGACGACACGGCCCTCGCTCGAGCCGAACACCTCGCGGCCGCCGACCTTGTAGTATTTCCTGAGATCCTCGATCTTGAGCACCGGCGCGCCGGGCACGACGCGCTCGTTGACCTTCTTGGCGCCTGGCGGCAGGGCTTCCCAGTCGATCTCGTTGAAACGCACGCAGCGCGAGAAATGGCCTTCGTGGCCCGCGACCTCGACCATCGGGATTTCGGCCGCGTTGCAGACGCCCTCGACGAAATGGTGGCAGCGCGGGCCGAAATTGCAGCCCTTCGGCCGCTCATGCGGCAGCGGCAATTGCCCGGGGATCGAGATCAGCGGCCGCGAATTCTTGTCCGCGCCCGGCAGCGGGATCGAGCGGAACAGCCCTTGCGTATAGGGATGGCGCATCCGGTCGAACACGTCCTTGATCTTGCCGGTCTCCACCGCCTCGCCCGAATACATCACCGTGATGCGGTCGCAGGTTTCAAGGATCAGGCCAAGATTGTGCGACACGAAGATCATCGAGGTGCCGAACTTCTCGCCCAGCCCCTTGACCAGATCGACGATGCCCGCTTCCACCGTCACGTCGAGCGCCGTGGTCGGCTCGTCGAGCAGCAGCAGCGCCGGCTTCGACAGCAGCGCCATGGCGATGACGATGCGCTGCTGCTGGCCGCCCGAGAGCTGGTGCGGATAGGAGCGCATCATGCGCTCGGGATCGGGTAGCTTGACCGAGCGCACCATTTCCAGCGCGCGCTTGTAGGCCTCTTCCTTCGACACCTTGTCGTGGATCAACGGCACTTCCATCAGCTGCTGGCCGACCTTCATCGCCGGATTGAGGCTTGCCATCGGCTCCTGGTAGATCATGGCGATCTTGTTGCCGCGGATGGCGCGCAGCTCCTCATCGGAGAGCTCGCCCATGTCCTTGCCCTGGAACTTGATCTTGCCGCCGACGATCTTCCCGATGTTGGAGAGGTCGCGCATGATGCCGAGCGACACGGTCGACTTGCCGCAGCCGGATTCACCGACGATGCCCATCGCCTCGCCGGGCATGACCGTGCAGGAAAAATCCATGACGGCCGGTATCTCGCCCTTGCGCGTGAAAAAGGAGATCGACAGGTTCTCGATCTCGATGATCGGCCCGTTGGTCGGATTAGCCGGATTTCGAACTGCCTCGTTCATGGGTCGCTCCAATCCTAGTTCTTAGCCAAGTGGGATCTGGGATCGATCCCACCGTCAATCCTTCATCGATTGCTCACGCAGGGAATCGGCGAGCAGGTTGAGCCCCAGCACGAAGCTCATCAGCGCGATCGTCGGCGGCAGCGCCGGGTGGATAAAGGAGCGCAGCAGCCGGCTGGCATCCTTGATCGCCGTGCCCCAGTCCGGGCTCTCGGGTGCAAGACCGAGGCCAAAATACCCCAGCGTGCCGAGCAGGATCGTGGTGTAGCCGATGCGCAGGCAGGCGTCGACGATCAGTGGTCCGCGCGCATTGGGCAGGATTTCCCACAGCATTATGTACCAGGGCGATTCACCGCGCGTCTGCGCCGCCGCCACATAGTCGCGCGTCTTGATGTCCATCACCAGGCCGCGCACGATGCGGAACACGCCGGGACTGGAGGCGAACACCACAGCCACGAAGATGTTGAGCTGGTTGGGATCGATATGAACGATCTTCAGCGGATCCCGGTCGAAGACAAGGCCGAGATAGATCCAGCCGCCTATGATGAGCGTCAGCCCGAGCAGGATGTAGATCCGGTCCGGCCGGTTCTTGTAACGTGTCCAGAACAGCACGCTGAAAAAGATGATCGGAAACAGGAAGAAGACGCCGGCCAGCGCATAGGGGATCGGCGTGTCCATGATACCCGGCGTCACCAGCAGGTAGAACAGCAGGATCACCGGGAAAGCCAGCACGAGGTTGGCCAGGAACGACAGGATGGAATCGATCTTGCCGCCGTAATAGCCGGCCGGCAGGCCGAGCGTGATGCCGACCATGAGCGCGAACCCGGTCGCCGCGGGTGCGATGATCAGGACGATCTGGCTGCCATAGACCATGCGCGAGAACACGTCGCGCGCCAGCTTGTCGCCGCCGAACAGATAGACGAGACCCGACTGCGGTTCGATGGCGCCGGGCAAAGTGTCCTTCATGATCGGGATTTGGCCGAGCGGATCGAANGACCCGACTGCGGTTCGATGGCGCCGGGCAAAGTGTCCTTCATGATCGGGATTTGGCCGAGCGGATCGAAGGGCGAGATGGTCGAGGCGAAGATCGCCGTGAACAGCCAGAACAAGCAGATGAAGACACCCGCGATGCCGACGCCGCTATCGAACAGCTGGCCGTAAAGGGCCAGCTTCTTCTTGTAGAGGAAGCTCGCCCCCATGACGATGACGAGCGCGACCCAGACCGGCCAGAAGCGCCAGAGCACTTCGAGGATGATGGTGGAGGCGCCGATATATTGAGCTTGCATTGCGCCTTCTCCCTACTGAACCCGGATGCGCGGATTGAGGAACGCGTAGCCGACATCGGAAATAAGCTGCGTGATCAGGACGATGAACACCGAGACCAGCGAACAGCCGAGCAAAAGGTCGATGTCGTTGTTGCCGGCGGCCTCGACCAGCGTGTAGCCGAAGCCCTGGTAGCGGAACATCACCTCGACGATGACGACGCCGGTGAGCAGCCAGGGAAACTGCAGCATGATGACGGTGAAGGGCGCGATCAGCGCGTTGCGCAGCGCATGCTTGACCACCACGTTGCCGAACGACAGGCCCTTGAGCCGGGCGGTGCGGATATATTGCTGCGTCATCACCTCGACCATGGAGGCGCGCGTCATGCGCGCGATGTAGCCGATGCCGTAGATCGCCAGCGTGATCACCGGCAGCGTGAAATTGTAGAAGGTGATGCCCTGGCTTGCTGATGCCGCCGAACCGTTCAGCCAGCCGAGCCACGAGGCGAAGATGACGGTGAAGATGACGCCCGACACATATTCAGGCGTTGCCGTGGAGGCGATCGAGGCGACCGAGAGCACACGATCGGTGCGCGAACCCTCGCGCATGCCGGCGAGAATCCCGATCAGCAGCGAGACTGGCACCATCACGACCAGCACCCAGAACATCAGGATGCCGGTGGCCCCGAGCGCCGGAAACAGCTTGGCCGCGACCGTGGTCTTGAATTTGGTCGAACAGCCGAAATCGCCCTCGATCACGCCCGAGAATGTCGGCACGGCGGGGTCGTTGCAGAAGGAGAAACGCTGCGTCGTCTTGCCGGTCGCCGGGTCCGTGATCGGCTGCTTGGGCAGCACGCCCAGCCACTGGCCGTAGCGGACGAAGAAGTTCTGGCGATAACCGTGATTGACCAGCCAGCTTTCGAGTTGCTCGGCCGATGTGTGCATTTCGGTCTGGCTGATCGCCAGCTTCTTCAGATTGGGTTCGAGATTGACGAGGAAGAAGACGACCAGCGTCAGGCACAGCATCGTGAGCAGAATCGTACCGACGCGTCTGATTATGAATGAGAACATTGTGCCCCCCTGCCGGCCGGGTTGGGGTCAGATATGGTCAACCCTGTTTCGAAAACCTTGCAACGTCACGCCGCCGCTGCACGAATGCAACGGCGGCGATCCCGCGAATGCGAGGGGCGGTGCGCCCTTCGCATTCGTCAAGCTGTGGGTCACGCCTGATCGAGCCAGACCTTGCCGAAATCGTGCTCGTAGGTGGGGTGCATCGAGTGGTTCTTCACCTCGGGCTTGATGTTGATGTAGAGCTTGCGCCAGTAAGGCTGGATGATGATGCCGGATTCCTGCAGCATCGTCTCGATTTCCTTCATCACCACCTTGCGCTTCTCCGCATCGGCGATCCCGAGCGCCTCGTTGACCTTCTTGTCGAAGTCCGGATTGGCATAGGCCGTCTCGTTCCAGGCTTCGCCCGAGCGGTAGGCGATGGCGATGACCTGGATGCCAAGCGGACGCATGTTCCAGTTGGTTTCCGAGAAGGGGTACTTCGTCCAGTCGTTCCAGAAGGTCGAGCTCGGCAGCACGGTGCGCTTCACCTTGATGCCGGCCTCGCGCAGCTGGGCCGCGATCGCGTCCGTGGTGTTCTTGTGGTAGTCCTCGTCGTTGCTGATCAGCTCGTGCTCGAAATCGATCACGCCGGCTTCGGTCAGCATCTGCTTGGCCTTGGCCATGTCGCGCGGGATCTTGGGCAGCTCGACATATTCCGGATGGATTGGTGCGACATGGTGGTTTTCCGCCGGCGTGCCGGCATTGCCGTAGCCGAGCTGGAGCACCACCGAATTGTCGACGGCCAGGCACATCGCCTGGCGCACCTTCTGGTCGCCGTACGGCTTGGCATTGACGTTGAAGCGCGAGACCACGGTCGCCGCGGTCACCACTTCCGAAGCCGGCGCGCCGACGTCCGAGATAATCTTGACGTAGTCGGCGGTCGTCTCATGGTTGGTCTGCACTTCGCCCGACTCGAACGCCGAAACCGTAGCAGCCGGATCCGTGCCATAGTCGATGAACTCGACGCCATCGAGGAAGGCCTCGCCCTGCCACCACTTGCCGGTCGTGCGGCGCTTGTAGACGACCTTCTGGCCGACATCGTAGGAAACGAGTTCGAACGGGCCGGTGCCGATCGGGCAGTTCTTGAAGTTCGCGCCCTTTTCGTCGAAGGTCTTGTGCACGATGAGGCCGGGATAATCGCACAGGTTCGGGATGATGGCGATATCGGGCTTGGTCAGCTTGAGCTTGACCGTCATGTCGTCGACCTTGACGACCGAACCTTCGCGCAGCTTCTTGGTCGTGTCGTCGACGAGACTGCCAAGGCGTCCCGGCATCGAGTTGCCTTCCGCCGACTTGTCGGCCCAGCGGGTGAAGTTGTAGATCACGTCGTCGGCGGTGAACTTGTCGCCGTTGTTCCACTCGACACCAGGCCGCACATGCAGCGTGTATTCGGTGGCGTCGTCATTGATGTCCCAGCTCGCCAGCAGATACGGCGCGAAGGTGTATTCCTTCGTGTATTTCACCAGCGGCTCGAGCGCCTGGCGTTCCGCGTTGGAAATCTCAGACCAGTCGGCGGTGCGCGGATCCTTGGGATCCTTGACCGACATGGCGACTTTCAGCACGCCGCCCTTCTTGCCCTGCACGTCCTCGGCCTTGGCCGGGGTCGGAGCGGCAAGGCCGAGCAGGCCGTAAGCCATGGCCGTCGACGCGCCGAAGACGCTGGCAAGCGCCAGGAATTCGCGGCGATCCACCGTTCCTGCCTTGGCTTCCTTGGCCATGGCCAGGATGTGATCCGGCACGCTGTCGCCATTACTCTTATAGATTGTCATGACTAACTCCCATTGTTGGCTTTCCGCCGATTAACATTCCGCATCCAGGCCATGATGTCAAAGACGGCTTGGATTGGGAACATGTTAGCGAATGTGCAACTTTGAAAAGAGAGCGGTACGCGCGATAGCGACAGTCTTGACGCAAAATTGCTAGTGCGCCCAGATTCCGCCAAAATCTCTTCGGGCGATTAGACTGAGACATTTGCCTCGCTTCTGACAGCGCCAGTCCTGGCCACGGTGAAGGGCCAGACCGTCAGTATTCCTTCTCATAGAAGATGCCGCCCTTGGCTTCGCCGGCGTCCGTCGCCTCGCCGCGCAATTTGACGCCGCGACCGACATTGAGGTCGATGGTCGCCTTGCCCGAACCTGGCTTGTCGCCCTTCTGGATCGTCACATAGGTGCGGTCGTTCAGGTACTTGCCTGCGGAGACAGCGGTGCCGCCCTTGTCGTCGGTGGTGACGTCGAGATCATCGACGCCAATGGCGCTGCGCAGGTTTTCAAGCAATGACGTCGAGCCGCCGACGCCGGCCAGTTGCCCCGCCGCTTCAGCCAGCTGCGCGATCTGCAGCGGCGACAGGTTCGACATCGAGCGACCGAAGATCAGTTGCGCCAGCACCTCGTCCTCGGGCAGCGCCGGCACCGAGGAGAAGGTGAATTTCGGATTGGTCGCCTCGCCCGACACCACGATGGTGACGGTTGCGCCGGTCGTGGTCGTTGTCGCGGTCAGGTTGAGATAGGGCACCAGCGAGCCGGAAAAGCCGACCGTGCCTTCGGTGAAGGTCAGTCGCTTGCCGAGGATCGAAAGCCGCCCGCGCTGCAGGGTGAAGGTGCCGATCGCTTGCGGCGACGAGGCCGGGCCGGTGAGCTTGAGCGAGCCGCCGAGTTCGGCATCGACGCCCCTGCCCTGGATGAAGATCTGGTTTGGCGCGCTGACGGTGACGTCCAGCGCGAGGCCGCTGCCGCCGCTCTTGCCGCTGGTCGTCGCCGGGCGCAGCGCCTTGTCCTGCGCCCGCACCGCACCGGGGGCGTTCTTGTGCTTGACATCGAGCGCTGCGAGCGAGCCCGGCAATTTATCCGGAACCGTGATGACGGTCTTGGCGAGGTTGACGGTGCCGGCGATCGCCGGAGCGGAAACGAGCGGCCCCTTGATCGTCAGGTCGCCGCCCAGATTGGCGGTCACCACGCGCCCGTCCGTGTAGCGGCCGTCGGTGAGTTTGATCGACAGGTCGGCCGGAAAGCCCTGCGCCGGATTGATGCCGACCGTGCCGCTGGCCGAAAGGCTGCCACGCGTCGACAGCGTTCCGGTCAGCCGGTTGATCCTGGCGAGGCCGCCGCCGATCGAGATGTCGGCCGCAATATCGTTGACGGCAAGGCCCGAGCGCGCATCGACCAGCCGCGCGCCGGAGGTGCTGACGCTGCCACTGATGACAGGCGATGTCGCCGGGCCGCGCACCTGGACTTTGACGTTGGCGGTTCCCGTCAGCGACAGGCCTTGCGCGGCAAGCTTCTGGCTGAGGATGCCGAACGGCACGCCGCCATTGAAATCGAGCGCCAGCGCCGGCGTGCCCGCCGTCGTCACCGTGCCGCCACCCTTGAGGCCAAGCCCGGCGCCGTCGCTGACATTGGCATTGAAGGTCAGCTTGTTGCCGGCAAAGGTGCCGGACGATGAAACGCTCACCGCACCAACACCCGCGCCGCGGGTCTGCGACGTCTGCACGCCGGCCGCGTCGATGTTGAAGGCGACAGCCGGGCTGGCTGGGGCACCGGTCACCTTGACCGTGCCCGAAATCGACCCGGCGGCATCGAGCCCGGGCGAGAAACTGTTGGCGAGCGACATCGGCACCCGCGCCAGCGCCGCGTTGATGTCGAGCGCCTGCCCAACCTTGCCGGTCACCGTTGCCGTGCCGCCGCCGAGGTTGAGCACCAGCCGGTCCAGCGTCGTCGTGCCATTGGCGATACTGACCGTCGAGGCCTGGGCGATGGCTGCCTTGATGCCCTGCACGGTCGCCTGGCCGGAAGCGAGTTCGATGGTCGTCGTGCCATTCGCCACTTTCACCCGGCCGGCGGCCTTGGCCGGAATGCCCTTCACCGTGGCGCCGCCGGAAAAGCCGGTCCAGTCGCCGTCGCGCTTCAAATCGACATCGATGCCGCTGATGACGGTGCCGCCCGAGGTGACGGTGTCAGCGCGAATCTTGCCTGAGATCACCGGAGCGGCGAGATAGTTGGCGATCAGCGCATCGATGGAAACGGCTTTCGCCTGGAGATCGCCGCGCGTGATCGAGGCGGTCGTCGCCTTGACGGCGACCTGGGGCGCTGCGCCGTTCTTCGAGAAGGCGATTGTGCCCCGCACATCGCCTTCCGCCTTTTCCAGCGCGAGCGCGGCGAGCGGGCCGATATCGGGCAGGTCGAGCGTGATAGTGCCTTCAGGGACGAACTTGTCGTCCAGCGCCAGGTCGCCGGAAATCTTGTTCTTGCCCAGCGACAGGAGCAGGCCGTTGATGGCGCTCTTGCCGTCCGCCGTCGCCAGCACCGCACTGCCTTGCAGGGCCTGACCCGCGACATTGCCGGTCAACTGCACGTTCGCCGCCGGATTGGCGGCATCCGCCTTGCCGGTGGCCGTGAGCCTCAGCCCGGTGATCTCGCGCGCCGCCACCGACAGCCTGTCGCTATCGACGGTCAGTGACAGGTCGGGTGCGGTGGCCGGCCCCTGGGCGCTCAGCCCGAAGGCGATGGCGCCCCTGGCATCCTTCGACAGCCGCGAGATGTCGCTCAGCGCGCCCTTGATGTCGGCCGCCACCTTGTTGTCGGCAAGGCTCGCCTGCCCGCCGGCGGTGAGCGCGCCAGAGGTCAGCTTCAACGCATCGATGTTTATGCTGCCGTTGGGGTCGCGTTTCAGCGTGGCGCTGATTTGCGCACGTTCGCCAAGCATGCCGCGCACCGCAGCGGGCAAGGCCGATGACGGGGCGTCCGCATTCAGCTTGAGGTCGATGGCGCCGTCACGCAGCGATACCTGGCCGGCGACCTGGCTGTTGAGCGCATCGCTCTTGAGCGAACCGCTGTCGATGGCGACGGCATCCGATGTCAGCCGGGCACTGAGGGCGGCCGTGATCTTGCCGGCGATCAGCGGTGCGATCATGGGATTGTCGAGCCCGACCTTGTCCACCGACACCGTGCCGGAAACCGGTCCGGCGCGGTTCTTGAGATCGAAAGCGTCCGAGTGCAGCGCCAGCACAAGACCGTCCACCTTCGTCGGGCTGGTGGCGATCGAAGGGACGATCGCGGACACGTCGAGGCGGGCTTTCGTGCTTTCCCCCGCCACTTTCGCTGACAAAGACCGGACCTCGATCCTGACCGGGCTTTCGGTGCTGCCGACCGTCAGCGGCAGGCTGGGGCCAGATGAAGTAAGATCAAGCGCGAAATCGCTGGCGCCGTTCGGATTGATGGTGCCGGAGGCCGTGCCGGAAATCTTGTCGCCGGAAAGCGTGGCATGATCGAGGGCGACGCCACCGGCCATGGTGTAGGCGCCCGCTGCATCGACAGCGAGCGGTCCGAGCCCGGCCTGGCGGGTCTGGCTGGTCTCGACGCCGGCAAGCTGCGCGTCGAAGTGGACCTCTGGAGCAGCCGGCGTTCCGGTCACCTGCGCTGTACCGCCGAGCGTACCCACGGCATCGAGCCCGGGCGCAAAATCATTGGCAAGGGCGGCAGGCAGCGCGGAGAATTGCGTTGTGAGATCGAGCGTCTGGCCGGCGCTGCCCGACAGCGTCACCGAGCCGCCGCCGATATCGAGCGCCAGTCTTTCGATGCTGGCCGTGCCATTGGCGATGGTCAGCGCCGAGGCCTGGGCGATGGCCGCCTTGATGCCACGCACCGTGGCCTCGCCCGAGGCGACCTCGACGGTCGTGGTACCCTCGGCGATCTTGACCCGTCCTGCCGCGGTCGCCGGGATGCCTGCTATCGTCGCGCCGCCGGTGAAATTGGTCCAGTCGCCGTCACGCTTCAGGTCGACGCCGATGCCGCTGATTTCGGTGGCTCCCGAAGTCACCACCTTGGTCTTTATAGTACCCGAGATCGCCGGCGCCTTGAGGTAGTTGGCGACCAGCGCGTTGACGGTGATCGCCTTGGCCGTCACCTCGCCTCGCGCGATCGACGTGCTCTTCGCGTCGATCGCGACGGACGGCACGTCGCCCGCCTTGGCGAGGTTGATGGTGCCGTTGATGTCGCCGGTTACCGCTTGCCCGGCGAGTGCCGCCAGTTGGTCGATTGCCGGCGCGGCGAGCGTCAGCGTGCCCAGGGGCATGAACTTGTCATCGAGCGCCAGGTCGCCCGAGACCTTGTTGTCGCCCAGCGAAACCAGGAAGCCGTTGATCGAACGCTTGCCCTCGCTCGTCACCAGTGACGCCTTGACGTCGAGAGGCTGGTCGTTGACGGCGCCGGTCAGCGAGATATCGGCGGACGGGTTTGCGATGTCGGCCTTGCCGCTCGCCGTCAGCTTGATCGTCTTCACAGTGCGGCCGGAGGCCGTCAGGCTGTCGCTGTCGGCGGAGACGGTGAAATCCGGCGCTGTCAGGGCGCCGCTTGCCGACAGCGCGAAACCAACGCCGCCAGCGACAGGAACGCCGACCGTCGGCGACAGCACCGAAACGTCGCCCAGTTTGCCCTTGATATCGGCCTGGATGTCGGTGCCTTGCATGCTTGCAGTGCCGCTGGCGCTGAGCGAGCCGGACGTGAGCGAGATCGAATTGGCGGCGAACGCCCCTTGCGGATCGCGCGTCGCGGCGGCCGAGAACTTCACGCGTCCACCGAGCACCGAGGCGATCTGAGGCGGGAAGGCTGTCGCCACCGCATNGCGGCCGAGAACTTCACGCGTCCACCGAGCACCGAGGCGATCTGAGGCGGGAAGGCTGTCGCCACCGCATCGGCATTCATCTTGAGCTGCATCGACAGATCGGCGAGCGCTACCGTGGCCGTCAGCGACGCGTTGACAGCATCGGAGCGCAATGTGCCCTGATCGATGGCAATGGCGTCCTTGCTGACCGACCCGGCCAGGTCGACATTGACCTTCCCGGTGATCAACGGCGCCAAGGTCGCGACGTCGGTTTTCAAGCCGCCCGCCTCCAGTCTGACCGTGACCGGCCCGGCGCGGTTCTGGATGTCGAAACCGTCGGAATGTACCTGCGCCGCCAGATCGTCCAGCCGCGTGCCGCCGACGACGATCGAAACGAAGGAGGCGCCGATGTCGACGATCGGCGCCTTGCCGTCGCCAAACGCCCTGGCGGTGGCATTCTTGATCGCCAGTGTAATCGGTTGCGCCTTGCTGCCGACGCTGACCACCACGGGCGGCCCCTTGGCGGCGAGTTCGACCGCGAGATCGCTGGCCCCGGCGGGATCGACGATGCCGGTCGCGGTGCCGTGCACGGCGTCGCTCTCGATATTGGCCCGGTCGACACTGAGACCGCCGGCCGAAGTGGCGGTGCCCGCCACGTCGAAGCTGGTCTTGCCGGCAAACAGCGGCTTCAGGTTTTCCGGCAGGAAGGAAGCGAAGTCACCGTCACCCTTGGCTTCGAGGTGGTGGCCCTTGTCGGTCAGCTGATGGCGGCCGGTGAGTTGGGTGACGATCTGATGATCGACGAGGAAGGTGCCGACACCGCTCCAGTTGGCCAGCGGCCCCGTGCCCGAAACGACGATATCGACCGGCGGCGCATCCGGCAGGTTGAGCAGGTTGGCGATGATGCCGCCGG
Source organism: Mesorhizobium sp. LNHC221B00 (assembly GCF_000502935.1). Taxonomy (NCBI): domain Bacteria; kingdom Pseudomonadati; phylum Pseudomonadota; class Alphaproteobacteria; order Hyphomicrobiales; family Phyllobacteriaceae; genus Mesorhizobium; species Mesorhizobium sp. LNHC221B00. The sequence goes on along the minus strand of NZ_AYWR01000010.1, from coordinate 14,984 downwards.
CCGGCTCCGATGCCTTGAGGTCGAGGTCGAGCTTGTTGTCGGCCGGAGCGAAATGGACTTTAACATCGACACTGCCTTGCTTGCCGTCATGGCGGGTGACGTTGAGCACCGTGTCGACCGCCAGCGGCGCGGCATCGGCCTTGACCGACCCCTTGGCCGCAAGCTCGGCGATGCCGCTGCCGGCCAGTTGCTCGCCGAGCGCGATTTCCGGCAGGTCGATCTGCTTGATGTCGATGGACACCGGCAGCGTCGTCGTGCCGCTCGGCGCCGGCTGTTGTTGCGTGCCGGCCACCGGCAGGCGCGCCAGTTCGATGCGCTCGGCCGCGATGCGCTCGGCGCTGAAGCTTTTCGACAAAAGCGCCGTCGGCGACCAGTCGACGGCCACCTTGCGCGCCACCAGCCAGGCGCCATTGCGGTCTTCCAGCACGACATGGTCGACGCTGAGGTCGCCCGACCAGATGCCGTCGATGCCGCTGACGGTGACCTTGCGCTCGTCGCTCGAGGCGAGCCGCGAAATGATGCCGGCGAGATTGTCCCGGCCGCGCTCGGTCTTGGTCAGCACGACAAGCGCACCGATTGCGCCCGCAACCACGATCAGCAGCGTGTAGAGGACAATGCGAAGGATGCGCCAGACCGTCTTCATGTCAAAACGCCTGGCCAATGCCGGCATAGATGCCGAAACGCGGATCGCCGGGGTCACGGTTGAGCGGCACGGCCGCGTCGATGCGCAGCGGCCCGAACGGCGTCACGTATCGAAGGCCAACGCCGGCGCCGACCTTGACGTCGGAGAAGTTGGGAACCGACTTCTCCGATACCGTGCCGGCATCGACGAACGGCACGATGCCGATCGTGTCGGTGATGGCGATGCGCATCTCCACCGAGGTTTCGAAGAAGGACAGGCCGCCGATCGGCTGGCCGGTGAAGTCCTTGGGGCCGATGCCCTGATAGGCATAACCGCGCACCGAGCCGCCACCGCCGGAATAGAAGCGCCGGTCGGCCGGGACGTTCTGCAGGCTGGTGCCGACGATCGAGCCGATCGCGACGCGTTCGGCCAAAACGAATTTCGAAGCCGTATCCAGCGACTGATAGGCCGATCCCTCGCCCTTGAGCTTGAGGAAGGCGGCACCGCTCAGAATATCGTAGCTCGGCTCGGCATAGGCCAGCACCCGGAAGCCCCTGGTCGGGTTCAACCGATTGTCCCTGTTGTCGTAGACATATTGCAGCGGGATGCTGGCGATCAGGTATTTGTGCTTGCCGAAGGCATCGTGGATGCGTGAGTAGTCGAGCGCGAACTCGGCCGACACCGTCTGCTTCTTGGTCAGCTCGTAGGACAGGCCGGTGCTGCCCTTGATCGAGAAATGGTCGTAGGCGTCGGGATGTTCGAGCACCGTCTTGATACCGGCGAAGAATTTCGACGCCGGGCCGATCACGCCGGGTTTCTCGAACATGATGCCGGCATTGTAGTTCAGCTCGGACAGATCGTTGCTGCCGATGCCGCTGATGGCGCCGTCGATGCGCAGCTTCTCGGCGTGACCAAACAGGTTGCGATGCCCCCAATAACCTTCCAGGCCCAGCCCCTCGGTGTTGGAGAAGGTGCCGCCAAGGCCGAAATAACGCGGTTTGCGCTCGCTGACCTGGACGCCGATCGGAATGTTGCCGTCGGCGTCGAGCTTGTCGGCTTCCTTGAACGTCACGCTGTTGAAGACCTCGAGCGCCAGCAGCCTGTCGCGCGCGTCGCTGATCTCCTGCGGCGAGTACTGCTTGCCGCGCTTCAGCCCGGTCATGTATTCGGTGAAGTCGCGGTCGACCTTCTCGGTGCCTTCAACCGTGGTCGCGCCATAGCCGGCGACCGGTCCGGCGGCAACGGTCAGCGTCACGTCGAGCGTCGAGGTGGCATGGTCGGCGACGATCTGCCGGTCGGTCACCGTGGCCAGTGGCCTGCCCTGCTCCTTCAGCGTCCGCACGATCAGCGCCTCGGCCTTCAGCACCGCACCGGACCCGGCGTCGCCACCCGCGATCAGGCCGTAATCGGCGCTCATCAGACCCGCCGCGTCGCCTTCAAGCCTGATCGTGCCAAGGGTGAATTTGGGGCCGGCGGCGATGTTGACGACCACCGGAATGGGCTGCGGGCCCTTGAATTCGGCGTCCGGCGGCAATTCGTCGAGCGGCTTGCCGTCGATGGTGATTGTGACCACGCCTTCGTAGCGGGCATCGGCATAAAGCGCGGCGACAAGCTGTTCGCGGTCGCTGCGCGCCTTGGCCATCAGCCCGAGCGAGCCCGAGACCGGCCGATCCTCGTCGCTTTTCAGCGCCGAGGCGTTTTCGAGCTTCTTGACGAGATCCTTGTCGGCATCGGGGGCGGAGATGGTCACGGCGTAGCGCAGCGGATCGACGATATCGGCGTCCTCGTCGTTGGAGGAACCCCACAGTTTGATGCCGAAAAGCTCGAACGCAGCCGCGGATCTTGATTCGGCGACCAGCGCGGTCGAGCACATCATGGCGAAAAGCAGGGCGCGCGGAAGCACGCGCCCTGGCGCGATCCTTCCTGACATCTGCCTTTCATGCGCCGGCATTAAAACACCCTAGTTCACAAAACTAAAATTGGAATGAAGTTCTGAAGCGCTCGTAAAGGGGCCACAATCCAATTGTCTGAAATAGGACGGGCTTGGAATTCACACCTTCTGCGTTTCCGCAAGAATGCGTGATCCCCTGTCCTATGGAGATTACTGTCCCGCATACCGGTCCTTGGCCGGAAAATAAACCGTTGGCAGGCGGAACCTGCCGCGTCCGCGCGTTGACAAGCCTGACTGAAGCTTGAACATGCCCGGACGTCTGCAATTGTCTGGAGGGGTGTTATGGCAATGCGCGCGGCTCGTGGTCTGTCGATTCTTCTGCTTCTCTTCTTTGCATGGGGCAATGCCCTAGTCTGGAACGACCCCGCGCAAGCGGCCGAAGCGCGCAGAATCGCAACGACCGACAATTCCGATTATTTCGGTTTCGACCTCAGGTCCGACCAGAATGTCACCCTCGACCAATGCAAGACGACGTGCCTTGGCGATCCGGCCTGCCGCGCCTTCACCTACAACACCAAGGCCAAATGGTGCTTTCTCAAATCCGACTACAACCAGATGAAGCCGTTCAGCGGCGCGGTCGCCGGCAAGGTCGTCAACATCGACGGCGACCCCGATATCGGCGCGCCGCCGGAACTCGCCTTCTTCCCCAACTGGATGGCCGACCAGGCCCAGCAATACCGCAACAAGCTGCTCGGCCCAGCCTATGACAAGCCGACCGAGGGCATGGCGGCACTGACGAAGGCCGCCGAACAGGCCGTACAGAACGGCGACCATCGCTCGGCCATGCAGAAATACGAGGCCGCCGTCTCGGTGATGCCCGACGATGGCCAGCTCTGGCTCAACCTGGCGCGCGAAACCCTGGCCGTGCAGCCCACGGCCAGCACCGCGGAAGTCTCCACCTTGCCCATGAACGGCACTTCGGCTGCTTTCAACGCCTATAAGCTCTTGCGCACCACCAAGACGCGCGCCGACGCGCTGGCGCTGCTCGGCAACGGCCTCGACAAGCGCGATCTCTACCGCCCCGCCCTGCAGGCCTATGAAGCCAGTCTTGCGCTGGTCGCATCGCCGGCGGTCCAGGCGGAGTATGCCGACCTCAAGGCTCGCAAGGGTTTCCGCGTCGTCGACCACAGTGTCGATGCCGACACCAGCGCGCCGCGCATCTGCGCTCAGTTTTCCGAGGATCTGGTCAAGACCGGCGTCGACTACGCGCAGTTCGTCACCGTCGACAACGCCCCGCCAAAGGGCGTCGAGGCCAAGGACAAGCAGATCTGCGTCGAAGGCCTCGAACACGGCCAGCACTACGATGTCACCTTCCGCGCCGGCCTGCCGGCGGCGATAGGCGAAGTGACCGCCGCCCCCGTGGTGCTGTCGATCTATGTGCAGGACCGCGCTCCGTCCGCCCGCTTCACTGGCGACAGCTTCGTGCTGCCGGCCGGCGCGCGCCGCGGTATCCCGGTGGTCACCGTCAACATGAACGCCGCCGAGATGAAGCTCTACCGTATCGGCGACCGGTCGCTGGCGCAGCTTCTGTCGGGCTACCAGTTCCTGCACCAGCTCGACGGCTACGACATCTCCAACATTTCCGAGCAGATGGGCGCGCCGGTCTGGCAAGGCCAGCTCGACATCGCCAACGACCTCAACAAGGAGGTCACCACTTCCTTCCCGGTCGACGAGGCGCTGCCGCAGCGCAAGCCCGGCGTCTATGTGCTGACCGCCCAGGCCGTCAACGACAAGAGCGACGACTATGGTTCGATGGCCACGCAGTGGTTCGTCGTCTCCGACATCGGCCTGTCGACCTATACCGGCCAGGACGGGCTCAATGTCTTTGCCCGTTCGCTGGGCAGCGCCAAGCCCATAGCAGGCGCCGAACTGACGCTGGTTGCGCGCAACAACGAGGTTCTTGGCACCGCGACATCCGATGCCGACGGCCATGCCGTCTTCAACCCCGGCCTGACCCGCGGCGACGGCGGCATGGTGCCGGCCGTGCTGATGGCCAAGCAGGGCGACAATGACTTCGTCTTCCTAGACATGTCCAAGGCCGGTTTCGACCTGTCGGATCGCGGCGTCACCGGACGCGCCGCGCCCGGCGCGCTCGACGTCTATGCCTGGACCGAACGCGGCATCTACCGCGCCGGCGAGGACGTCCATGTCGCCGCCCTTGCCCGCGACGGCGCCGCCAAGGCGGTCGAGAACCTGCCGCTGACCTTCATCTTCTCGCGTCCCGACGGGGTCGAGGACCGCCGCATCGTCAGCGACGGCGCCTCGGCCGGCGGCCATGCCGTCGACCTGCCGCTCGAGCCCAACGCCATGCGCGGCACCTGGTCGGTGTCGATCTACACCGATCCCAAGCAGCCGGCCGTTGCCAGCCAGATGTTCCTGGTCGAGGATTTCGTGCCGGACCGCATCGAATTCGACATGAAGGCTGACAAGCAGGAGATCGCGCAGGGCGAAACCGCCAACATCAACATCGACGGCCGCTTCCTCTATGGCGCGCCGGCGGCGGGGCTGGCGCTGGAAGGCGAACTGACGCTGTCGACGTCCCGCGACTGGGACCGCTTCCCCAACTTTGCCTTCGGCCTCGCCGACGAACAGTCGGCCGAACCCACCGTCACGCCGCTCACCGGTCTGCCGGTGGTTGGCGATGACGGCAAGGCGACCTTCCCGGTCTCCGTCGACCAGTTGCCCTCGACCACCAAGCTGGTCGACGGCAAGGTGACGGTGCGCATGCGCGAAACCGGCGGCCGCGCCATCGAGCGCTCGCTCAACATCGGCATCCGCCCGCAAGGCCATATGATCGGCATCCGGCCGGACTTCGCCGATGGTGAAGTGCCGCAGGGCGGCACGGCGAAGTTCAGCCTGATCGCCGTCGATCCGGACGGCAAGCGCGAGGCGCTGAAAGGCGCGCAGTGGACGCTGGTCAAGGTCGAACGCAATTACCAGTGGTACCGCTCCAACAATTCTTGGAACTACGAGCCGGTGACCTTCACCAAGTCGATCGCCAACGGCCAGGTCGACCTCGGCGCCGATGGCGACGCCACGGTCTCCGTGCCCGTCGATTGGGGCCAATACAGGCTCGAAGTCGAGACCTCGGATCCCGAGGGACCGGCGACCAGCTACGAATTCGACGCCGGCTGGTATGTCGCCTCGACCACCACCGAAACCCCCGACGGCCTGGAAATCGCCCTCGACAAGGACAATTATGCCGCCGGCGAAGTGGCCAAGCTGAAAATCTCGCCGCATTTTGCCGGCGAACTCCTGATCAACATCGGCTCGGACAAGCTGTTGAAGACCATCACGGCGACCGTGCCGGCCGGCGGCAGCACCGTCGACATCCCGGTCGGCGATGACTGGGGCGCCGGCGCCTATGTCACGGCAACCTTGTTCCGGCCGGGCGACGCGCAGGAAACGCGCATGCCGGCCCGCGCCATCGGCGTGAAATGGCTGAAGGTCGATCCGGGCTCGAAGAAGCTCGCCATCACCTTGACGCCGCCGGACAAGACCATGCCGCGCCAGCAGCTGTCGATTCCGGTTTCCGTGGCCGGCGTGCAGCCGGGCAGCAATGCCTATGTCATGATTGCCGCCGTCGATGTCGGCATCCTCAACCTGACCAACTACAAGGCGCCGGATCCCGAGAACTGGTTCTTCGGCCAGCGCATGCTGGGCATGGAAATCCGTGACATCTACGGCCGCCTGATCGACGGCTCGCTGGGCACCACCGGCAAGCTCAGGACCGGCGGTGACGGCGCCAACATGCAAGCGCAAGGCAGCCCGCCCACTGAAAAGCTGGTTGCCTTCTTCTCCGGCCCGGTCGAGCTCGACGCCGACGGCAAGGCACGGATCGACTTCGACATCCCGCAGTTCAACGGCACCGTGCGCGTCATGGCCGTCGCCTGGACCAAGGATGCGGTCGGTCATGCCCAGTCGGATGTGATCGTGCGCGATCCCATAGTTATCACCGCCGGCCTGCCGCGCTTCCTGGCGCCTGGCGATGACGCCGTCATGCGGCTCGACGTGGCCGACACCGACGGCCCGGCTGGTGACTATGCGCTGTCGATCGACACGACAGGCGACCTGTCGACCGGCGACAAGCCCCTGCCCCAGAAGCTGACGCTCGCCCAGGGCAAGCGCCAGACGCTGACCGTGCCGTTGATCGCAAAGACGGCAGGCAACGCCTCGCTCACCATCAAGCTCGCCCATGCCGACGGCACCAAGGTCGAGCAGACGCTCTACGTGCCGGTGCGTCCGGCGCAATTGCCGGTCACCACGCGCCTCGTGGTCGACCTCAAGGGCAATGGCGGCGCGCTGCGCGTCGACAAGGAACTGTTGGCGGCAAGCCTGCTCGACGGCGCTTCCGTCAGCGTCGGCGTTTCTCAAGCCGCGGCCTTCGACGTGCCGTCGCTGTTGATGACGCTCGACCGCTACCCCTACGGTTGCGCCGAGCAGACGACGAGCCGGGCCATGCCGCTTCTCTATGTCAATGACATGGCATCGGGCATCGGCATGCAAAGCGACCCCGATCTGCATGGCCGCATCCAGGACGCCATCTACAAAGTGCTGAGCTATCAGTCCTCGAGCGGCAGCTTCGGCCTTTGGGGTCCTGGCTCCGGTGATCTGTGGCTCGACGCCTATGTCAGCGAGTTCCTGACCAGGGCGCGCGAGCAGAAATACGACGTGCCGGCGCTGGCCATGAACCAGGCGCTGAGCAATCTGCAGAACTCGCTCGGCTACGACCAGAGCGTACAGGACCGCGGCAGCGAGATCGCCTACGCGCTCTACGTGCTGGCCCGCAACAAGAAAGCCTCGATCGGCGACCTGCGCTACTACGCGGATACCCAGCTCGAAGCCTTCACGAGCCCGATGGCCGTTGCCCAACTGGCGGCGAGCCTGGCGCTCTACGGCGACACCCAGCGCTCGGAAGCGACGTTCAAGACCGCGCTGCAGCTTGCCAAGTCGAGCACGGACTACGACTATTACCGGTCCGACTACGGCTCGCGGCTGCGTGACGGCGCGGCGATGCTGGCGCTGGCGGCGGAATCGAAGCCGGTGTCGACGATCGTGCCCGACTTGGTCAAGCTGGTGACCAGGGAACGCGCCGAAGCCCGCTGGACCAGCACCCAGGACGATTCCTGGATGCTGCTGGCGGCCCGCGCGCTGAAAGAGGGCAATGATTCGATCACGCTGACCGTCAATGGCGCGCCGCATTCGGGCGGCTACTCCAACCAGGTCAACGGCTCCGAGCTGGCCGACAGCCCGATCGAAATCGCCAACACCGGCGCGACCCCGCTGCAGGCCGTCGTCACCACCGTGGCGTCGCCGATCGAGCCTCTGCCGGCCGGCGGCGACGGCTTCACCATCAGCCGCACCTACTACAAACTCGATGGCACCGAAGCCAATGTCACCGAGGCCACCCAGAACGAACGCTATGTCGTCGTGCTCAAGGTCACCGAACAGAACAGCTGGCCGTCGCGCCTGCTGGTCACCGACCTTCTGCCGGCCGGCTTCGAGATCGACAATCCCGGCCTGGTCTCCAGCGCGCAATTGTCGAACTTCTCCTGGCTGGCCCAGACCGACGCCGCCCACCTCGAATTCCGCGACGACCGTTTCGTCGCGGCGTTCAATCCGGCCGACGGCGACCACGACCACAATCTGACGCTCGCCTATGTCGTGCGCGCCGTGACGCCGGGCACCTACGCCCATCCGGCCGCAACGGTGGAGGACATGTACCGGCCGCAATATTCGGCCCGCACCGCCACCGGCATGATGGAGATCAAGGCGCCGTAAGGCGCCGATGGTGGCGATCATGAAAATGGCGATTGCGCTCATGACGGCTTCCTTCTCCCCGTCTCTATACGGGGAGGTGAGCCGTGGTCCGCGCAGCGGACGAAAAGCCAATTGCTTGGCTTTTCGAACGGCGAACGCCCGAAGGGCCGTCGTGCCGGCAAGCGGATGAGGGACACCGCCATGCTCTCAAGAAAATTCGTCCGCCGCACCGCCATAACCGCAGCTTCCTGCGCCGGCGTCCTCGCTCTCGCCGCAGCCACACTTTGGGAACTCGACCGCGCCTTCCCGCCCCCGCTCCCGGCGGAACTCACGGTCTCCACGGAAGTCCAGGACCGCGACGGCCAGTTGCTGCGTGCCTTCGCCACGCCCGACGGCTACTGGCGGCTCGAAACCCGGCTCGACCAGGTCGACAAGCAGTTCGTCGATATGCTGGTCACCTATGAGGACAAGCGTTTCTGGGACCATGAAGGCGTCGACGTGCTGGCGCTGGCGCGCGCCGCCGGCCAGTTCGCCACCAGCGGCCACATCGTCTCCGGCGGCTCGACGCTGTCGATGCAGCTTGCCCGGCTGATCGAGCCGCGCGAAAGCCGCAGCCTCGGCTCCAAGATCAAGCAGATGCTGCGCGCCATCCAGATCGAGCGGCGGCTGTCCAAGCGCGAGATCCTCGAACGCTATCTGACGCTGGCACCCTATGGCGGCAACCTCGAAGGGGTGCGCGCCGCCTCGCTCGCCTATTTCGGCAAGGAGCCGAAGCGGCTCACCGTTTCCGAAGCCGCCCTGCTCGTCGCCCTTCCGCAATTGCCGGAAAAGCGCCGCCCCGACCGCAACCTCGGGATTGCCCACGCCGCCCGCGACCGCGTGCTGACCCGCATGGTCTCGTCGGGGCTGCTCGGTGAACGCGAGGCCGCGCGCGCCGCTTTGGATGATGTGTCGGGCCTGCGCCGCACCTTGCCGGCGCTCGCCGCGCACGCCGCCTATGCGCTGCTGCCCAAGGCAGTTCCCGGCCAGCCGCTGAAACTGACGATCCGCAAAAGCGTGCAGGAAGGCCTGGAACAGGTGGCCAGGGATGCCGCCACCAGGCTCGGCCCGCGTCTCTCCGTCGCCATGGTGCTTGCCGATGCCCGCACCGGCGACATTCTGGGCGAAGTCGGCTCGGCCAATTTCTTCGACGCCAGCCGCTCCGGCTGGATCGACATGACCAAGGTCGTGCGCTCACCCGGTTCGACGCTGAAGCCGTTCATCTATGGCCTTGCCTTCGAGCAAGGGCTGCTGGCGCAGGAAACGCTGATCGAGGACAGCCCGGTCGATTTCGGCGGCTACCGGCCGAAGAACTTCGACATGGGCTACCAGGGCGATGTCAGCATCCGCCAGGCGCTGCAACTGTCGCTCAACGTGCCGGCGATCCGGGTGCTCGATGCTGTCGGGCCGGCGCGGCTGACGGCGCGCTTCCGCCAGGCCGGCGTGAACCCCATTCTGCCGGTCAACCAGGCGCCGGGCCTGGCCATCGGTCTCGGCGGCGTTGGCGTCACGCTCCGCGATCTGGTCCAGCTCTATACGGGGCTCGCCAATGGCGGCAAGACGCACACATTGCGTGACGGCACCGAGCCGGCCAATGCCGAAAGCGCGACCACCACCATCCTCAACGACCAGGCGAACTGGCAGATCATCGACATATTGTCCGGCGTCAAGCCGCCCGAGGGCGCCTTGCAGCGCGGCATCGCCTACAAGACCGGCACCTCCTACGGCTACCGCGACGCCTGGTCGGTGGGCTTCGACGGCCGCTATGTGCTGGGCGTCTGGGTCGGCCGGCCCGATGCCGGCGCGGTACCGGGCCTCTCCGGCTACGTCTCGGCGGCCCCCATCCTGTTTGAAGGCTTTGTCCGCTCGGGCCTTGCCACGGTGCCATTGCCGGGCAAGCCGCCGGGCGTTTTCAGCCCCAAGCGCGAGGATCTGCCGGTGACGCTCGCCCGCTTCGGAGCCGGCGCGGACGGCCTGGTGCAGGCGGCACCGACCGAACCAGCGCCGACCATCATCTTCCCGCCGAATGGCGCGCGCGTCGATCTCGGCACCAACTCGGCCGATGCCTCGCCGCTGGTACTGAAACTGCAGGGCGGCCGCGCGCCGTTCCGCTGGCTGGCCAACGGCAAACCCCTGGTGGGCATCGACCGCCGCCGCACCGCGACCTGGCAACCGGACGGCGCTGGTTATTCGACGCTGACCGTGATCGACGCGGCGGGGCGGGCGGCGAGTGTGAAGGTATTCGTTGAATAGACCGAGCCAAACGATTCATAGAATTGGTCTTCTGAAAACTCAGCGAATAGCGAGATACACCTTCTGATGTTAGTCGCGAGGCGCCCCCCTCTGTCCTGCCGGACATCTCCCCCTCAAGGAGGGAGATTGGATGTCCTTGCCGCTTTCGCCAATTATCGATGGTTGAGCAAGACGCCAAAGCTGCCAATCTCCCCACTTGAGGGGGAGATGTCCGGCAGGACAGAGGGGGGCGCCTCGCCCAAGCCTCGACTGCCAGTAGCCTCAATGCTGGCAGCAATCCTCGTCGCGACAATCCCTCTCCCCGCACACGCCGGCCCCCTCCCCGCTGGTTTCGTCCGGCTCGCCGATGTCGATCCCACCATCGGCCAGGACATCCGCTACGCCGGCCACGAGAACTTCCTTCACCGCAAGGCGAGCGGCTATGAAGCGCCCGTCTGCATCCTGACCGAACAGGCAGCAAACGCACTCTCCGGCGTCCAGAAGGCAATTGCCGCCAAGGGCCTGACGCTGGTCGTCTTCGACTGCTACCGCCCTGCCCGCGCCGTCGCCGACATGGGTGAATGGACGAGGCAAGGCGGACCGCCCGACCCGCAATGGTATCCGAAGCTCAAGCGCGGCGACCTCATCGCCAAGGGCTATGTCGGTGAACTGTCCAGCCATTCGCGTGGCTCGACGCTCGATGTCGCCATCGCGCGAGCCGACGGTCCGTCCGCGTCGAAACCGGCCTGCGGCGCCATCGATTCGGTTACACTCGATTTCGGCACCGGCTTCGATTGTTTCGATCCGTTGAGCGAGACGGCGCACCGCCCGCTCGGCCGCGAAGCGGCGGCAAACCGCAAATTGCTTGTCGATGCCATGCGCGCCGGCGGCTTCAAGAACTATGCCCGCGAATGGTGGCACTTTACGTTGGCGAATGAACCATTCCCGATCCAGCGCTTCGATTTTCCGGTCAGCGCCAGGTAACTTGCCGGATCGTCCAAAGCGCTCTTGCCTAGCCACCATGCATCTCTAGATAGCCGGATGGCGGGGATCAGAGGGCCTTGAGCGTCGAGAGGAAGAAATTTCTCCGCAGCCCGAAATCTCATCTAATATTTTCTCCAGGAGGACGAAAAAGGCAACATTCAATGCATCTAATTTCTATCAATTCGGTAGATTTGGCGCGGGTTCAACGGAGGCAGAAATGACCAAACCTCATTTCAAGAAACTGCTCGGCGTACTGGTCGCCGCATCTGTCCAGTTCGGCACGCTCGGTTTCGCGTTTGCCGACACCACCATTCTCAACGTGTCCTACGATCCGACACGCGAGCTCTACAAGGCCTATGACGAGGCCTTCGTCGCGCACTGGAAGGCCGAGACCGGCGAGACGGTCACCATCCAGCAGTCGCATGGCGGATCGGGCGCCCAGGCGCGCGCCGTGATCGACGGCCTCGAGGCCGATGTGGTGACGCTGGCGCTCGAGGGCGACATCAACGCCATCGTCGCGAAGTCGAAGAAGATCAATCCCGACTGGCGCAAGAAATTCGAAAACAATTCGGCGCCCTACACTTCGACCATCATCTTCCTGGTCCGCAAGGGCAATCCCAAGGGCATCCACGANCGAAAACAATTCGGCGCCCTACACTTCGACCATCATCTTCCTGGTCCGCAAGGGCAATCCCAAGGGCATCCACGACTGGAACGACCTCGTCAAGGACGGCACCCAGGTGATCACGCCCAACCCCAAGACCTCCGGCGGCGCCCGCTGGAACTATCTGGCGGCCTGGGCTTACGCCAACGCCAACGATGGCGGCGACGAAGCCAAGACCAAGGAATTCGTCGGCAAGCTCTATGCCAATGCTCCCGTGCTCGACACCGGCGCGCGCGGCTCGACCGTGACCTTCGCGCAAAAGGGCATCGGCGACGTGCTGATCGGCTGGGAAAACGACGCCTATCTGGCGCTCGATGAGTTCGGCGCCGACAATTTCGAGATCGTCTATCCGCCGACATCGATCCTGGCCGAGCCGCCGGTGGCGATCGTCGACGCCAATGTCGATGCCAAGGGCACGCGCAAGGTCGCCGAAGCCTATCTGAGCTGGCTCTATTCCAAGGAAGGCCAGACCATTATCGCCAAGAACCACTATCGCCCGGCCAAGCCCGAACTGGTGGCGCCGGCGGATCTGTCGAAGACCCCCGCTATCAAGCTGATCTCCATCGACGATCCGCTTTTCGGCGGCTGGAAGAAGGCACAGCCTTATCATTTCGGCGACGGTGGTATATTCGACCAGATCTACAAGCCGGCCCAGTAGGATTTAGATCAGGACGACATGACCATAGCACCCGCCAANGTTCGGCGCCGACAATTTCGAGATCGTCTATCCGCCGACATCGATCCTGGCCGAGCCGCCGGTGGCGATCGTCGATGCCAATGTCGATGCCAAGGGCACGCGCAAGGTCGCCGAAGCCTATCTCGGCTGGCTCTATTCCAAGGAAGGCCAGACCATCATCGCCAAGAACCACTATCGCCCGGCCAAGCCCGAACTGGTGGCGCCGGCGGATCTGCCCAAGACCCCCGATATCAAGCTGATCTCCATCGACGATCCGCTTTTCGGCGGCTGGAAGAAGGCACAGCCTTATCATTTCGGCGACGGTGGTATATTCGACCAGATCTACAAGCCCGAGTAAGCCCGCTGGTGGGAACAGGAGAAGCTTCCAAACGGCTTCTCCCCCCCTGATGCCCGTGCCGTCGGTTGAACAACCATAATGGTGACCCGATTATAACGTTGGATTGGCCTCGAACCGGGAACGAGGGGTGGCAGCGTCTGCACACCTCCAGATTCTCGGTCTCGCGGGAGGACCTTATGGCTGTTGGAGAACTGCAACCGGACGACAAGCTTAGTCGTCTTCTTGCCTCAGGCTGGTCCGTTGTCGGGTACTCGACGACAATGATGGCCGCCGGGAGAATGACCCATTCGGTCCTGCTGCAAAAAGAACATGTACTGATCTCGGCGACTATCGTGGCTGAGGGCGATCACGAGATCGGGCGCGCTTTCACGATGCTGGCGCCGGCACCAGACACGAAGAAGCGTCGGTCCTGAAGCCGACGCTGTGATCGGCCCAATTCAGGCGGCGCGCGTGGTGGGCTTTAGCCGCTCGGGCTTTTCCAAAACCCGTTTCCTGCCGCTCGCAAACGCGAACGTGCGATTCTGGATCGCGGTCGACGCCGGGAACAGCTTCCAACGCCCCGGCCGGAAAACCACCCGGCTCTTCTGCGCCGCCGGGTGGTCGACCGGCAGCTCGATCTCGACCCGCTGGCGTTCGCCGCCGATTTCGAGCTCGACGCGCCGTGTGCCGGCGACGCGGCGGCTGGCGGTCACCGTGCCGGCGATGCAGCCGCTGCAGCCATCCAGCAGGTCGACATCGTGCGGGCGGAAATACAACGTCGCATCGCCAGAGGGCTCACCGGGCGCGGCAAGCCCGATCGGGCGGTCGGCGAGCCAGATCTCGCCGTTCTCGACCTTGACGGGGAGCGAGCTCGATTCCCCGATGAAGCCGTAGACGAAGGGCGAGTTCGGCGTGTCGTAGATGTCGTCGGCGGTGCCGACCTGCTCGATGCGGCCCTGGCTCATCACCACGACGCGGTCGGCAAGCTCCAGCGCCTCTTCCTGGTCGTGGGTGACGAAGACGGTGGTGTGGCCGGTGGCATCATGGATCTCGCGCAGCCAGCGGCGCAGTTCACGCCGCACCTGCGCATCGAGCGCGCCGAACGGCTCGTCGAGCAGCAGCACCTTGGGTTCGATCGCCATGGCGCGCGCCAGCGCCACGCGCTGNGTTCCCACTTTTGGGCGACATATCTTTTGGTTCATGCATGTCGTTGCCCCAAAACCGATTCCCACTTTTGGGCGACATACCTTTTGGTTCATGCATGTCGTTGCCCCAAAACCGGATTCCACTTTTGGGCGACATGCATTGTCAGTGCCCGCGCGTCGCGGCGAGTTCGGCGCCGTAGCGCATCTCGAGCAGTGTTTTCAAGACCAGCGTGACCAGCGCCAGCCCGGCCAGCAACGAGGCGACGGCGAAGGCGCCGACGGCGTTGTACTCGTTGTAGAGGATTTCGACATGCAGCGGCATGGTGTTGGTCAGGCCGCGTATATGGCCCGACACCACCGANATCAGCCTGAGCAGCGTCGTCTTGCCGGAGCCGGACGGCCCCAGCAACGCGATCAACTCGCCCGACTTGATGTCTAGCGACACGTCGTGGAGCGCGGGAAACCGCTCGAATTCCTTGCGCACATTGGCAACGCGAACTTCCATTTAAAGAACCTTCTAATGCCCGCGCGTCGCGGCGAGTTCGGCGCCGTAGCGCATCTCGAGCAGTGTTTT
>NZ_AYWR01000009.1:0-182451 GCF_000502935.1 Mesorhizobium sp. LNHC221B00 | reverse complement strand
ATGAAGAACCTGGCCCATAGTGCATCCCTCGATTCGGAGGATAAGGATGCCCCATCAAAGTCCGGGATCAAACATCTAGGCCGGCCTCCTCAAAAATTTATTTCGGACGCCCGCATCCTTTGGCCGCCTCGTCGCGTCTGTTGGATGTCACCATCTGTCACTATTTTGTACGTGTACGTCGATTTCGTGTTGACACCTCCTTCTTTTCAATTTACGAGTGACGAAAATTGAAATTCGTCACTCGTAAATCGACAGAGAGCCATGTCCGAAGCTGCCAACATCACGGCCGATGCCGCCAGACAGGAGAATGTGACGCGCATTCTCGACTGCGCCGAACGCCTGTTCCGGCACTATGGCTATGGCAAGACCAACGTCGCCGACATTGCCCGCGAACTCGGCATGTCGCCGGCCAACATCTATCGTTTCTTCGCCTCCAAGGTCGAAATCCACCAGGCCGTCTGCGGTCGCATGCTCGGCGCCAGCTACAAGATGGCTTACGAGATATGCCATTTGCCGATCAGCGCCGAGGAACGGCTGCGGCGTTATGTGCACGCACAGTACAAGATGACGATGGAAGTCATGCTCGACGACCAGAAGGTGCACGAGATGGTCATCGTCGCCCTCGAGCGCGACTGGGGTGTTATCGACAAGCATGTCGACAGCATCCACGATCTGTTCGCGGAGGTGATCCGCGAGGGCATCGAAGCCGGCGAGTTCGCTAAGCAGGATCCGGTGATCGCGTCGCGCTGCTTCGGCGCCGCCACGGTCATCCTGTGCCATCCGCAGATGGTGGCGCAGTGCCTTGCCAAGACCAACCGGGCGATGCCCGACGACCTTATCGATTACGCGATCAAAGCCTTGAAAAAATAGCCGCCGCCCGCCGGGCGCCGGTGTCGACCACTCATCTCCAGTCGGAGTTCCAAGATGTCGTTGTCCAGTTCCATCCTTCGCAAGCTGCCAGTTGCCGGCCTGATCGCCGCCACTCTCGGGCTCGCCGGCTGCTCGCAGGAGAAAGCCGAAGTCAAGGATATCATCCGCCCGGTCAAGGTCGTCGAGATCGCGCAGGCGCATGACACCCGCATGCTCTCCTATTCCGGCTCGGTGCGGGCCCGCACCGAGAGCGCCCTGGCTTTCCGGATTAACGGCAAGATCACCGAACGCCTCGTCGACATCGGCCAGCATGTGGCGCCGGGCGATGTGCTCGCCCGCATCGATCCTTCCGATTACGACCTTTCGGTCAAGAGCGCGCAGGCCGCGCTCGATGCCGCCGAGCGGCAGGTCGAGACCGTCGACCTCGCCCGCAAGCGCGCCCAACAGCTTTTTACCAAGAACTTCGCGCCGAAGTCGCAGCTCGAACAGGCGACACTGACCTATGACCAGGCGGTCGCCACGCGTGACTCCGCCCGCTCGACGCTTGACCAGGCCAAGAACCAGGTCGGCTATACCGACCTCAAGGCCGACAGGGAGGGCATCGTCACATCGGTCAACGCCGATGTCGGCCAGGTGGTTGGTTCCGGCACGCCTGTCGTCACCGTCGCCGTCGACGGCGAGAAGGAAGTGCTGATTGCGGTGCCGGAAATGGAAATCGCCGAATTCAAGCCGGGCAAACCAGTCAAGGCCGGTTTCTGGTCCGACAATACGCTGGCGCTAGAGGGCAAGGTCCGCGAAGTCGCCGGCAGCGCCGATCCGCAGTCGCGTACCTTTGCCGTCCGCGTCAGCCTGCCCAACGACCCGCGCGTGCTTCTCGGCATGACCGCCAACATCGAGGCGTCAGCGGCCAACGAAAAGCAGCTCGTCTCTATCCCGCTGAGCGCGCTGGCGCAGAAGGACAGCCAGTCGATCGTCTGGACCGTCGATCGTGGCGCCGACACCGTGCATGCCCGCTCGATCAAGGTTGCCGAGTTCGCCGCCGATGGCGTGCGCGTGGCGGAGGGACTGAAGCCTGGCGACGTCGTCGTTGCCGCCGGCACGCAGTTCATGACCGAGAACCTGAAGGTGAAACTTGCCGGCGGGGTGGCGCAGCAGTCCGCTTCCGCCGACGGTGATGACGCCAGCCGGCTGCGCTGACGACAGACAGATCGGCCGCGCGTTCCGCGGCCACAGGTTTCCGGGCGGCGTGCGCCCGAAGGTCGAGACGTCTAGGCCGATGTACCCCCGCATCGACCTTCGCGTCCCACCGCGATGAGTGTCTCTCCGCTCGGAAAGCCTCGCCGCCCGGAAGCCATTATCGAACGCAGATGATTTCGTTCCGTGTGCCGCGCTTTCGCGGCACCAGGCGCCAACCAAGCAAAGTGGACCAGCACCGATGACGACCTCCACTGAAGAAAAGCGGCCCTTCAACCTTTCGCGCTGGGCCATCGGCCATCCCTCGATCGCGCGGTTCCTGTTCGGCCTGATCATCATCGCCGGCGGGCTCGGCCTGATGCGCATGGGACAGAAGGAAGATCCCGACTTCACCTTCCGCGTCATGGTCGTCCAGGCGATCTGGCCGGGCTCCTCGATCCAGGAGATGGAAGACCAGGTCGTCAACAAGATCGAGCGTAAGCTGCAGGAAACGCCGCATCTCGATTTCGTCCGCTCCTTCACCCGCGCCGGCAGCGCCATCATCACGGTGCAGATCAAGGGCGACACCAATACCGCCGAGGTGACGGACGCCTTCTATCAGGTGCGCAAGAAGGTCGGCGACATATCGGGCGACCTTCCGCAGGGCTTGCTCGGCCCCTATTTCAACGACGAGTTCGGTGACACCTTCATCACGCTGCATTCGATCAGCGGCGACGGGTTCTCCTATCCCGAGCTGAAGAAATTCGCCATCCAGGCCCGCGACATGCTTTTGACGACGCCCGGCGTCGAGAAGGCCGTCATCATCGGCGACCAGCCTGAAAAGCTCTACATCGACGTCTCGTCCAAGGCGCTGGCCGAACGCGGCCTGACGCTGACCGACCTGCAGAACGCGATCAAGGGCCAGAACAACGTCGATCCGGCCGGTTCCGTCGACACCGCCGTCAATTCGGTGCGTA
The DNA here is from genome assembly GCF_000502935.1 of Mesorhizobium sp. LNHC221B00. Classification (NCBI taxonomy): domain Bacteria; kingdom Pseudomonadati; phylum Pseudomonadota; class Alphaproteobacteria; order Hyphomicrobiales; family Phyllobacteriaceae; genus Mesorhizobium; species Mesorhizobium sp. LNHC221B00. Next base: position 179,431 of record NZ_AYWR01000009.1, on the reverse strand, counting down.
TCTCGGTCGAAGGCGACGTCACCAAGGCCGCCGACATCCGCGAATTGCGCCTGCGCGCCGGTGGCCAGGTCACCCGGCTCGGCGACATCGCCAGCGTCACCTCGGGCCTGCAGGATCCGTACCAGCGCAAGTACCGTTTCAACGGTCACGACAGCGTGCAGCTTGGCGTCGTCATGGCCAAGGGCTTCAAGGTCACCGATGTCGGCAAGGACGTCGAGGCAACCTACAAGCGCTTCGAGGAAGCGCTGCCCTATGGCGTCTCGGTCGACCAGATTTCCGACCAGCCGGGCGTCGTCACGGATGCCGTCAGCGAGTTCATGCATGCGCTTGGCGAAGCACTGCTGATCGTGCTTGTCGTCTCGTTCCTGTCGATCGGCTGGCGCTCGGGGCTGGTCATCGCGATTGCCATTCCGCTGGTTCTGGCCGCGACCTTCGCCATCATGTACGAGCTCGGCATCGACCTGCAGCGCATCTCGCTAGGCGCCCTGATCATTGCACTCGGTCTGCTGGTCGACGACGCCATGATCGTCGTCGAGATGATGGAGCGCAAGCTGGAGGAGGGGCTGGTCAAGATCGAGGCGGCGAGCTTCGCCTATTCCTCGACCGCCTTCCCGATGCTGACCGGCACGCTGATCACCACCGCCGGCTTCATCCCGGTCGGTTTCGCCGCCTCTACTGCCGGCGAATATGTGCGCACCCTGTTTTACGTCGTCGGCATCGCACTGGTCGTGTCGTGGTTTGTCGCGGTCTATTTCACGCCGTGGCTCGGCTATATGATCCTCAAGCAGCGCCAGCATGCCGGCAGCCATCACGATGCTTTCGACACGCGCTTCTACCGCCGGCTTCGCTCGACCGTCGGCTGGGCGGTGCGCCATCGCATCATCGTGCTTGTCATGACGCTGGTGACTTTCGGCACCAGCCTGTGGGCATTCCAGTTCATTCCGCAAAATTTCTTCCCGCAATCGTCGCGGCCGGAAATCCTCGTCGACCTGTGGCTGCCGGAAGGCACCAGCATCAAGGAGGTCGAGACGCAGGCCAAGGCGCTGGAAGCCAAGATGATGGACGACAAGGACAAGCGCTTCATCGCCACCTATATCGGCGAAGGCGCCCCGCGCTTCTTCCTGCCGCTCGACCAGCAGCTCAGCAATCCGAACTTCGCCCAGATGCTGGTGATGGCCAATGACGAGCCGGCGCGCGAGCGGCTGATCGTCAAGCTCCGCACGGTCCTGGCCCAGGACTTCCCCTCGATCCGCGCCAAGGTCGACCGCCTGTTCCTCGGCCCGCCGACCGGCTGGCCGGTGCAGATGCGCGTCATGGGTCCGGATCGGCAGGAGGTGCGCCGCATCGCCGACCAGGTGAAGGCGAAATTCCAGGAGAACCCGCTGCTCGGCGCTGTTCATGACGATTGGCTCGAGCCTGTGCCGGCCATGAAGCTGGTCATCGACCAGGATCGCGCCCGCGCGCTCGGTGTCACCTCGCAGCGCATCCGTCAGATGCTGCAGGCATCGATGTCCGGCGCGCCGCTCGACGACTTCCGTGACGGCGAGGAGACGGTGTCCATCGTCGCCCGCGAGCCGGACGCCAGCCGCAGCCTGCTGTCCTCGGTCGATTCGGTCTACATTCCGACCGACTTCGGCGGCTTCGTGCCGCTGTCGCAGGTGGCCAAGGTGGTGCCGGTGCTTGAGCAAGGCATCGAATGGCGCCGCGACCGCCTGCCGACCATCAGCGTGCGCGCCACGTTGCCCGACGGCGTGCAGTCCAACGACGTCGTCACCAAGATGTACAATGACATGAAGGACCTGCGTGCGGGTCTGGCGCCCGGCTACAAGATCGAAATCCAGGGCGGTGCGGAGGATTCGGCGGAAAGCCAGGCTTCCATCGCCGCCAAGGCGCCGATCATGCTGGCCGTTATCGTCGTGCTGTTGATGATCCAGCTGCAGAACTTCGGCAAGGCGATGCTGGTGCTGGCCACCGGTCCGCTCGGCATCATCGGCGCTGCCGCGGCATTGCTGATCAGTGGCGCGCCGTTCGGCTTCGTCGCCATCCTGGGTGTCATCGCGCTGCTCGGCATCATCATGCGCAACTCGATCATCCTGGTCGACCAAATCGACCAGGACATCGCGAGAGGCATGGAACGCTCGGAGGCGATCATCGGCTCGGCCGTGCGCCGCTTCCGGCCGATCGTGCTGACGGCGATGACGGCGGTGCTGGCGCTGATCCCGATCTCGCGTGGCGTGTTCTGGGGCCCGCTCGCCTACGCCATGATGGGCGGCATCCTTGTTGCCACCGTGCTGACCATCCTGGTGCTGCCCGCGGGCTACGCCCTGTTCTTCGGCCGCGAGCCCAAGAAGCGTGACGTCGACGCCGCCGAAGCAGCCGTGACGGAACAGCCGGAGAGGCCGCAACTCGCGCTGGCGGCCGAATAGAGCGGCTCCGGGTCATCCGTCTCGCCAGCGGTCGATGGCGGGTGACCCCGACGTGGCGAATGGGTCCGCCGGGCCGATCAAAAATGCTCTCCGGCGAGAGTTTCGCAAAACAGAATTCCTTCCCAGGGCCTTGAAGCGGTCCCATCCTGAGCGACACCGGAGCGGCAACGCTCCTCATCATCAGGATGTCTTCCCATGACGGAAAAACGGCAATTGCGGCTCGGCGCCTTCATGCGCCCTGTCAGTCTGCACACCGGCGCCTGGCGCTATCCGGGCGCCTATCCCGACGCCAATTTCAACTTCGCGCATCTGAAGCGCTTCGCGCAGACGCTGGAGGCGGCGAAGTTCGACGCCTTCTTCATGGCCGACCATCTGGCCGTGCTCAACATGCCGATAGAAGCGCTGCGGCGCAGCCACACAGTGACCTCGTTCGAACCGTTCACGCTGCTGTCGGCACTGGCCGCCGTCACAGATCACATCGGTCTCATCGCCACCGCGTCGACGACCTTCGACGCGCCCTATCACATCGCCCGCCGCTTCGCGTCGCTGGACCACATCAGCGGTGGGCGCGCCGGCTGGAACATCGTCACCACGTCCAACCCCGATGCGGCGCTGAATTTCGGGCTGGACGACCATGTCGAGCATGACGAGCGCTATCATCGGGCGCGGGAATTCTACGATGTCGTGACCGGCCTGTGGGACAGTTTTGCCGACGACGCTTTCATCCGCGACGCCGAAAGCGGGCTCTATTTCGATCCGGCGCGGCTGCATGTGCTGGATCACAAGGGCGAACATCTTTCGGTGCGGGGTCCGCTCAACATAGCCCGCCCGGTGCAAGGCTGGCCGGTCATCGTGCAGGCCGGCGCGTCGGAAGCGGGGCGGCAGCTGGCCGCCGAGACGGCCGAGGTGATCTTCGCCGCGCATGGTGATCTCCCCTCGGGGCAGCGCTTCTTTGCCGATGTCAAAAGCCGGGCGGAAAAACTCGGCCGCTCGCGCGACGACATCAAGATCCTGCCCGGCGCCTTCGTCGTCGTTGGCGACAGCGTCGAGGAAGCGCGGGACAAGCGCGCCAAACTTGACAGTCTGGTCTACTACGAGAGCGGCATCGCCTCGCTGTCGATCGCTCTCGGGCATGATGCATCCGGCTTCGATCCCGATGCGGCCTTGCCCGAAATTCCCGAGACCAACGCGAGCAGAAGCGGTCGCGAGCGTGTCATTGAACTGGCACGCACGGAAAACCTGACCGTGCGCCAGCTAGCCCAAAGACTGGGTGGCTATTCCGGCCTCGCTTTCGTCGGCACGCCGCAAACCATTGCCGATGAGATGGAGGAATGGCTGGTCGCCGAGGGGTCGGACGGCTTCAACATCATGTTCCCCTATCTGCCCGCCGGGCTCGACGATTTCGCCAAGAAGGTGGTGCCTGAGTTGCAGCGGCGCGGCATCTTCAGGCGCCAGTATGAGGGTTCGACGCTGCGCGAGAATCTCGGTTTGAAGCGGCCGTCCAACCAGTTTTTCGAGGGCACGAAAGCCCCAGTCCGCAAGGCCGGTTGACGTCAGCTGGGGGTCGAAATGAAACGGGCGCGCCGGAGCGCGCCCGTTTCACGTCAAGTCAACGCGTCAGATGACGAACAGCCAGTTGGCGATCAGCATCACCGCCACGCCGGCGACCAGCGTCAGATAGGGCAGCATGCCTGCCTTCTTCACCGAAAGGTCGGCGCCCGTCATACCGAGGTCGGCCAGCATGTGGTCGGGGAACTTGCCGCCGTCCTGGATGTAGTGGCGGAAGCAGAAAACCGGGATGATCAGCGCCGCGGTGATCAGGCCGGCCCACAGCGCCATCGGGTTCCACACCTTGGCGCCGGCGCCCATGAAGATCGCGTTGACGTAGGCGAAGATCGCCCCGATCCCCAGCAGCCAGCTCGGGGCCTTCCAGGGGCGCGCGATATGACCGTTGTCGATGCGATGGATCCAGCCGGCATTGAGGTTGAGGAAGTTGAAGATGATGTAGCCGCAGTTCGACACGGCGAGGATAAAGAAGAAGCTCGTCGCGTCGGCGGAGGCAATCGCCAGCACGATCAGGTTGAAGACGAGATCGGTCCACATGGCTCGCGTCGGCGCGCCGTGTTCGTTGACGTGGCTGAGGTAGCGCGGCAGCCAGCCATCGACCGAGCCCTGGTAGAGCGTGCGCGAGGAGCCAGCCATCGCCGTCATGATGCACAGCACCAGCGCCAGGATCATCAGCATCACCAGCAGGCTGTGGATCAGCGCGCCCCCACCGACCATGCCGGCCAGCGCGTCGGCCACGCCGGAGCCGTCGACGATCGGCGTTGCCAGCATGCCGTTCAGACCGAGTACGCCCTGAAAGGTGAAGGGCACGAGGATGAACAAGAGCATGCAGAGCAGGCCGGAATAGAAGATCGCCTTGAACGTGTCGGTGCCCGGGTTCTTGAACTCGGACGTGTAGCAGACGGCGGTCTCGAAGCCGTAGGTCGACCAGGCGGCGATGAACATGCCGCCCAGCACCAGCGTCCAGCCGGCGATATTCCAGGCGCCGGGCTCGGGCGCGTAGGCGGCCGCCAGCGGCACCAGCGGCGAGAAGTTGGCCCAGTTGATCTGCCCGGTGACGATCGGCACGACGCCGACGATCAGCATCGGGATGATGACCAGCAGGCCGATATATTTCTGCACGTTGGCCGTGCCGAGGATGCCGCGATGCTGGATCGAGAAGATGATCAGCATCAGCACAGCGCCGATGAAGAAGGTCGCATTGAAGGTGAAGGAGACCGGACCCAGCGTGTGGCTGTACAGCGTCCAATTGCGGATAGCCGGTGTCGCGGCCGCGGTCACCGCGGTGATGGCGTCGGCGGGTGCCGTTCCGGCATGCGCCGCGATATAGGCGACGACTTCCGCCGAGGTCTCGGTGAACAGCGGAACCGGCGCCAGTGCGTTGAGGATGTAGGCGGCGGCGATCGAGCAGCCGAGCGAAAGCACCGGCGACCAGGCGAACCAGTTGCACCATACCGACAGCGGCGCGATGAACTTGGAATAGCGCAGCCAGGCCGTGGCGCCGTAGATCGAGGCGCCGCCCGACTTGTTCGGGAACAGCCCGGCGATCTCGGCATAGGTGAAGGATTGCAGGAAGCCCATGATCATGGACACCGTCCAGATCAGGAAGGCCAGCGTCCCGGTCGTGCCGGCGATGCCGCCGATCGAAAACAGGACCAGCGCCGGAACGCCGCTCGCCACCCAGAAGGCGCCGCGCCAGTCGATATGCCTGAGCAGCTTGCTTTCGGCAGGCTGGTCCAGGACGGTACTTATGATGCTCATGTCAGTGACTTCCCCTTTTTGTAAGTGTTCCCCGCCGGCGGTGCCTCGGCTCTGCGAAGCTTGCTCCCGGCACAATGATCGCACGACTGCGGTGTTTCCACTCAGTCGTATTTTTTTCTTAAGAGTGAAGATTGATCCGGCGCGCTTTCAGGTCAAGCGTTTTGTGAAGCCATGCACATCACGCTTGCGAAACAGGCTCTTGCCTCCCACAAGGGGGAGAAGGCAAGGGTTGCAATGCTCAGGAGCGTGGTCTGGTCTTCTGCGGATCGTAATGGGCGAAGGCAACGACATGTGCCGGCAGCCTCTTGGCATGACCATCGAGCTTGCCGATTTCGACCTCGGTGCCAACAGCGGCGTGCGTGACGTCGAGCCGCGCCAGCGCGATGTTCTTGTTCAGCACCGGCGAACGCATGCCCGATGTGACGACGCCAATCTGGGCGCGGCCGACATGCACGCAGTCGCCATGGCCGACCGCGACATTGCTGTCTATGTCGAGCCCGACCAGTTTGTTCTGCGGGTTTTCCTTGCGCCGGATCAGCGCCTCGCGGCCGATGAAGTCGTCGGTCTTGGTCTTCAGCGGCACGGTAAAGCCGATGCCCGCCTCGAAGGGGTCTGTCTGGTCCGAGAATTCGTAGCCGGCGAAGATCAGCCCGGCCTCGATGCGCACCATGTCAAGCGCCTGCAGCCCCATCGGTTTCAGCCCATGCGGCTGGCCGGCTTCCCAGATGGCGTCGAACACCTTCTCGGCGTCGCGCGGATGGCACCAGATCTCGTAGCCGAGTTCGCCGGTGTAGCCGGTGCGCGAGACGACGACCGGAATGCCGTTGCCGCCGCCGATGCGGGCGACGGCGAAGCGGAACCATTCGAGTTCGTCGATCGACGGTTGCAGCGGCGAGGTCCAGATCACCTCGCGAAGGATGTCGCGGCTCTTCGGCCCTTGCACGGCGACATTGTGCATCTGGTCTGTCGACGAGCGCACCAGCACGTTGAGGCCGAGTTTTTTCGCCGTCTCGCGCAGCCATTCGCCGGACAGATCATCGCCCCCGACCCAGCGGAAATTGTCCTTGCCGAGCCTGAGCAGCGTGCCGTCGTCGATCATGCCGCCATGCTCGTAGCACATCGCCGAATAGACGACCTGGCCGACGCCGAGTTTCTTGACGTCGCGGGTCAGCGTGTATTGCAGCAGCGCTTCGGAGTCCGGGCCGGTGACCTCGAACTTGCGCAACGGCGACAGGTCCATGATCACCGCGTCCTGGCGGCAGGCCCAGTATTCGGCGATCGGCCCTTCCTTGGCGAAGGAATTGGCCAGCCAGTAGCCCCTGTATTCTGAGAAGTCGCGGGTGTGCTTGGCAAAGCTCGAATGAAAAGCGGTCTCGCGGGTCATTTTGGGTTCCGAATCGGGCGTCATGCGTCTGGCGATCGCTCGCGAGAATTTGTGCTGGCCGGAATAGGTTCGCACGTGGATGTCGGTCGGGTCCCAGCCATTGGCCGGCGTCGTGTCGTCAGGGCAGGCGGAGGAGACGCAGACGATGTCGGTCAACGCCCTGAGCAGGACATAATCGCCGGGCCGCGACCATGGCTCGTCGGACACCATGACGCCATGCGCGTCGATCGCCGTGTTGAAGAAGAAGTTGATCGCCATCCAGCCCGCGCGGGGATTGACGCCCTTGTCGGCCAGCGCGCGGTTGAAATTCTCGGAGCAATTGGTGTGGCCGGGGTAGCCGATATCGTCGTAATATTTGGCCGCGCAAGCGAGCGCGAAGGCGTCGTGCCGGCCACAGGTGTCCTGGACCACCTCGACAAGCGGTTCCATGTCCTGGTCGTAGTATTTCGAATGCAGACCGGGCATCGGATAGCTCGCGCCCATCAGCGTGCGGGTCGTCGTCACGTCGAGCGGATGGTCGAGGCCCTTGTCGAGCTTGCGCGCCGAAAAGCACTGGAAGTCGGTGCACTGGCGCCCGTCGACATCGATGATCTGCAGATAGTCGCCGGCCTTAACGAAGTAGGATTCCGCCGTCGCCGAATGGACGCGAAGGTCAAGCACCGGATCGGCGAGCGGATCGGCAAGCTGTGATCGGGCTGCGGGGCGGATGGTGGCGCGACGCACGATGACGGTGAGAGGTGTTGCCGTGTCGTTGCCGTCGACCAGCATTGGCCCGCCAGGTGCGGCAATCAGCACCGCACCATCGCGGGCCACGGTAAAACCTTGCTCCGTACCTGCGGGTGTCGCGCCGCCGAACACGCGAACCGCCTTGGGTTGATCAAGCTGCACATGGCGGCGCTCGAGCCCGCGGCGCAGGGACGCGAGGCTGTCATCGCCCTCGGCCAGCAACGCCTTGGTGCCGGCGGCATTGCTGTTGGATTTTTCGCCGAGGATGCCGGGATCGATCGCGCCGGTGCTGTCCCACGCCAGCAGTTCGCAAGCCTGCCCGCCTTCGACATTGCGCACGCTGATCGTGTCACCGGCCTCGATGTCGATGAGCACCGCGCCATTGCCCTGGATCGTATAGCGCTCCATGCCCGGCGGCAGCGCGATCTGCCCCGGCCTCAAGACGAGGCTGGGCCTGGGCGGTCCGGCGGCGATGGCAGGGTAGGGCGACTGGCTCATCTCAGCCTTGCGGTTCGAGAAACAAGTTTGCCTGTGTGTGAAATTATTTTAGCGGTAAGAATAGCAGGGGCGTCACGTTTGGCAAGGCAATGGTGGCGTAAGCTCCCCCTTCTCCCCCTTGCGGGAGAAGGTGTCGCCGAAGGCTACGGATGAGGGGTGTTCCAGCGGAGTGAGGCGTTGGCGTTCCCTGGAGCACTCCTCATCCGTCTCGGCGCTATCGCGCCGATCCACCTTCTCCCACAGGGGGAGAAGGAAGAGCCGCGCACAAAACGCTACGCCAGTTCCTCGGAATGCGTGATCGCCACGCCATACTCCGCAGCCGAATCCAGCATCGTGTGCCAAAGGCTCTCGGCAAACGTCGCGAACACCAGAACGTTGAACACTGGCAGCCCGTCCGCCCGGTCTGCGCCGCGCCAGAGCGTGACGCTGGTGTGGTCCATCGAGGTCGCGGCTGCCGCGCCAACCGGGAACGCGGTTGGTTGCAAATCGATCGATGACAGCTTGGCGAGCATAGTGCGAGCCTTGTTCCCCGAAATGCTGATCAAGACCCGTGCATGCGATTGGTCCGACAGCGAGGCGGAGCCGGACAATGCCGGCGCCAATGTCTGCGTCGTGTGCTTGCCACCCTTCGACAGCACAAAAAACTGATCCGGTCCCGACCAGATCAACGTGGCATCCGGCGTCTGCACCGCCTTCGGCGTTTCCGGCGCCGCAATGCCGAAGCGGGCTTTCGCGGCTATGGCCAGCTCCGCCGCCCTGCCGCGCCGCGCCATCACCTGGACCAAGTCGAAATTGCGGATCTCGGTCAGTGACACACCGGCATCGCCTTGCGCACCATGCGCACCCGACACGAGCGCATGCTCCAGCGGACTGCGGACCTCCCAGAAAAACTCAACCACGCTGGCGCCCTCCATCCGGATCGTAGAAGACAGGATTGCAGAGTTCGACATCATAGTCCTCGCCGCGCAGCGGATCATGCGCATGGACGATCTCGCCGATCCGCTCACGGCCGCGTTCGACCAGGCCGAGCCCGATCCACTGGTCCAGCGTCGGCGAGAAGCAGACCGAGGTGACATAGCCTTGGTCGTTGCCGGGGCCCGGTGTCTGCCCCTTCGGGATGATATGCGCGCCGGAGCGCAGCCGGCGTGCCTTGTCGGTCGGCTTGATGCCGATCACGACCTGCCGGTCCGGCGCCACCAGCGCCTCGCGGCCAGCCATCACCCGGCCGATGAAATCCTTCTTGGTCGACATCATTTTGCCCAGGCCAAGATCGGCCGCGGTCGTCGTGCCGCTCAATTCCGGTCCGGCGACATGGCCCTTTTCGACACGCATCACGCCAAGCGCTTCGGTGCCATAGGGCGTCACGCCAAACGGCTTTCCGGCCAGCATCAGATTGCGCGCCATGGCATCGCCAAAGCGCGCCGGCACCGAAATCTCGAATGCCATCTCGCCCGAGAACGAAATGCGGAACAGCCGCGCCTTGATGCCGCCGCGCAAGCGGACTTCGCGTGCGCCCATGAACGGAAAACCTTCGTTGGACAGGTCCTCGGCGGGGTCGACGATTTCCCTGAGCAGGTCTCGCGTCTTCGGTCCCGCGATCGAGAATTGCGCCCATTGGTCGGACACCGACGTCAACTGAACGTCGAGTTCGGGAAACAGCACCTGCCGGCAGAATTCGAGATGCTGCATCACCAGCCCGGCCTTCGCCGTGGTTGTCGTCAGGAAATAATGGTCCTCGGCCAGCCGCGACGTGGTGCCGTCGTCATACACGATGCCGTCCTCGCGCAGCATCAGCCCGTAACGCGCCTTGCCGACGGCGAGGTTGGAGAAGGTGTTGATGTAGACGCGGTCGAGGAAGGCGCCGGCATCCGGGCCATGCACGTCGATCTTGCCGAGCGTCGAGACATCGCAGAAGCCGACGCCCGAGCGCACTGCCTTGACCTCGCGCGTCACCGATTCCAGCCAGTCCTTCTCGCCGGCGCGAGGGTACCATTGCGCGCGCTTCCAGAGGCCGGTGTCGACGAAGATGGCGCCCTGTTCGGCGGCCCAGTGATGCGACGGCGTCAGCCGCGTCGCGTGGAAAGTCTCGTCGCGATGATGGCCGGCGAAGGCGCCGATGGCGACGGGTACGTAAGGCGGCCTGTAGATCGTCGTGCCGGTCTCCGGAATGGAGCGGCCGCTCACCGCCGCCATGATGGCGAGGCCGGCGACATTCGAGGTCTTGCCCTGGTCGGTCGCCATGCCGAGCGTGGTGTAGCGCTTCAGATGCTCGACCGATTCGAAACCCTCGCGCTGGGCGAGTTCGATGTCGGAGGCAGTGACATCGTGCTGCTGGTCGACGAACGCCTTGCCCTTGCCGCTGACGTGCCAGAGCGGCGTCAGCGAGAAAGCCTCGTCGTCGGCGATCGGCGCGGAGCCTGGCTTGCCGCTGCGCCCGGCGTCGAGCGCGGCCGTTGCGCCAGCGGCGAACCCTTCGGCCAAGCAGGCCCCGAGCCCGAAGGCGCCTGAAGCCGCGCCGGCGGCGACCATGCCGGGAGGCGCGCCATCGGGTACGAAGGCAGCAATGTCATCGCGCCATTTCGGCCGGCCGCGATGATAGGAGGTCAGCCCGACCGCCGGGTTCCAGCCGCCGGAAACAGCGAGCCCGTCCGCCTCGACCTCGGCGCGCGCGCCGCCGGTCAGCGACACCGCGATTTTCCTCACGCCATCCTTGCCGCCGTCGATGCCGCTGACGGCGCCATGCAGCACCGGGAAGCCGCCCTTGGATGCCAACGAACGGTGGGCCGGAGATACATCGGGCCGTGCGTCGATGACCGCCGCGATCTGCAGTCCGGCGCCGAGAGCCGCCTCGACCGTGCGCCAGCCATCCTCATTGTTGGTGAACAGCGCGATGCGCTTTGCCGGTGCTGCCGCGTAGCGCGTGACATAGGTCCGCATCGCGGAGGCCATCATCACGCCCGGCGTATCATTGCCGGCAAAGACGATCGGCCGTTCGATGGCGCCTGCGGCGACGACACAGCGCTTGGCCACGATCCGCCACAAGCGCTGGCGCACCTCATGCTCCGGCGGGGAGGGCAGATGATCGTTGACCCGCTCGATCGCGCCATAGGTGCCGCCGTCATAGACGCCGAACAGTGTCGTGCGGGTCATGATTTGGACGTCGGGCATGTCGGCCAGTTCCGCCAGCGTCTTCGACAGCCACTCGGCCGCCGGGACGCCATCGATCGTGCCGCCATCCGACAGCAGGCGGCCGCCAGGGACGAAATCCTCTTCGCACAGGATGACGCGGGCACCAGCGCGGCCGGCAGCCAGTGCCGCCGCCAGGCCGGTTGGGCCGGAACCGGCGATCAGCACGTCGCAATGCGCCCAGGCCTTGTCGTAGTGGTCGGGATCGGCAATGCCGGCGGCGCGGCCGAGGCCGGCGGCGCGGCGGATCGCCGGCTCGTAGATCGCTTCCCAGAACTTGGCCGGCCACATGAAGGTCTTGTAGTAGAAGCCGGCGACGAAGATCGGCGCGAACAATTGGTTCACCGACATCACATCGTGGCGCAGCGAGGGCCAGCGGTTCTGGCTGGCGGCCTCAAGCCCTTCATAGAGCTCGGCCGTCGTTGCCTTGGTGTTCGGTTCGCGGCGTGCGCCGGTGCGCAGTTCGACCAGTGCGTTGGGCTCTTCCGAACCTGCAGTCAGGATGCCGCGCGGGCGGTGATATTTGAACGAGCGGCCGACCAGCTTGACGCCATTGGCGACCAGCGCCGAGGCCAGCGTGTCGCCCTGGAAGCCGGAAAAGCTCTTCCCGTCAAAGCGAAAATGCAGCGACGCCGAGCGGTCGATGAGGCCGCCGGATGAGAGGCGATGGGATTGAGAGGTCACGATGTTCAGCCTCTCATCGATTTGACGTCATGGCGAAGGCCAGCGCTGCCCCTCATCGCCCTGCCGGGCACTTCTCCCCGTATAGGGACGGGGAGAAGGGGGCTGGCCGCTATGCCGGCTCCCTTCTTGTAACGCCGGTGATTGGCGAAAGCATTGGCGAGAGCGCCCCTCTCCCCGTCCCTATACGGGGAGAGGATGCCGGCAGGCAGGTGAGGGGCAGCACTGAAGTGGCGAGAATAGCTCATTTCCCAACCTGCCTCGCACCAACACCCGCCGCCGCCTCAACCGAAGAAATCTCGTGCGTCAGCGTGTTGCGGGTGATCTTCAGCCAGGCCCGGCAGCCGCCGCCATGATACCAGTGTTCGCTGGTGTCACCGGCGATGTTGTCGCGCAGATAGACGTAGTCGAAGACCTCGTCTTCCGAAGCGCCGGCTACTGGGCGCACCGGCTTGGCATCGCCGAGATAAGTGAACTCGCCGAGTTCGCGTTCACCGCAGAAGGGACAGACAATACGCATGTGACTCGTCCTCAGTGAAGGTTCGGTTGGGCGCCCTGGCCCTTCTCGTCGATCACGGCACCAGTCCGGAACCGGTCGAGGCGGAACCTTGCCGCCTCCTTGTGGGATTCTTCGCGAGCCAGGAGGTGTGCAAAGACGAAGCCCGAGCCCGGCGTCGCCTTGAAGCCGCCATAGCACCAGCCTGCATTGAGATAGAGCCCGTCCACCGGCGTCTTGTCGATGATCGGCGAGCCGTCCATCGACATGTCCATGATGCCGCCCCACTGGCGCAGCAGGCGCACGCGGCCGATCATCGGCATCAGCGCCATGCCGCCCTCGCAGACATCCTCCATGACCGGCAGGTTGCCGCGCTGGGCGTAGGAATTATAGCCATCGATGTCGCCGCCGAAGACCAGCCCGCCCTTGTCCGACTGGCTGACATAGAAATGGCCGGCGCCGAAGGTCATGACACCGGGAATGAGCGGCTTGATCGCCTCGGAAACGAAGGCCTGCAGCACATGGCTTTCGATCGGCAGGCGCAAGCCGGCCATCGCCGCGACGCGCGAGGAGGAACCAGCCACCGCCATGCCGACCTTGCCGGCGCCGATCTTGCCGCGCGAGGTCTCGACGCCGGTCACCTTGCCGTTGGAGTCACGGACAAAGCCCGTCACCTCGCAGTTCTGGATGATATCGACGCCGAGCGCGCTTGCCGCATGGGCATAGCCCCAGACCACGGCATCGTGCCGTGCCGTGCCGCCGCGCCGCTGCAGCAATCCGCCCTGCACGGGAAAACGCGCATTGTCGTAGTTCAGGAACGGGATCATCTTCTTGACGGCGGCGAGGTCGAGCAGTTCGGCATCGATACCGTTGATGCGCATGGTGTTGCCGCGCCGCGCATAGGCGTCGCGCTGTGCGTCGGAATGATAGAGGTTGATGACGCCGCGCTGGCTGACCATCGTGTTGTAGTTGAGGTCCTGCTCCATCCGCTCCCACAGCTTCATCGACAATTCGTAGAAGCCGGTATTCCCGGGCAGGCCGTAATTGGAGCGGATGATGGTGGTGTTGCGGCCGGCATTGCCGGAGCCGATCCAGCCCTTTTCGAGCACGGCGACATTCCTGATGCCGTATTCGCTGGCGAGGAACCATGCGGTCGCGAGGCCATGGCCGCCGCCGCCGATGATCACCACGTCGTAGCGATCCTTCGGCGTGGCATCGCGCCAGGTGCGCTGCCAGTTCTTGTGGCCGGAAAGGGCGGCGCGGGCGAGCGAGAAGATCGAGTATTTCATTGCGTCATTCCAAGGCCGCTCGCCCTACGCCGGATTCTTTTTGACGCATCGGATTTACCCGAAAACCGCTTCACACTTTTCGGTCCGATGCTTCTAGATATCCAGCGTGTGGTCGCGCTCCCATTGCGTGAAGTGCGAAGCATAGGAATTCCATTCCTGATGCTTCAGCTTTAGGTATGCCGACGAAAATTCCTCACCCAGCGCCGCCTTGAGCGATTTGTCGTTGTCGAACTCGCGCAGCGCGTCCAGCAGGTTGAGCGGCAGCTTTGGTGCGTCCGTGACGGTATGGCCAAGCTGGTACATGTCGATGTCGTAGCGCTTGCCCGGATCGGCCTTGGAGCGGATGCCGTCGAGACCGGCGGCGATGATGACGGCTTGCAGCAAATAGGGGTTGGCCGCGCCGTCGGGCAGGCGCAGTTCGAAGCGGCCGGGTCCCGGCACGCGCACCATGTGGGTGCGGTTGTTGCCGGTCCAGGTGACCGTGTTCGGCGCCCAGGTCGCGCCCGAGATGGTGCGCGGCGCGTTGATGCGCTTATAGGAATTGACCGTCGGATTGGTGATCGCGGCAAGCGCCGAGGCGTGCTTCATGATGCCGCCGAGGAAGTTTTTGCCCTTGGCCGACAGGCCGAGTTCCATCGAGTTGTCGGCGAACACATTGGTCTTGCCGGTCTCGTCCCACACCGAGATATGGGCATGGCAGCCATTGCCGGTCAGCCCCTGGAAGGGCTTTGGCATGAAGGTCGCGCGCAGGCCGTGCTTTTCCGCGATCGACTTGACCATGAACTTGAAGAAGGAGTGCTTGTCGGCGGTCGCCAGCGCATCGTCGAAGGCCCAATTCATCTCGAACTGGCCGTTGGCATCCTCGTGGTCGTTTTGATAGGCGCCCCAGCCGAGCGCCAGCATGTGGTCGCAGATCTCGGCGATGACATCGTAGCGCCGCATCACCGCTTGCTGGTCGTAACAAGGTTTCGAGGCCGTGTCGTATTCGTCGGAAATCGTCTTGCCGTCGGGCGAGATCAGGAAGAACTCGGCCTCGACGCCGGTCTTCACATGCATGCCGTCGCTGGCGGCTTCCGTGATCAATCGCTTCAGTGTGTTGCGCGGCGCCTGGTCGACCTCCTTGTCGTCCATGATGCAGTTGGCGGCGACCCAGGCGACTTCGGGCTTCCATGGCAACTGGATCACCGAGGCGGGATCCGGAACCGCCAGCATGTCGGGATGCGCCGGCGTCAGGTCGAGCCATGTGGCGAACCCGGCAAAGCCGGCACCATCCTTCTGCATGTCGGCGATTGCCTGCGCCGGCACCAGCTTGGCGCGCTGCCCACTGAACAGGTCAGTGTAGGAAATCATGAAGTATTTGACGTTTTTCGCCCTTGCGAATTCTGCAAGATCAGCTGTCACGGAAGTTCCCCATTTTGTCGATTGTTGGCCCTAGAGCATAGGGCCTTCGGCCCTTCGTTGATTAGAAGCCGTTCTTCCCCGGTATCCAGTTGGTGCCGGCCAGCGGCACGCCGGCCATGGCGGCTGCCTCGATCGTCAGCGCGACGAGGTCCTCGGGTTCGAGATTGTGCAGGCTGTTCTTGCCGCAGGCGCGGGCGATGGTCTGTGCCTCGAGCGTCATCACCTTGAGGTAGTTCGCCAGCCGGCGGCCGGCGGCGACCGGATCGACCCGCTTCATCAATTCCGGGTCCTGCGTGGTGATGCCGGCGGGGTCGCGGCCCTCATGCCAGTCGTCATAGGCGCCGGCCGTCGTGCCGAGCTCGTTGTACTCCGCCTCCCAGCGCGGATCATTGTCGCCGAGCGCGACAAGTGCGGCCGTGCCGATCGAGACCGCGTCGACGCCAAGCGCCAGCGCCTTGGCGACATCGGCGCCGTTGCGGATGCCGCCCGAGACGATCAGCTGCACCTTGCGGTGCATGCCCAGATCCTGCAGCGCCTGCACCGCCGGCCTGATGCAGGCAAGCGTCGGCTGGCCGACATTCTCGATGAACACTTCCTGAGTGGCGGCAGTGCCGCCCTGCATGCCGTCGACGACGACGACATCGGCGCCGGCCTTCACCGCAAGCGCTGTGTCGTAATAGGGCCGGGCGCCGCCGACCTTGACGTAGATCGGTTTTTCCCAGTCGGTGATTTCGCGCAATTCCAGGATCTTGATCTCGAGATCGTCCGGGCCCGTCCAGTCGGGGTGACGCGAGGCCGAGCGCTGGTCGATGCCTTTCGGCAGCGTGCGCATCTCGGCGACGCGATCGGAAATCTTCTGGCCAAGCAGCATGCCGCCGCCGCCCGGCTTGGCGCCCTGGCCGACGACGACTTCGATCGCGTCGGCGCGGCGCAGGTCGCGCAGGTTCATGCCGTAGCGCGACGGCAGATATTGATAGACCAGCTGCTTGGAATGGCCGCGCTCTTCCTCGGTCATGCCGCCATCACCGGTCGTGGTCGAGGTGCCGGACAGTGTCGCGCCGCGCCCGAGCGCCTCCTTGGCCGGACCGGACAGCGAACCGAAGCTCATGCCGGCGATGGTGATCGGGATCTTCAGCTCGATCGGCTTCTTGGCATGGCGCGAACCCAAGACGACACTGGTGTCGCAGCGCTCGCGATAGCCTTCGAGCGGATAGCGCGAGATCGAGGCGCCCAGGAACAGGAGGTCGTCGAAATGTGGCAGCTTGCGCTTGGCGCCGGCGCCACGGATGTCATAGATGCCGGTCGCCGCGGCGCGGCGGATTTCGGAAAGCGTGTAGTCGTCGAAGGTCGCGGATTTGCGCGGCGTCGTCGGCGGGTTGCGATAGGTCATGCTGCCTCAATACGCGTCGGCGTTGTCGATATTGAAATTGTAGAGGGTGCGCGCCGAGCCATAGCGCTTGAACTCAGACGGCTTGACGCCGGTGATGCCGGCGCGGTCGAGCAGCCCCTGCAGCAATTGCAGATGTTCGGGCCGCATCTCCTTGGCGATGCAGTCGGCGCCCAGGCTGCCGACGTTGCCGCGCACGAAGAGGCGCGCCTCGTAGATGGAATCGCCCAGGGCATCGCCGGCATCGCCCAGCACCACCAGATTGCCGGATTGTGCCATGAAGGCCGACATGTGGCCGATATTGCCATGCACGACGATGTCGATGCCCTTCATCGAAATGCCGCAGCGCGACGAAGCGTTGCCCTCGATGACCAGCAGGCCACCCTTGCCGGTGGCGCCGGCATACTGGCTGGCATCTCCCTTGATGGTGATCGAGCCCGACATCATGTTCTCGCCGACGCCGGGGCCGGCCGAGCCATGCACGGTGATGGCGCTGCCGGAATTCATACCGCCGCAATAGTAGCCGACGCTGCCGCGCACATCGATGGTGACCGGCTGGTCGACGCCGACGGCGACCGAATGGCTGCCTTTCGGGTTCAACACTTCCCACGCGGTCTCGTTCGAGCCGGGAGTCAGGTTGTGCAGCGCCTGGTTGAGCTCGCGCAGTGACATCTGGTCGAGATCGAACACCCGAGAGGCGTGGTCGCTCGCCGCCGTCTTTGAAAGGTTAATTGCCGGCATGAATTCAATGCTCCCAGAAATAGACAGTTGCGGGTTCCGGTTCCCAGACCCTCGCATTGTCTATGCCGGGCAGTTTGGTCAGCGCGCGGTATTCCGAGCCGAAGGCGACATACTGGTCGGTCTCGGCCATCACCGCGGGCTTGCAGGCGATCGGATCGCGCACCACGCCAAAGCCGTTCTTGGTGCCGACGACGAAGGTGAAGAAGCCGTCGAGGTCGGAGAGCGTACCCTCCAGCGCCTCGCCCAGGTTCTTGCCATGCGCCATCTGCGATGAGAGATAGGCGGCCGCCACCTCGGTGTCGTTCTCGGTCTCGAATTTCATGCCTTCGCGGATCAGCTCGCGGCGGACATTGTTGTGGTTGGACAGCGAGCCATTGTGCACCAGGCAATGGTCGGCGCCGGTCGAGAATGGGTGCGCGCCCATCGTCGTCACCGCCGATTCCGTCGCCATGCGGGTGTGGCCGATGCCATGCGTGCCGGTCATCTTGCGGACGTCGAAGCGGTCGACGACCGCTTCTGGTAGGCCAACTTCCTTGTATATCTCGACGACGTCGCCGGCGCCCATGATGCGAATATCGGGACGCAGCGCCTGGATGGCCTCGCGTGCTTGGTCGATCTTGGCGGGCTCGGTCCTGACGACGGCGTGCGTCGATTTCACCGCGATCTTCACCGGCGCGCCGATAGCCTTGGCAAGGTCGGCTTCAAGGCCGCGGAAATCATGTTCCGGCTTGGCTGACTGGATGGTGATCTTGGCCTCGTTGCCTGACGGAGCGCCATAGATTGCAATGCCTGCGCTGTCGGGGCCGCGATCGCTGAGCGATACCAGCATTTCCGACAGCATGGCGCCGAGCTTCGGCTCCAGCGCCTTGTCCTTCAAGAAAAGTCCGACGATTCCGCACATGTCAGCCTCCCGACGTTTGTGGCTCCGAAATGATGTATCGAATGAATGTCCTAAATTCAATCGTATGAAAAAAATTTTCCTCTAGTTACATATGCGGCGCAATGCCGCCTTGTGGGTCATCGCCTCTGTCGCGGGTCTTGTGAATCCAAAGCGCATGGCGGACCCGGGCGAGTTTGTAAGCGTCGAGGATGGACAGCGCGTAGATCAGGACGCCGCCGGCATGGCGGCCGATGAAGCTGGCGTCGGGCGGCGCGAACTTGGCGGTCACCCACGCCAAAATCACCATGAAGAAGAGAAACTGCAGGCCACGCACCGGCACGCCGAGAATGACATGTCCACTTGCCGGCAACAGGATTGCGGCGCCGAGAACAAGGTAGGGATTGGTCGGGGCGGAAATCGTGGCGGAGTCGGTCATGCGGCCTGCCGTTCATGTCTGTTGATGGCATCGCGAAGCGCCGACATCGACACCAGCAGCCTTTCGATCAGCGCCGGATCGAGTGCCGTGCCGCCAAATTCGGCTTGCCGGAAAACACCGTAACGGGCCCGCTCGGCCTCGGCCAGCAGCCAGACGATGCGCACACCGTTCGGCGTGATCAGCAATTCCTTGGCGCGTCCTTCGGTGAAGATCTCGATATGGCTGGCGATGAGGCTCTGGGGAAAGCGCGCGCCTCTCTTGTCGGTGCGCAGGATTGCCTCGGCTGGAAATCCAGGAGCCTTGGGCAGCGTATGCTCGAGGTGATCGAAATTGGAGAACGTCGTCGGCGAGCCTGGCCGCATCATCATGTCGAAAATGGCTGGGACCGTGACCTTTTCGGTGAGCGAGACGCTGAGCCAGCGCGCCGGCAGCTTTCTTGTCGCCAGCGTATCGACAATGGTGCGCAGCTGAACGCGCTGGCCGTTCCACGAGCCTTCCCAGGTGATCACGCCGATAGTGCCGTCCGAGACATTGGCGGCGTCGGCGATGACAGCGCGAACGCGGGCCTCTTCGCCGGCGAGCGCCGCTAAATCTCTCTTGCGGCTGCGGCGCGCCAGCCACGCAAGGTGAAGGACGAGAGCCAGGACAATTACCCCGGCGAGCAGTGCTGACGTCACCTCGGACATGTTGTCATGCCAGGTCTGCCCGGGATCCGGACGGACCTTCTCCCATCAATAGCCCTGCGGTTTTGGCCACGGCATGGTGAACTGTTCGCCGCGCCGCACGAATTTGTAGCGGTAGAAATGGAACCACAGCGAGATCAGGAAGTAGAAGGCGACCATGGCGATCAGCTGCGAGCCGAAGCCGAGGAAGATGGCGAAGAAGGTCACCACGCACAGGCAGAACAGCACGATCGCCGGCAGCGGATGGAAGGGGTGGGTGTAACCGCGGCGGATCGAGCCCAGCGGCCACTTCTTGCGGAACATCATGATGTTGATGCTCATGAACGTGTATTGCAGCACGCCCGACAGGATCGAGAAGGTGATCGCCTGGTTGAGGTCGGCGATGAAGGCGAAGGCCAGCGCGATCGGCAGCAGGAACAGGATCGAACGGTAGGGCGTGCGGTATTTCGGATGCACGGCCGAGAACCAGCTCGGCAGATATCGGTCGCGGCCAAGCGAGAACCACGCGCGCGCTGCGTCATTGATGCAGCCATTGGCCGATGCCAGAGCCGCA
Source organism: Mesorhizobium sp. LNHC221B00 (assembly GCF_000502935.1). Classification (NCBI taxonomy): domain Bacteria; kingdom Pseudomonadati; phylum Pseudomonadota; class Alphaproteobacteria; order Hyphomicrobiales; family Phyllobacteriaceae; genus Mesorhizobium; species Mesorhizobium sp. LNHC221B00. Next base: position 159,337 of record NZ_AYWR01000009.1, on the reverse strand, counting down.
AGCAGCGTGGCGACGAACAACAGGTTTTCCAGCAGCGGGCTGCCGGTCAGCTTGCCCGCGTCCCACAGCGGGTAATAGGTGATGCCGAGATATTCCCAGGGCATCAGCGAGGCGCAGACATACCAGGTCATGGCGGCTGCGATCAGAAGCGTGATCATGCCGGCCATGGTTCCGTAGGGCAGCGAGCGGGCCGGCGAGCGCACTTCCTCGGCGGCCTGCGTGGTGCCCTCGATGCCGAGATAATACCAGATGCCGAACTGGAAGGCGGCGATGACGCCGATCCAGCCATAGGGCAGCGCATTGCCGGGCGTGACCAGCTCGTTGAGCTTCAGCACCGCCCCTTGCGTCCAAGGGCTGACCGAGAAGAACAGGATGACGATCGAGACATAGGCGATCGCGGTGATGACGAAATTGACGTTGAGCGTCATCAGCACGCCGCGGTAGTTGAGCCATGCCAGCACCACGATGGTGGCGGCGATGAAGGAATTGTGCGTGAGCCCTTCGACGCCGGCCTTGGCGACGATGGTGTCGCCGAGCAGGATGGCATCCGACACTTCCAGCATCGTATAGGCAAAGACCAGGAACAGCGCGACGTTGAAGGCCATCAGCGGTCCGACGATGTGCTTGGCCTGCGCATACTGGCCGCCGGCGGCGGCGACTGTCGACGTCACCTCGGAATCGATCATGGCGACCGAGGTGTAGAGCAGCCCGACCACCCAGCAGACGATCAGGGCTGCCAGCGCGCCGCCCTTGTCGGCCGAGAAGTTCCAGCCGGTGAACTCGCCGACCAGGACGATGCCGACCCCGAGCGCCCAGACATGGGCCGGGCCGAGTACCCTCAGCAGCGATACCCGGTCGCCGTGAATGGTGGTGGTGATGGTATTCTCAACCGCGGCGGTCATCGATCAATCCCCACTCAGATCCGGTGTTTTTCGGAGGCGGCTTCAAGCTCGCCTTCGCGCGACGAGGTCAGAACGTCCTCGGAGTAGGTCGTATCGACCTTGAACCAGTCGTAAAGCATCCACAGCGCGAGCACGATCGAAATGCCCCAGCATGCGTAAGAGAGTGCCACCCACATGATCTTGCCCCCGATTGCGCGTCGTCGAAACTTTTATTTGTCTTCGAACTTCTCGTTGATGACATCGCGATATTCACGGTCGGATGCCCGGAACAAGAACACGAAATAGCCGATCAGGACCGCTGCCATGACGATCAGCGTCGGCCAGTCGATGATGTAGTGGAAGCGGTTCTGGATGATGTCGTGCGCCGTCTCCGGCGTATAGCCGAGCTTTTCCCAGATCGACGCCATGGTCGGATTCTGGCCGAGCGCTTCCCATGTCTTGGCGTCGAGCGCGTCGATGGATTTCGCGGCACCGGCAAGGCCGAGCTTCAGCGGCAGCCACAGGGCCACGAAGATGGCGACGACAACGACGGCGATATCGAAGACTTGCCCGGCCTTGCTCTGCTCCGGCGGCGTGTAGCGCGGCATGTTCTTGATCCTCAGGAGTTGCTGTTGCGGGCCGCGTCGGCATTCTTGATGTCGAGGCCGTAGATGAATTCCTTGTCTTCCTTGTAGTGTTTGACCATCGCCAGGATGGCGGCCGTGTTGAAGATCAGCACGGCGGCGGCGGCAATCGCGACGACGGCCTTGATGCCGCCATGCGGAATGTATGGCCATGTCATGAAGAGGACGAAGAGGATCGTCGCCCACAGGCAGATGATCAGCAGCGCGGATCCGCGCAAGTCGGAACGATACAGCGCCTCGATGCGCTGCTGCAGGTCTGACATCGGTTTTCCCCTTTTTCCGGCGAACGGTCTTGAATCCTCCGCGCGCCGCTCTCTTTCAAGAGAGTGAAATTTTTTTCATAAATTCAGGCCGATTTCCGCAATTGTCAAGACGAATTTACGCAGAGTTAATCGTTTGGTTGGGTCGGTCGATTTTGCCTGACAATGAAATTATTTGCATTCAGGGGATTGCGGCTCTCTCGTGTTTGCGGTCAATATTCAACCCAAAGCTCCGGCCTCCGCGCCAAGGAGCAGGGAACAAATGGATTTTTGAACGGAGGACGAGCGGATGACGGCATCCTGGAGATTTTCGACCCTGGCGGATCGCCATCGCGCGCTGGGTTCGAAGCTCGAAGACTGGAGCGGCATGGGGACCGCCTGGACCTACGACAAGGACGCCGACGAGGAATACATCGCCATCCGCACCAAGGCCGGGCTGATGGATGTGTCGGGCCTCAAGAAGGTCCACATCACCGGGCCGCACGCTTCGCATCTCATCGATCTCGCCACCACGCGCGATGTCGAAAAGATCTATCCCGGCAAATCGGCCTATGCCTGCATGCTGAACGAGGCGGGAAAATTCACCGACGACTGCATCCTCTACCGCACCGGGCCGAACGCCTGGATGGTGGTGCACGGCTCGGGCACCGGCCATGAGGAGTTGCAGCGCGCGGCGATGGGCAGGGACGTGTCGTTGCGCTTCGACGACAATCTGCATGATCTGTCGCTGCAGGGGCCGGCCGCGGTCGACTATCTCGCCAAGCATGTTCCGGGCATCCGCGATCTCAACTACTTCCATCACATGCAGACGCAGCTGTTCGGTTTTCCGGTGATGATTTCGCGCACCGGCTACACCGGCGAGCGCGGCTACGAGATATTCTGCCGTGGCCAGGATGCCGGTACGATCTGGGACAGGATCCTCGAGGAGGGCAAGAGCGCCGGCATCATTCCCTGCCGCTTCACCACGCTCGATATGCTGCGCGTCGAAAGTTATCTGCTCTTCTACCCCTACGACAATTCGCAAAAATACCCGTTCGAGAACGAAGGTCCCGGCGACACGCTGTGGGAACTCGGCCTCGACTTCACCGTCAGCCCTGGCAAGACTGGTTTCCGCGGCGCCGAGGAGCACTATCGCCTGAAGGGCAAGGAGCGCTTCAAGATTTATGGCGTGCTGCTCGACGGCAAGGAGCCGGCGGACGAGGGCGCGCCGGTCTACCGCGACGGCAAAAAGGTCGGCGTGGTGACCTGCGCAATGTATTCGCCGCTGGTCGAGAAATCGATGGGCATCGCGCGCCTCGACGTCGACTGCGCCGTCAAGGACACCAGGCTCGAGATCCGCAACAAGAGCGGATCGATCAAGGCGACGGCGCAGCCATTGCCGTTCGATGATCCCAAGAAGACCAAGCGCACGGCGAAAGGCTGAGGCACAAACAACAGCGAGGGGTTCGAGGCACGAAGACGTAAATGGCAGCCAAAAGCATCATCAGCCGGCCGGTCTACGGAACGCTTTCTCCGCAGCCCGGCAAGCACCATCTTTTCATCGCCGATGCCGAAGGGGCGCTCGCTATTTCAGACATGGCCGCAAGAGCCCCGGCCGGGTTTTTCGACGATGCCGAGATCGTCTTCATCCCCGGTCCCGATGGCAAGCACGTCGCCGCCCTCGAGGCGCTGAAGCCGGCGCAGTTCCACCAGGCGCCGTCCTTCGCCAGCCTGCTGCCGAGGCTCAGGCATACCTTGGCCAACGCCCATATGGGCTTGCGCCTCTACCTCGCCGGCACCGAAGGCCTGATCGGCCAGGCGATGCAGGTGGCGCTCGAAGCCGGCATCGATCACACCTCGATGCAAACAGAACATCGCGGCTCGCTGGCACGGCGCATGCAGTGCGTTCATTGCAAGGGCATCACCGAGAATGTGACGACGCAGCCGGCGACCTGCGCGCATTGCGGCCTGCTGCTTCTGGTGCGCGATCATTATTCCCGGCGCCTCGCCGCCTTCCAGGGCGTCTGCATCAATGCCGAGGACCGCAGTGAAATTCCTCCGATCGAGGAGGCCTTCCCATGAGCACCGGCACCACCAAGCTCGATGTCGTCGTCAGCGATGTCGTCCCGGTCAATGACCTCGTCACCCGTTTCCATTTCCGGCGGCGCGACGGTGAATTGCTGCCGACCTTCTCCGGCGGCGCCCATGTCGTGGTCGAGATGCGCGACGGCGAGCGCACAAGGCTCAATCCCTATTCGCTGATGGGCTCGCCGCTTGATACCGCCGAATACACGATCTCCGTGCGCCGCGACGATGTCGGGCGTGGCGGCTCGCTGTTCATGCATCGCAATGTCAGCCCCGGCCTGGAGATGGTGATCAGCTATCCCGTCAACTTGTTCTCGCTCGACCTCAGGGCGAAGAAGCATCTGATGCTGGCCGGCGGCATCGGCATCACGCCGTTCATGGCGCAGACCGCACAGCTGGCGGGAGAGGGCGGCAATTTCGAGCTGCACTACACCTGCCGCACGGCCTCGCTCGGCACCTATGCCGATGTCCTGCGGCAGCGCTACGGTCGCAGGGTCCAGCTCTATCATGACGACAGCGAGGAGCGCATCGATCTCGACCGGCTCTTGTCTTCGCAGCCGCTCGGCACGCATCTCTACGTCTGTGGCCCGGCCGGCATGATAAACTGGGTGCGCGACCGCGCGGCAAGCCTGGGCTGGCCGTCGGAGACCGTGCATTTCGAGCATTTCGCTGCACCGCAGCCAGGATTGCCTTTTGACGTGACGCTGGCCGTCAGCGGCAAGGCGATCCGGGTCGGCGAACAGCAGAGCCTGCTCGAGGCGATCGAGGCGGCCGGTGTCGATCCGCCCTATCTCTGCCGCGGTGGTGTCTGCGGCCAATGCGAAACCAATGTCATCTCATCCGATGGCAAGTTCATCCACAACGACCACTGGCTGAGCGAGGAAGACCACCGCTCCGGCTGCAAGATCATGCCGTGCGTGTCTCGCTTCGAGGGCCGGTCGCTGGTCTTGGAAAGATAGGAGGCGAAGATGGGCATCACCTTTCGCAAGGAAACGTTCCGCGACGACTTCACCTTCAAGAACAGCCCTGAGCACATTAGGCGGTTCCCGTTTCCGTTCCACGAAGACAGCTACATGTATGCCGTCAACATCGAGCCGCATGTCGTCGGCCCGAAGGGCAGCGTGCTGGAGAACCTGATCGACGTCGACGAGCACTATGTCGCCGAGATGCAGGACCGTGCGCTGGTGCTGGCCGAGGATCCGCTGCGCTGCCAATCGCTGCCGCACATGACGCTGGCCGGCTGGGACCTGCTGGAACTCCTGATGGAGCAGCAGGCGCTGGGCTATCCCGAACATTTCACGCTGACCCGCGATGGCGACCGCTGGCGTTGGATCAACCGGCCGCTCGGTATCGACGACACCTTCACCTTCGGCGACACCTCGACCTTGCCTTACGGGCCGATGGAATACATCACCCGCCAGAGCCAGGGCGATTTCTGCATCCTCGACCAGCGCGACGGCAATCTGTGGATGGATGCCGGCATGGTCACCACCCAGGCCGACTGGTCGCTCGACTTCGACATCGGCATGAATTTCTTCGAGTGGCACGCGCCGGTGCCGCTGGCACACGAGAAGGGGATTTTCGTCAGGGCGCTGAAGTTTCTCACCAACATCCAGCAAGGCAAGCCGGCAAGGCGGCTGAACTGGACGATGACCATCAATCCGCGCCTCGACACCAGCCCGGAGAACTACCACAAATGGGGTCCGGACCGGGCGACGGTGACGCCGGAGAATGTCGGCGACAAGGTGCATCTGCGCGTCGAACTGCAGAGCTTCTGGCGGCTGCCACGCTCGAACGGCATCGTCTTCCCGATCCGCTGCTATCTGATCAAGATGGACGAACTGGTGACGCAGCCGAAATGGGCACGCCGCCTGCACCGCGTCATCCGCGACCTGCCCGATGAGCTGGCCAACTACAAAGGCCTGACGCGGTATAGGCCGACACTGGTGGAGTGGCTGTCGAAGCTTGATGATGGCAGCCCGACGAGCGCGGGGTTTGGCCCGGATTGAATTACTGATGTCGGCGCTGCCCCAAAGCAGCCAATCTCCCCCCAAGAGGGGGAGATGCCCGGCAGGGCAGAGGGGGGCGCCGTAGAGCGCCGGCCCTGCCCAATGTCCCGCTTCCGCGATGCTCACGACGCGTCGCTTAGCCCAGCCACAATCACGACGTGCTGGCAGACATTGTCGATATCGCGAATGACATCGTCGTTCCAGAAGCGCAGGACCGTCCAGCCAAGCGCTTCAAACTTGGCGGTTCTTGCAGCGTCCGATTCCGACGTTTCCGCTTGGCCATGCTGGGACCCATCAAGCTCGATGATCAGCTTTTTATCCGGGCATGCAAAATCGGCGATATGGCCAGCGATAGGCATCTGGCGCCGAAACCCCAGTCCCATCAGCCTGTGTGCCCTGATCGCATTCCAAAGCTTGAGTTCGGCATCGGTCATCACCTTGCGCATCCTGCGTGCATTGCGGCGATTGTTGGCGGACACCAGATTATGCGTCATCGCGGTTCGCCCCCCCCTCTGTCCTGCCGGACATCTCCCCCTCAAGGGGGTGTTTGGACCGGGGACATCGCGAACAGGTGTGCGAGGACATCGCGAACAGTTTGGCGTGCTTTGCGCCGGGAGGTTCGCGATGCCATTTGGGGACACCAGTGTGATGGATGGGAAGTTGGAGTTTGTGCGTCTTGCTGCGCAGGACGGCAGCAATGTCAGTGCGCTTTGTCGTCGTTTCGGGATCGGCCGCACCTGTGGTCACAAGTTGATTGCGCGGTATCGCGCCCATGGCGAGGCCGGGCTCGCGGAGCAGTCGCGCCGCCCGGCGACGAGCCCGTCGCGCAGCGTCGATGCGGTCGAGGCGGCGGTTCTTGGCATGCGCCGGGCACACCCGGCCTGGGGCGGACGCAAGATCACCAAGGTGCTGCGGCGCGAAGGAACCGGTTCGCCTGCACCCTCCACGGTGACCGGGATCCTGCATCGCAACGGCGTCGAGCTGGGCTTGCTGGGGGGTGGAGCCAAGCCGTTCGGGCGGTTCGAGCATGCCGCCCCCAACGATCTGTGGCAGATGGACTTCAAAGGCCATGTGGCATTGCGGCAGGGCGGCCGGCTGCATCCGCTGACCGCGCTCGACGATCATTCGCGCTTCTCTGTCGTGCTGCAGGCTTGCATCAACGAGACCGGCGAAACGGTCAAAGCCCACCTGATTGCCGCCTTTCGCCGCTATGGACAGCCGCAGCGCATGGCTTTCGACAACGGTCCGCCATGGGGAGATGGTGGACGAAGCAACTTCACACGTTTCACCGTCTGGCTGATCGAACACGGCGTCGCCGTCTCCCACTCCAGGCCCCTGCACCCGCAGACGCTGGGCAAGGAGGAACGCTTTCACCGCTCGCTCAAGGCCGAGGCGATGGCCGGACCTGCCTTCGAAAATATCGAGGGCGCGCAGAATGCCTTCGATGCCTGGCGCGACCTCTACAACGCCGAGAGACCTCACGATGGCCTCAACGGCTGCGTCCCCCTCGACAGATACACACCCTCGCCGCGCTCCTTCAGCGAGGCCGTCGAAGCTNGATGGCCTCAACGGCTGCGTCCCCCTCGACAGATACACACCCTCGCCGCGCTCCTTCAGCGAGGCCGTCGAAGCTTTCGACTACCCAAAAGGCGCCATCGTTCGCAAGGTCCAGAAAGAGGGCCGCGTCGCCTTGTGTGGCTACATCCTGCGCCTCTCCAAGGCTTTTGGCGGAAAAGCCGTGGCCTTCATCCCCACCGGAAAGGACGGCGTCNCGATGGCCTCAACGGCTGCGTCCCCCTCGACAGATACACACCCTCGCCGCGCTCCTTCAGCGAGGCCGTCGAAGCCTTCGACTACCCAAAAGGCGCCATCGTTCGCAAGGTCCAGAAAGAGGGCCGCGTCGCCTTGTGTCGCTACATCCTGCGCCTCTCCAAGGCTTTTGGCGGAAAAGCCGTGGCCTTCATCCCCACCGGAAAGGACGGCGTCTTCCAAGCCTTCTTCAGACATCAGAAAATAGAAACAGTCGACCTCAACCTCTGCAGACGATAAGTGACAAAACTGTTCGCGATGTCCTCGCACACCTGTTCGCGATGTCCCCGGTCCAAACAGGGGGGAGATTGGCAGCTTGGGCCTTGCCGCCCTTTCTGCAACGTCGGTGATTGGCGAAACCGAGAGTGACGTCCGATCTCTCCCCTTGAGGGGGAGATGTCCGGCAGGACAGAGGGGGGCGCTGTCCCGCCGACCTCTCAATATGGCGCCGCCACGTCCCCCGTCTCGACGTAGACCGATTTCAGCTGCGAGTAGAGTGCCAGCGCCGCCAGCGAATTTTCCCGGCCGATGCCGGACTGCTTGAAGCCGCCGAACGGGAGTTCGACCGGCGTCAGATTGTAGGTGTTGATCCAGCAGGTGCCCGCCTGCAACTCGGCGATGACGCGGTGGGCGCGCGGCAGGTCGCGTGTGAACACGCCCGCTGCCAGACCGAATTCGGTGTCGTTGGCCCGGTCGATCACCTCGTCTTCGCCATCGAACTTCAGCACGCTCATGACAGGTCCGAAAATCTCCTCGCGGGCAATGCGCATGGTGTCGGTGACGCCGGTGAACACGGTCGGCTCGACGAAGAAGCCGCCATCGAAACCTTGCAGCGAAGGCACGTTGCCGCCGCAAGCCAGCGTGGCGCCATCCTGCTTGCCGATGCCGATATAGCCGACGACCTTCTCATGCTGCGCTTTCGAGACCAACGGCCCCATCTGGGTCTCGGGATCGAGTGGATCGCCGATACGGATTTTCTTCGTCCGCTCGACCAACCTTTCGACAAAGCGGTCGTGAATGCCGCTCTGCACGAAGACGCGCGTGCCGTTCGAGCAGATCTGGCCGGTCGAATAGAAATTGCCGAGCATGGCGCCGCCAATGGCGTTCTCGATGTCGGCATCGTCGAAGACGATCAGCGGCGACTTGCCGCCGAGCTCCATCGTCGCGTGCTTCATCTTGGAGCCGGCAAGCGACAGCACCTTGCGGCCGGTCGGCACCGAGCCGGTCACCGAAACCTTGGCGACGACATCGTGGCCGATGAGGCCGGCGCCGACATCGCCATAGCCCTGCACGACATTGAACAGCCCGTCAGGCAGGCCGGCCTCGCTGTAGATCTCGGCCAGCGCCAGCGCCGACAACGGTGTGTTTTCCGATGGCTTGAACACCATGGCGTTGCCCATGGCGAGTGCGGGCGCGGACTTCCAGCCGGCGATCTGGATCGGATAGTTCCAGGCGCCGATGCCGACGCAGACGCCGAGGGCCTCGCGCCGCGTATAGGCGAAGGGGCCGCCGAGGTCGACGGATTCGCCATTGTAGGCGGCGACCGCGCTTCCGAAATATTCAAGGCAATCGGCTGCTGAAGGCGCGTCCGCCACCAGCGTTTCCTGGATCGCCTTGCCGGTATCGAGCGTCTCGATGCGGGCAAGGTCGGCGTTGCGGGCGCGCAAAATGTCGGCGGCGCGGCGCAGGATGCGGCCGCGCTCGACCGGCTTCAGCCGTGCCCAGGCGGGTTGTGCTGCCCTTGCTGCCTCGATGGCCAACTCAAGCACGTTCGGCGTCGCCGCGCGCAGCATGGCGATGGTCTCGCCGGTGGCCGGATAGATGACCGGCAGTGGCGCGCCTTGCTCGTCGTCAACGTAGCGTCCGTTGACATAGTGCGATGCCGTGGGCTGGGCGCGCATGGGAAGTCTCCAAATTCTATTCGCCTGGGCCGGACGTTCGCCGGATCATGCTCTATCTGTCCGACGCCTGCCAGCGCGGATTGATCCATGGTTCCTGGTTGGACGGCGCCAGCGGCGTGCGGCCCAGTATGTGGTCGGATGCCTTTTCGCCGGTCATGATCGACGGTGCATTGAGATTGCCGTTGGTGACGCGCGGGAAGATTGAGGAGTCCGCGACCCGCAATCCTTCGACGCCGATCACCCGGCACTCCGGATCGACGACGCTCATCGCATCGTCGGCGCGCCCCATCTTGCAGGTGCCGCAGGGATGGTAGGCGCTTTCGGCGTGATCCCTGATGAAGACATCGAGATCGTCGTCCGACTGCACATGGCTGCCCGGCGAGATTTCCTGGCCGCGATAGGCATCGAATGCCTTCTGGCCGAAGATTTCGCGGGTCAGCCGGATGCAATGGCGGAACTCCACCCAGTCGTCCGGATGCGACATGTAGTTGAAGCGGATCACCGGCTTCGATTTCGGATCGGGCGACCGCAGCGTCACCGAGCCACGCGACTTCGAGCGCATCGGCCCGACATGCGCCTGGAAACCATGCGACTTGGCCGCCGCCTTGCCGTCATAGCGAACCGCCGCCGGGATGAAGTGGTACTGGATATCGGGATAGTCGATGCCGGCGCGCGAGCGCACGAAGGCGGCTGCCTCGAAATGGTTGGTGGCGCCGAGGCCCGACTTGAAGAACAGCCATTGCGCGCCGATGAGCGCCTTCGAGAACGGGTTCAGCACCGAATTGAGCGTGATCGGCTTGGTCGATTCCTGCTGGATGTAGAGCTCCATGTGATCCTGCAGATTGCGGCCGACGCCGGGCCTGTCGGCGAGCACGGCAATGCCGTTTTCGCGCAAATGCTCCGCCGGGCCGATGCCGGACAGCATCAGGATCTTGGGCGAATTGATCGACGAGGCGGCGACGATCACCTCGCGTCGCGCCTTAACGACCTGAATCTGTTTGTGAGCTTCGATCTCGACGCCGATGGCGCGTTGATTCTCGATGATCACCCGGCGGGCAAAGCCCTTGACCAGATTCACGTTTTTGCGCCTGAGCGCCGGCCTCAGATAGGCTGATGCCGCCGACCAGCGGCGGCCGCCCTGGATGGTCTGCTCCATCGGCCCGAAGCCTTCCTGCTTCGATCCGTTGTAATCGTCGGTCAGTTCGAACCCGGCCTGGCGGCCCGCGTCGACGAAGGCGCCATAAAGGGGATTGCGCCGCGAGCCGCGCTGCACGTGCAGCGGCCCGCCGCGGCCGCGCCAGCCGTCCTCGCCGCCGTCCGAATCCTCCATGCGCTTGAAGTAGGGAAGGACGTCGGCAAAGCCCCAGCCGGCCGCGCCCTGTTCGGCCCAATGGTCGAAGTCACGGGCGTGGCCGCGCACATAGACCATGCCGTTGATCGAGGATGAACCGCCGATCACCTTGCCGCGCGGCGTCGCCAGCACGCGGCCACCCAGATGCGGCTCCGGCTCGCTGGCAAAGCCCCAGTCGTAGAGGCTCATGTTGAGCGGGATCGACAGCGCCGACGGCATCTGGATCAGCGGGCCGATATCCGAGCCGCCGAACTCGATGACGATCACAGAATGCTTGCCGTCCTCCGACAGCCTGTAGGCCATGGCCGAGCCGGCCGAGCCGGAGCCGATGATGACGAAATCCGCTTCAAGCATGGTTCATATGCGCCATAAAATCGGCGAGCGAGACGTTGCCGCCAGTTGCCACCACGAGCACGGTCTTGCCCCGCACATCCACCTTGCCGCCGAGCAACGCCGCCAGCGACGCAGCGCCCGACGGTTCGAGCACCAGCTTCATCCGCTCGAAGGCGATTCGCATGGCGCGCCGCACCGATTGATCGTCGACCGTGATACCTCGCACGCCGGCGGTCTTGACCGCCGCGAAGGGCGCGTCGCCCGGCCGCCGCGACATCAATCCGTCGCAGATCGACTTCGGGGCGATCGGCATGGTCTCGATGCTGCCATGCGCCAGCGATGAACCCATGCCATTGAAACCTTCGGGCTCGACGCCAATGATCTCGGTTGCCGGCGACACATAATGGAATGCGAGCGACACGCCGCCGATCAGTCCGCCGCCGCCGACCGAGCAGAACAACAGGTCGGCGCTGGCGTCCTTGGCCGAGAGCTGGTCGAGCGCCTCGAGGCCGGCGCCCGCCTGGCCGGCGACGATCTCCGGATCGTCGAACGGATGCAGCAGTGCCAGGCCTTCCGTCTCGGCGATCTCGCGCGCCTTGGCGGCGGCAACCTCTTCACGCGCGCGCTCGCCATGATCGGTCAGCACGACGCGTGCGCCGTAGCCGGCCGTGGCATCGCGCTTGGCGGCCGGCGCATCGATCGGCATGACGATGGTGACCGGAATGCCGAGCGCCTGGCCGGCGGCCGCCAGCCCTTGCGCGAAATTGCCGGAGGAATAGGCGACGACGCCCTTCTTCGCCTCCTCGGCGGAAAGCCGCTTCAGCCGCCAATAAGCGCCGCGTATCTTGAACGATCCCGCCCATTGCAGCGATTCCGGCTTGATGAAGACGCGGGCCGCACCGGTCTCGCGGGCAAGGGCCGCCGATTCCAGCAGCGGCGTGATCTGCGTCGCCCTGGATGTGACCGCATAGGCCTCCTTGAGATGGTCGAGGGAGGGGACAGGACTTGTCATCATTCGCCCCGCGGATACCTTTTGCTTTCCTCGAGATTGTCGAGGTTCATGTGGTTGCGCATGTAGCGCTCGGATGCCTTCTGCAGCGGCTGGAAATCCCAGGGGTAATAGGCGCCGTTGCGCAGCGCCGGATAGACTACCCAGCGCCGCGCCTGGCTCTCGCGCACGGCGGCATCGAATTTGGCCATGTCCCAGCGCGCCCGGACCTTGTCCATGAAGGCCGACACCAACGCCGCCTTGGCTGGATCGTTGGCCATATTGATCCGCTCCAGCGGATCGGCTTCGAGGTCGAACAGCTGCGGCGGGTCGAGCTCGCAGTGGATGAATTTGTATCCGCCGTCGCGGATCGCCACCAGCGGCGCGTAGGAGCCTTCGGCGGCATATTCGATCAACACAGGGGCGCTGCGTTGCCCACCTTTGGTGAGCGGCAGCAGCGACTGGCCGTCGGTCCACGGCGCGATTGCATCGATGTCGATGCCGGCGAGGTCACAGAGCGTCGGCGTCACGTCGAGATTGGAGACCGGCGCCTCGATCAGCCCGGCTGGCACACCCTTGCCGGCGATCATCAGCGGCACCCGCGCCGAGCCCTCGAAGAAGCTCATCTTGAACCACAGGCCGCGCTCGCCAAGCATGTCGCCATGGTCCGAGCAGAACAGGATGATGGTGTCGTCGAGCATACGCGTGCGCTTGAGGACGTCCAGAACCTCTCCGAGCTTGTCGTCGACATAGGAGATGTTGGCGAAATAACCGCGCCGCGAGCGACGTACCTGCTCGGGCGTGATCTCGAACGACGGATAATCGCTGGCGAGGTATAGCCGCTGTGAATGCGTGTCCTGTTCGTCCTGCGCGATAAAACCCGTTTCCGGGTCGAGCGCCTGGCAGTGCTCGTAGAGATCCCAATACTGCTTGCGCGCGACATAGGGGTCGTGAGGGTGCGACAGCGAAACGGTGAGGCACCAGGGCCGATGGTTCGCATCGTCCTGTTCGCGCGAAAGCTGATAGAGCTTCTGCGTGGCCAGGAACACGACCTCATCGTCATATTCCATCTGGTTGGTGGTCTCGGCGACGCCGGCGCCGGTGACCGAACCCAGATTGTGGTACCACCATTCGATGCGTTCGCCGGGTTTGCGGTAGTCCGGCGTCCAGCCGAAGTCGGCCGGATAGATGTCGGTGGTCAAGCGCTCCTCGAACCCATGCATCTGGTCCGGCCCGACGAAATGCATCTTGCCAGAGAGGCAGGTGTAATAGCCGGCGGCGCGCAGATGGTGGGCGAAGGTCGGGATCGACGAGGCGAATTCGGCCGCATTGTCATAGACCCCGGTGCGCGACGGCAACTGACCGGTCATGAACGAGGCACGGCCCGGCGCGCAGAGCGGCGAGGCGGTGTAGTTGTTGGCAAAGCGTGCCGAGCGGGCAGCGAGCGCCCTGAGATGCGGCACGTGCAGGAAGTCCGCCGGCCCGTCCGGGAACAAGGTTCCATTGAGCTGATCGACCATGACGATCAGGAAATTGGGTCGCTTCGCTGTCACTGCTTCCGCCGCTCGCCGAGTTTGATTTCGAGATAGTCTTCGACGAGCGCGATCGCGGTCGCCGCGTCGGGCACGCCGTCCTTCAACGCCCGCCTGATATAGAGCCCGTCGATCATCGCCGCGGTCGCCTCGGCGGCGCGGTCGGCCTCGGCCCTGGGCAGGATGCCGATGAGCCCGCTCATCAGGTTCGAGTGCAGCCGCCGCGCATAGACCCTGAGCAGGCGGCGCAGCGCGGACGACTTCTGTGCCTCGACGTAGAAGGCGAGCCATGCGGCGATGGTTTGCGGCTGGAACTGGATGTCGGAGAAGTTGACGGCCACCACCGCCGAAACGCGTTCACGCGGGGAAGCGGCGGATTGAAGCGCACGCCGCATGTCGATGGTCAGTTCGGCCAGTATGTGCCGCATCGTCGCCAGCAGCAATTCGTCCTTGGCGCCGAAATAGTGATGGGCAAGCGCCGAGGATACGCCAGCCCGCCCGGCGATCTCGGACATGGTCACGTCGAGCGAACCGCGCTCGCCGATCGCAGAGATCGTCGCGTCGATGAGCGCCTTGCGGCGCAGTGGCTCCATTCCGATTTTCGGCATGCTGTTCCCGGCTTTTGCGGGGCAGATTATTTTTTATTGACGCGTCAATCAACAAAAAATCAACGCTGGCGCAACCTGTACCAAGCGATTGTCCGGTTCCGGCCCCTTCACTGCCGAGGCAGGAATGTTTATATTTGAACAATACAGACGACGTGAGCCGTAAGCCAGTGCCAGGCTGGCGCTAACGATGGAGACCGCCATGACCGCATGCATCGTCGGATGGGCGCATTCGCGCTTTGGCAAGCTCGAAGGCGAGACGCTCGAAAACCTGATCGTCAAGGTGGCGACCGACGCACTCGACCATGCCGGCATCGGCCCGGACGAAGTCGACGAGATTGTCCTCGGCCATTTCAACGCCGGCTTTTCGGCGCAGGATTTCACCGCCAGCCTGGTGCTTCAGGCTGATGACCGGCTGCGCTTCAAGCCGGCGACACGTGTCGAGAATGCTTGCGCCACCGGGTCGGCGGCGGTCAGGCAAGGCATCCGCGCCATCGACGCCAATGCCGCTCGCGTCGTGCTGGTGGTCGGTGCCGAGCAGATGACGACGACGCCCGGTCCCGAAATCGGCAAGAACCTGCTGAAGGCATCCTATCTGCCGGAGGATGGCGAGACGCCGGCCGGCTTCGCCGGCGTCTTCGGCAAGATCGCGCAGGCCTATTTCCAGCGCTATGGCGACCAGTCCGACGCGCTGGCGATGATCGCCGCCAAGAACCACAAGAACGGCGTCGACAATCCCTATGCGCAGATGCGCAAGGATTTCGGCTATGAGTTCTGCCGGCAGGAAAGCGAGAAGAACCCCTTTGTCGCTGGTCCGCTCAAGCGTACCGACTGTTCGCTGGTTTCGGACGGCGCCGCCGCCCTTATCCTCGCCGACACGGCGACGGCTCTGAAAATGCGCCGGGCGGTTGCCTTCCGCGCCAATGAGCATGTCCAGGATTTCCTGCCGATGTCGAAGCGCGACATCCTGACCTTCGAAGGCTGCGAGCAGGCCTGGACCCGGGCACTGAAGAGTGCCGGCGTGACGCTCGACGATCTCTCTTTCGTCGAGACGCATGACTGCTTCACCATTGCCGAACTGATCGAGTATGAAGCGATGGGCCTCGCCAGGCCGGGCGAGGGCGCGAAGCTGGCGCTGGACGGCACCACGGCCAAGGACGGCCGCCTGCCGGTCAACCCCTCCGGTGGATTGAAGGCCAAGGGCCACCCGATCGGCGCCACCGGTGTCTCCATGCACGTGCTGACCGCCATGCAGCTTGTCGGCGAGGCCGGCGGCATCCAGGTGCCCGGCGCAAAGCTCGGCGGCATCTTCAACATGGGCGGTGCTGCGGTCGCCAACTACGTTTCCATTCTCGACCGGATCAGGTAAACCGCCCGCATCTACGGGAGGTGGCATGACAAATCCGGTTCTGATCGAGGTTCTGCGCGGCGCCGTCGTCGAGAGCGCGCATCGTGGGGCCGTCGCGGTCTTCGATGCCGACGGCAAGCCGTTGCTGGAGATCGGTGATACCTCGAAACCGGTGTTTCCACGCTCGGCGGTCAAGGCGATCCAGGCCTTGCCGCTGGTCGAAACGGGTGCTGCCGATGCCTACGGCTTCGGTGACCGCGAGCTGGCACTCGCCTGTGCGTCCCATTCGGGCGAGCCGGCGCATGTCGAGTTGGCACGTTCGATGTTGGCTAGGGCCGGGCTGGATGGCTCAGCGCTCGAATGCGGTGCGCATTGGCCCTCGAACCACGACGCGGAGATTGCGCTCGCCCGGGCCGGCGGCTCGCCCAACGCGCTGCACAACAACTGCTCCGGCAAGCATTCCGGCTTCCTCTGCACCTGCGTGCACTCCGGCATCGCGCACAGCGGCTACGTCAAGGCGGGACACGCTCTGCAGGAAATGGTGCGCGACGCCATGGAGGCCGTTACCGGCGCTGTGCACGGCGCGGATGAGCGGGCAACCGATGGCTGTTCGATCCCGACCTATGCCGTGCCGCTGAAAAGTTTCGCGCTCGGCTTTGCCCGCATGGCCACGACGAATGGCTTTGGCCCTGAGCGAGCCAAGGCCGCGAAACGCCTGCTCTCGGCCTGCATGGCGGAACCGTTCTTTGTCGCCGGCACCGGCCGTGCCGATGTCGCTTTGATGGAAGCCGCACCCGGGCGGATATTTGCGAAAGGCGGCGCCGAAGGTGTCCACTGTAGCGCGATACCTGAACTTGGCCTCGGCATAGCGATCAAATGCGATGATGGTGCCGGCCGCGCCGGCGAGGCCATGGCTGCTGCCGTCCTTGCCAAGCTGCTGCATGCGGACGAGGCCCTGTCGGCGAAGCTGGCCGCAATGGCAAATGCCCCGATCGAAAGCCGGATCGGCGCCAAGGTCGGAGCGCTGAGGCCGACCGCAGCCCTCGATTGAGGACGGTCTTCAGCTGACGTGATTGCGCTCGACGGTCAGATGGGCATAGCCGGTATTGTCGGATGACGTCAGGTCGCCTGTCGCGGGATCGGCCCAGCGCTGGCCGACGATGGCGCCCTTCAGCGGGCCGTCGATGACGTTGTCTGATATGATGGCCGTACCGGCGCCCTCGACCACGCTGACGACGATGCCGGTTCCAGCCTTGCGGATGATGTTGCCGGTGGCAACGACATTGCGTAGGTACGGCCCCCAGCCGATCTGCATGCCGTAGAGCGGTGCGTTCTCGATGACGTTGTTGGAAACGGTGGTGTCGGCCTCCACGCCGATGCCGACGCCGAACCCAGGCGCGTCGGCGGGGTAGGGGCCGCTGGTCGACAGATTGCGCACGATGTTGCCCGAGCAGACACCCATGCGGCCGCCTTCGTTGAAGTTGACGATCGAGATGCCGTTGGCCGCGCTGTCGACGATGTTGTTGCTGATGACGGCGCCCTCGAAGGAGAATTCGGAATAGACGGCCGTTTCGCCCGAGCGCGAGCAGGTGTTGCCTGATACCTGCAGGTTGCTGGAACTGTTGGCGCGGATCGCCGAAAAAGCGCAGTCGGAGACGACATTTCCCGAGATGATGACATTTCCGGCTCGGAAGGCGTTGATGCCGTTGCCGTTCTGGCCGGTTCCGCCGCTGCGCGCGCCGATGCGTTCGACGCGGTTGCCGGTGACCATGGTGCCGTCTTCCGCCGCCTGCCAGCGGTGTACGAGGATGCCGCCATTGGCACAGTCGGAGACGGTGTTATCAGTGATCGACAGGCCGGCGGCTTCGACCGAATAGATGCCGGCATCGGCGGCGCCCGATATGTCCGAGCGTTCGATGCGGCCCGCGGCGTGTTCCAGCGCAAGTCCGTTCTTGCCGCTGCCGGTTACCTGGCAATTGTCGACGACCAGATGCGCGACCCGGCGCAGATCGAGCAGTCCCTGCGCATAATCGCCCATCGACCGGTTCGAACCATCGAAAACCAGCCCGCTCAGTTCGATGTGGTCGGCCTGTTCGGCCATGAACAGATGGCCGTCGCCGCCGTAGACGATCCGCGTTGCCCCAGGCACGCCCGAAAGACGCACGCGGCTGGGCAGCGAAAGATTGGACACCACATAGGTGCCGGCTGGCAGGAAAACCGGCAAATCGCGGCTGTTTGCGTCGCGCAGCAGCTTGGCAAAGGCTTTGCTCTGGTCGTCGAAAGTGCCGGGCTGCACGCCGAGTTCGGTGGCGTTGATCGAGCCGCGCATCGAGGCTTTCTCGATGCCGGCAAGGGTGGCAGCCGCCGCCTTGCCAAGCGAGAGGCCGATGACGGCAAAGCCGGCGGTCTGCATCAGCAGCGTTCGTCTGTTCAACATCGGCACAGGGTCCTGGTGTTCAACCCCGGCATCGCAGGAATCGTGCCAGACGACTGGGCTGTCTTTCGCGGGGCCGGCAATGGCTTGTCGAACAGCCACTCGGAGCCTAAATTCAATTGATGAGCAGAGCTTTTACTCGCGAGGAAGACAGCGAAAACGCCATCGCCGGCGTCGGAGAGCGACCGATCAGCACGCACCGCAATCTGGTGACGCAGCGTGGCTTGGCGCAGATCGAGGACAATCTGGGCGATTTGCGCGACATTCTGGCGAAAGCCGAACGGAAAGGCGACCGCGAGCGCATAGCGGTGGTATCGCGCGACCTGCGCTACTGGACCGCCCGGCGCGAGAGCGCTGAACTGTCCGTGCCCGAGCCGGGCAGCGACCTCGTTCGCTTCGGCATGGGCGTCACGCTCGAGGGCGATGACGGCAGGAAGGTGCACTGGAAGATCGTCGGCGAGGATGAAGCCGATCCGACCAAGGGCTCAATTTCCCATGTGTCGCCGATGGCCGTCGCTCTGTTCGGCAAGAAGGTCGGCGACTTGGCCGTGGTCAACGGCAAGGAATGGGAGATCGCTAAGCTCTCGGATGGCTGACGCCAGTCGGCTTTGTCTACTTGGCCAATGTTTCGCTCACCCCGCCAGCAGCCGATCCATCAGACGATCCGCCGCTTCCGGAATAACCGTACCCGGCGGGAAGATCTCGGCAGCGCCAGCCCGCAGCACCGCGTCATAGTCCTGGGGCGGGATGACGCCGCCTGCCACGATCAGCATGTCGCCTCGGCCGAGCTTTTTCAGCGCATCGCGCAACTCGGGGATCAGCGTCAGGTGCCCCGCCGCTAGCGAGGAGGCGCCGATAATATGGATGTCATGCTCGACCGCCAGTTTCGCGATCTCTTCCGGTGTCTGGAACATCGGGCCGACCGTGACGTCGAAGCCGAGATCGGCGAAGGCCGTGGCGATCACCTTCTGCCCGCGGTCGTGCCCGTCCTGTCCCATCTTGGCCACCAGGATGCGCGGCTTGCCGCCAAATTTCTTCCCGAAAGCATCGAGCTTGTCCTGCAGCCCGTCGACCACCGGGCTGTCGCCAAGCGCCTTGCGATAGACGCCGGAAATGGTCTGCACCGTAGCAATGTGCCGGCCGAAGACTTTCTCCAGGGCAAACGAGATTTCGCCGACCGTGGCATTGGCGCGCGCGGCGCGGATGGCGAATTCCAGCAGGTTTTCATTGCCCTGCGCGGCATGGGTCAGCGCGTCGAGCGCGCTTTCGACGGCGGCGACGTCGCGTGTGCCCTTCAGCCGCTGCAGCTTCGACAATTGCCGGGCCCTGACCTCGGCATTGTCGATCTTGAGCACGTCGACCGCGATGTCGTTCTCCGGCCGATGCGCATTGACCCCGACCAGCATCTGCTCGCCGGAATCGATGCGTGCCTGCGTGCGCGCCGCCGCTTCCTCGATGCGCAGCTTCGGAATGCCCTGCTCGGTCGCGGCGGCCATGCCACCAAGCGTCTCGACCTCCTCGATATGGCTCAGCGCGCGTGCCGCCAGATCATGCGTCAGCCGTTCGAGGTAAGCCGACCCGCCCCACGGATCTATGATGCGCGTGGTGCCGGATTCCTTTTGCAGGATCAACTGCGTGTTGCGGGCGATGCGCGCCGAATGGTCGGTCGGCAGCGCCATAGCCTCGTCGAAGGAATTGGTGTGCAGCGACTGGGTGTGGCCCTGCGTGGCCGCCATCGCCTCGATCATGGTGCGGATGATGTTGTTGTAGGGGTCCTGCGCCGTCAGCGACCAGCCGGACGTCTGGCAATGGGTGCGCAGCGACAGCGAGCGCTCGTCCTTTGGCGCAAAATTCTTCTTCATCAAGGTCGCCCACAGCAGGCGCGCGGCTCTGAGCTTGGCGACTTCCATGAAGTAGTTCATGCCGATCGCCCAGAAGAAGGACAGGCGCGGCGCGAAGCGGTCGATATCGAGGCCCGCCGCGACACCGGCACGGGCATATTCGATGCCGTCGGCGATCGTATAGGCAAGCTCCAGGTCGGCCGTCGCACCCGCTTCCTGCATGTGGTAGCCGGAGATCGATATCGAATTGAACTTCGGCATGTTCTTCGACGTGTAGGAGAAGATGTCCGAAACGATCCGCATCGATGGTTTTGGCGGATAGATGTAGGTGTTGCGAACCATGAACTCCTTCAGAATGTCGTTCTGAATGGTGCCCGCCAGATCCTTCTGCGCGACCCCCTGTTCTTCCGCCGCGACGATGTAAAGCGCCATGATCGGCAGCACCGCGCCGTTCATCGTCATCGACACCGTCATCTCGCCGAGCGGAATCCCGTCGAAGAGTTGCCGCATGTCGAGCATGGAATCGATGGCGACGCCCGCCATGCCGACATCGCCGGCGACGCGCGGATGGTCGCTGTCATAGCCGCGATGGGTGGCGAGATCGAAGGCGACCGACAGGCCTTTCTGACCGGCGGCTAGATTGCGCCGGTAGAAGGCGTTGGACTCCTCGGCCGTCGAGAAGCCGGCATATTGCCGGATCGTCCACGGCTGCTGGACATACATGGTCGGGTAGGGACCCCGCACGAAGGGCGGCAGGCCCGGATAGGTATCGAGAAATGGCAGGCCCTTGAGGTCGGCCTGACTGTACAGATGCTTGACGGCGAGACCTTCGGGCGTCGTCCGCTGCCCCTTGACCTCGACGGGAGCCCGCCGTGGCGGCGTCCAGCCGATCTGACTGAAATCCGGAATCAAGAAGCGGCCCCGATGGATTGGTCGATGCGTACGGGAAATAGCGGTTCGCACAGGACGATGCCTTCGGTGAAGGCTGGCCGATGCTGCGCGTCCAGCGTCTCGACCGGGCGTTCGCCCTGCTGCTGCGGATAGAGCGTGGTGCCGATCAGGGCCCGCTCGCCCGTCTTGAAGGCGGCGTCGCGCCGTGCGGCGGCAGCACGGACACGCTGCTGGATATGCCCGCCATGAAGGCTGGACAGCACACCTCCTTCAGCCTCGATCGCCTGCAACTCCGCCCACGCTGCCTCGCAGAGATCGGTGGTCAAGGCTTCGACCGCGCCGGAACCAAAGGCAGGATCGGCGACATGATCGACATGGCTTTCATTGGCCATGATCAGCTGCGTGTTGCGCGCGACGCGGCGGGCAAAAGGTGCCGGCAGGCCGTGCGCGATCGTATGTGGCAGGATGGAGATCGAATCGGCGCCCCCCGCGGCCGCGGCGAAGCAGCCGATCGTCGTGCGCAGTATGTTGGTTTCCGGGTCCAGCGCGGTCATCATGCGAAACGATGTCTCGGCATGGATGTTGGCCGTGGAATTGGGGATCGAGCAGGCCTCCTGCACCCGAGCCCACAGCCTGCGCAGTGCCCGGACCTTGGCCATAGAGAGGAACTGGTCCTGGTCGACGCTGAGCGCGAAGCCGATATGAGGTGCGGCATAGACGAGCGGCTGCCGCGCCTTCTCGAACATCCTCAGATACGAGACCGCCGAAGCCAGCATGATGCCGAGCTCCTGGGCTTCCGTTGCGCCGGCATTGTGGAAGACGCGTCCATCCGCCTCGAGCAGCACGCCGGGAACGCCCATCGAGAAGAAATGCGCCAGCGATTGCGGCATCGATTCCTGCAGCGCCTCGATCGACATGCGCAGCCGGCCGGTTCCGGCAAGGATTGCCGCCGGGTCGATGCCGAACGAAAGGTTGAGCTTTGCCGGATCGGAGCGGCGCTTGCTCAGGAACGCCACCAGCCAGTCGGCCATCGGGCGGCTCCAGGGATGGGTGTCGATGCGGATCTGGACGCGGTTGAGGGGCACGCCATCCAGCACCGTCTCCAGTGCCTGCGCCGTTCTCGGCAGGCCGTAGCCGAATGCGTTCGGAGCCCCTTCGAAGACCAGCGACAGTCCGGTCGCGCCCTGTGCGATGTCTTCCAGGGCCTGGGCCTTGGCGCGATCGATATCGGGGTCGTCGACGCGCTGGCTGACGATCCAGGGCGATCGGGGATTGGTACGCACGATCGGCTCGGTTCCGGTCGCGCGGTCGTAGAGCGGCTCGATGCGGATGTTGTCGTCGGTGTGCGAGACCAGCTTTTCCTCGAAGGACGCACCGGCCAACGCCTTTTCCGCCAAGGCCAGCCATCGCTGGCGCTCGGCATCCGCTGGTTCTGCATTCCTGGTCAAGGCTCCGGCGCCCATCCATTTTCCTCGCTTTACGTGGCCGCACCAGCCCGGTCACATCAGTCTACGGTCCCCGGTCGGTTATCGCAATGCAATGTGCTTCGAGGTCCCGAATACGATCCCTTCAGATATAGGTTCGCCTGCGTGGACGGACCATGAACGATTGCCAAACACCAGCAAAATCCGCAAGTTCCAAAAATCCGATTTTGGCGATTGGTCCGATTTGGACGATTGGCCCGGACGTTTGGCCCGGACATTTGGCCCGGACATTTGGCCCGGACATTTGGCATTGTCGCTGCGCGGCAGCCTGACTATACCTGCGGCTTGGCCAATGGCTTTAGACACACCCGTTTGCGGAGACCGGATACATGGCTGACGACACCAGTATTTTCATCGGCGCCAGCCGCAAGCCCGACGACAGCTATCAGCGTCCCGAGCAATTGCTGCTGCAATATGGAAATCGCCACGGCCTGGTCACCGGCGCCACCGGCACCGGCAAGACCGTCACCTTGCAGATCTTGGCCGAAGGTTTTTCCAATGCCGGCGTGCCGGTGTTCTGCGCCGACATCAAGGGCGACCTGTCCGGCATCGCCATGATCGGCTCGGCCCAGGATTTCCTGGTCAAGCGAGCCGAACAGGTCAAGCTCGACCCTTATGACTTCCAGGAATTTCCGGTCATCTTCTGGGATCTGTTCGGCGAGCAGGGTCATCCGATCCGCGCCACGGTCTCAGAAATGGGGCCGCTGCTTCTGTCGCGCCTGATGAACCTCACCGAGGCACAGGAAGGCATCATGAACATCGCTTTCCGCCTGGCCGACGAGGAAGGCCTGCTGCTGCTCGACATGAAGGACCTGCAGGCGCTGCTCGCCCACGTCGCCGAGCGCGCCGACGAGATCGGATCGCGCTACGGCAATGTGACGAAGCCTTCCGTGGGGGCCATCCAGCGTACCCTGCTGGTCCTGGAGCAGCAAGGCGCGGCAAACTTCTTCGGCGAGCCGGCCTTGCGAATCTCCGACATCATGCGCACCACCCGCGACGGGCGCGGCGCCATCAGCGTGCTTGCCGCCGATAAGCTGATGATGAACCCGCGGCTCTACGCCACCTTCCTGTTGTGGCTGATGTCGGAACTGTTCGAGGTGCTGCCCGAAGTCGGCGACCCCGACAAGCCGAAGCTGGTGTTCTTCTTCGACGAGGCGCATCTGCTGTTCGACGAAGCGCCGAAGGTGCTGATCGACCGCGTCGAACAGGTTGTCCGCCTGATCCGTTCGAAAGGGGTGGGCGTCTATTTCGTCACGCAGAACCCCCTCGATATTCCCGAAAAGGTCCTGGCCCAGCTCGGCAATCGCGTCCAGCACGCGCTGCGCGCCTATACGCCGCGTGAGCAGCAGGCGGTGAGGACGGCGGCAGAGACGTTCCGGCCGAACCCCGATTTCGACTGCGCCACAACCATCACCCAACTCGCCACCGGCGAGGCGCTGGTCTCGACGCTGGAGGCCAAGGGCGTGCCGTCCATGGTGCAACGCACTTTGATTCGCCCACCGTCGTCGCGGCTTGGGCCCATAACCCCCGCCGAGCGGCAAAAGCTGATCGCTGAAAGTCCGGTCATCGGCCAGTATGATGAGGTCATCGATCGCGAATCGGCTTTCGAGATGCTGCAGAAGAAAGCCAAGGAGGCGCAGGACGCCGAACAGCAGGCGCAGCAGGCTGGCACAGGCGGCTCGCGCTGGACCATCCCGGGCTTCGGCAATGACGATCCGCCGCAATCCGGCGGCAGGCGGGCACCCGCGCCGCGCCCCTCCAATCGCCAGACCGTGGCCGAGGCCGCGATCAAGTCGGTGGTGCGTTCGGTCGGCTCATCTGTCGGTCGCGCGATCGTGCGCGGGATCCTGGGGAGCCTGTCGAGGGGACGCTGAGCTTCCGGCCGGGGAGGGAGCCAAGGCCCCACTCCCTACAGCGCCGCGCGTCCGCTGGACACATGGCGCCGGAGCCCGTCCATAGATGTTGTCGGCTCAGAAAATCGAATCCGTGATCGCCTTGACCGGCCCGAGCAGTACCGATCCGTCCGGCACGCCGGCGTCGATCGGAATGGCCTTGTGGTTTGTCGTCGCCGCCGCAACCATCGGCTGCCTGGCATCGCTGGTCACGATGACCGGTGATTTCGACGGCACGCGGTCGTAGAGATCGATGATGTCCTGGTTCATCAGGCGCACGCAGCCCGACGAAACCGATTTGCCGATCGAGCGCCACTCCGGCGAGCCGTGCAAGCGGTAGAGCGTGTCGACGTTGCCTTGGAAGAGATAGAGCGCGCGCGCGCCGAGCGGGTTTTTCAGCCCGCCGGGCATGCCGCCATTGTCGGCGCTGTATTGCTTCAACTCCGGCTGCCGGGCGATCATTTCATCCGGCGGTGTCCATTTCGGCCATTTCTGCTTCCACTGGACGACGGCGTCGCCCGACCATTCGAAGCCGGCACGACCGAGACCGACGCCATAGCGGATGGCCTGGCCGCCCGGGCGGACCAGATAGAGGAAATGGCCTGTCGTATCGACGACGATGGTTCCCGGCTTCTGTCCGGTCGGGTCGGGAACGATCTGGCGCAGGAACTGCGGATCGATCCTGTCGACCGGGATGGCCGGCAGATCGAAGCCACCATCGCTGACCGCGGCATACATCGAGGCATAGTCGGCAAGCGGTGGCTCGACATAGGTGGGCGGCGGCGGTTCCACCGGGCCTGGCCCGGTGGTGGCGCATGCGGAAACCGCGATCGAGGCGGCGCCCAGCGCGGCGGCGTTGAGGAAGCCGCGACGGCTCAGGCGAAAGGATTCGATTTCGGTTATGGACATAGTTGCCTTCTTTAGGACTCAAATTCCAACAAAGCGTGAATACACCGACCGCTGTTGCGGGTGCTTGACAACACCTGGCGCGATAGGCGGTTCCGATTCTGGCCCGAACGTGGACAAACAAAGGCGAAGCTGTGACCGTCCCGCCACTGTGGCGCCATGGCCACAGCCTGTGACCGGCCACAGCCTGTGGCCTAGCCGCCGGATACCAGGGCTTCGAGGCTCGGCAAGATCAAGGCCGGCGGAAAGTCCCGGTATTCCTCTGGCTGGTTGGAACGGTTGATCCACACCGTGCGGAAGCCGAATTTGGTGGCGCCTGCGATGTCCCAGCGATTGGAGGACTGGAAGGAAACCGCGCCGGGATAGAGGCGCCAGCCGGTGGCGACCATGTCGTAGACCGCTGGATCGGTCTTGAAGCGCCGCACCGCATCGACCGAATAGACGTCGTCCAGCACCTGGTCGAGCGCGGCGGACTTGACCGCGGCCTGCAGCATTTCGGGCGAGCCGTTGGAGAGGATCGCCAGCCGGGCGCCCGAAGCCTTGAGCGCTTTCAGCACCGCCGGCACTTCGGGATAGCAATCCAGCCGCCAGTAGGCTTCCAGCAGGTTCGCCTTGAGCCCTGGATCGGCCGAGGGCACCTTGCGCAAGGCGAAATCGAGCGCTTGCTCGGTCAACTGCCAGAAATCGGCATAGCCGCCCATCAACGTTCGCACCCAGGAATATTCGAGCTGCTTGGCGCGCCAGATTTCGGACAGCAACTGGCCGTCCGGCCCGATCTGGTCGGCATGGCGGCGCACTGCGGCATGCACGTCGAACAGCGTGCCGTAGGCGTCGAAAACATAGGCCGCGTATTGCATAGCGACAGTTTTGGGGCGAGGCGGGGCAAGGTGCAAGCCCCGATTGCATCGCGCCTGCCTCTGGCCTCAACAAAACTCCCCTATGCCGGTTGACGGCGCCGGCCAAAGCGTCATCCAATGCTGCCATACGATTGATCGGAACGGGAAAAACGCGATGACACTGGCGGCCGCAGCGCAATCCGCGACATGGACTTTCGTCGATGGCGACTGGTACGAGGGCAACGTCGCCATCCTGGGGCCGCGCAGCCACGCCATGTGGCTTGGCACCAGCGTGTTCGACGGCGGCCGCTGGTTCGAAGGCGTGGCGCCCGACCTCGACCTTCATGCCAAGAGAGTGAACGCCTCGGCCATCGCGCTCGGCCTCAAGCCGAACATGACGCCGGAGCAGATCGTCGGGCTGACCTGGGACGGCTTGAAGAAATTCGACGGCAAGACGGCTGTTTACATCAGGCCGATGTACTGGGCCGAGCATGGCGGCTACATGGGCGTGCCGGCCGATCCTGCTTCGACCCGTTTCTGCCTCTGCCTCTACGAATCGCCGATGATCCCGCCGTCCGGTTTTTCGGTGACCGTGTCGCCGTTCCGGCGCCCGACCATCGAAACCATGCCGACCAACGCCAAGGCCGGTTGCCTTTACCCCAACAATGGCCGTGCCATTCTCGAGGCCAAGATGCGCGGCTTCGACAACGCGATGGTGCTCGACATGCTTGGCAACGTCGCCGAGACGGGCACCTCGAACATCTTCCTGGTCAAGGATGGTCATGTCTTTACGCCGGCGCCGAACGGCACCTTCCTGTCCGGTATAACCCGCTCGCGCACGATAAATTTGCTTGGCGAGTATGGCTTCAAAACCACCGAAAAGACGTTGTCCGTGCGCGAGTTCCTGGAGGCGGACGAGATATTCTCCACCGGAAACCATTCCAAGGTGGTGCCGATCACCCGCATCGAGGACCGCAATCTGCAACCCGGGCCGGTGGCCAAGAAGGCGCGCGAGCTCTATTGGGACTGGGCGCATTCGACGACAACCGGCTGAGGCGCCGGCCCGGTCGTTTTGTCGCTGCCCGGTTTGTTGCCGCAAAACCGTGTGACAGTTTTCCGCAACCCGCCTAGAAAGGGACCGGCGCTTCATTTCCGGAGTTGTTCCAGCTCAATCCAGACCTATGTTAATCCGGTATCAACACCGGATTTTTCCACGAGGGAGTACCATCCATGGCTTTCGAATTGCCCGCTCTGCCCTACGACTACGAGGCCCTGCAGCCCTATATGTCGAAAGAGACGCTGGAGTATCACCACGACAAGCACCACAAGGCCTATGTCGACAACGGCAACAAGCTGGCCGCCGAAGCCGGTCTTGGGGATCTGTCGGTCGAAGAGGTGGTTAAGCAGTCGTTCGGCAAGAACGCCGGTCTCTTCAACAATGCCGCGCAGCACTACAACCACATCCATTTCTGGAAGTGGATGAAGAAGGGCGGCGGCGGCAACAAGCTCCCCGGCGCACTGCAGAAGGCGGTCGACAGCGACCTCGGCGGTTACGACAAGTTCAAGGCCGACTTCATCGCCGCCGGCACGACGCAGTTCGGTTCTGGCTGGGCCTGGGTCTCGGTCAAGGACGGCAAGCTGGCGATCTCGAAGACCCCGAACGGTGAAAATCCTCTCGTCCACGGCGCATCGCCGATCCTCGGCGTCGACGTCTGGGAACATTCCTATTACATCGACTATCGCAACGCCCGGCCGAAATATCTCGAGGCGTTCGTCGACAGCCTCATCAACTGGGACCACGTCCTGGAGATGTACGAAAAGGCGAAGTGATCGATCGTTAGAAAAGCCCCGGCACTCCGGGGCTTTTCTTTTCCGCGTCGAAGTCACGCAATAGCAAAGGTCCGGCAGAAATCATTCAGGCGAAGGGGAATATTCCACCCGTCGCATCCGTTAACGTTTCGTCCCGAAATGCCTTCATCATGGAGCCAATGAATGAGAAAGCTTGTCATCGCCATCTCAATGCTCGCCTTCGCCGGTTCGGCCGCCTTTGCCGATCCGATCCTCGACCGGCAGGCTCTGATGAAGGAGCGCGGAAAGATCGTCGGCGGCTTGGCGAAAGTGGCCAAGGGCGAGGAGCCCTTCGATGCCGCGGCCGTGCTGACGCAACTGCAGGCGCTGCAGGCGAATGCCGAGAAGTTCGACGCCGACGCTTTGTTCCCGAAAGGCAGCGATACCGGCGACACGACCGCGGCGCCAAAAATCTGGGAAGACATGGCCGGCTTCAAGGCCACCGAGGACAAGTATCTTGCCGACGTCAAGGCGGCGGTCGCGGCGGCTCCCGCCAACGTCGACGCGCTGAAAGCGCAAGTCGGCGCCATCGGCTCGGATTGCGGCACCTGCCACCAGACCTATCGCGTGAAGAAGGGCTGATAGCGGGCAATGTCCCTGCTGAAAAAACTCGTCGGCGCCCTCGTCATCCTGGGTGGCGTCGGCGCGGTTGCAGGCTGGATCCTGTCGGCGCCGACGACGCTGGACACGCAGGCCCTGGCCAAGCTTGGGCCAGGTGACGCAGCCAAGGGCAAGCGCATTTTCTACGCGGGCGGCTGCACCTCCTGCCATGCAAAACCGGGCTCGCAAGGCGATGCCCGGCTTCAGTTGGCGGGCGGCCTCGAACTCAAGACGCCGTTCGGCACCTTCGTTCCCCCCAACATTTCGCAGGATCCCAAGGACGGCATCGGCGCATGGTCGATCGAGGATCTCGCGAACGCCATGCTGAAGGGCGTGTCGCCCTCGGGTCAGCATTTCTATCCGGCATTCCCTTACGCTTCCTACGCGCGCATGAATCCGGCTGATATCGCCGACCTCTACGCTTTCCTGAAGACGCTGCCCGCGGTCGCCGGCAAGGCGCCGGACAACTCGCTGGCATTCCCGTTCAACATCCGACGTGGCATCGGCCTGTGGAAGCGCCTCTATCTCAGCGATCAGCCGGTCATTCCTCTGCCCGATGGCACGCCTGAACCGGTGATGGCTGGCCGTTATCTGGTCGAGGGACCCGGCCATTGCGGCGAATGCCATACGCCGCGTGACCTTGCCGGAGGCACCAGGAAAAGTGAATGGCTGGCCGGCGCCGTCGCCGCCGAAGGCAAGGGCGTCGTGCCGAACATCACGTCGGGCGAGGGCGGCATCGGCAACTGGTCGGAATCCGACATCGCCAACTATCTCGAGACCGGCTTCACGCCCGATTTCGATTCCGTCGGCGGCGCCATGGTCGACGTGCAGCGCAACATGGCCGAGCTGACGCCGCAGGATCGGGCGTCCATCGCCGCTTACCTCAAGGCTGTACCGCCACATCCAAACGGCTATCCGGCGCGCAAGCCGGCGAGCTGACTATCGACTATAGGTGGCGGTCCCCCAGGAAATCAAAGCCCGTCTCGAAGAAGTGGTTGTAGTTGCAGGTCAACTCCTCGCCCGCTGCGATGTCGCGCAAGGCATAGGTTTCCTCAGGCGAGGAGACGTCGCAATTCGGCTCGTCGTCATGGTTCATGTAGCGGGCATCGTCCGCTTCGAAGACGATATAGGCCGGGTCGCGCCTGTCGGGGTAGGAATAGCGGTCGAGATAGTTCTTCACCGGCCCCGTCTCGCCCTCATAGGTTTCCACGTCGATGATCCGGTCGAACCTGGGGTCGAGCTTCCAGACCAGTGTGCCCTTGGGGATGTGGTTCTTGGCAAAGACGCCGATGCCCTGGATCGGCGATTTGTCGAGATAGACGTCGACGAGCAGCATAGTGGACCCTTATGCGAGTATGGGCTCATCGCCCGGGAAAATCGTGCTTTGGGTAGCGCGCGACCGTCGCAATTGCGAGCGGAAATCAGCAGCTCGGAATTCAAAAAATCATGATCGTCGTGCCTGGCAGAAGATGCGAGCCGCCCGCCGTCAGCGCTGCTGCAAAGCCAGGCGAACACCCAAGGCGCAGTAGATGCCGCCGACAACCTTGCCCTGCCATTTCAGCACCGTCGGGTTTCGGCGCAGGAAGGTGCCGAGCCGCCCGGCGCTCACCGCAAAAACGACCGTGCTGAAAAGGCCGAGCAGAACGAAGATCACCCCGAGCGTCATCAACTGGAGCATCACCGATCCGTTTTCAGGCCGCACGAACTGAGGCAGGAAGGCAAGAAAGAAAAGCGCGGTCTTGGGATTGAGCACTTCGGTCAGGACAGCTTGCCGGAATGCCTTGCCGGCGGAGATCGCAAGCTTGCCGGCAGTCGGATCGGCGGGCGTCTTTTCGAAGATCGCGCGGATGCCGAGATAAACGAGGTAGGCAGCGCCGATATACTTCACGACGCTGAACAGCGTCGCCGAGGTGGCGATGACGGCCGAAATGCCGATCATCGCCATGGCTGTGTGAAACATGTCGCCGGCCGCGATCCCTGCACCCGTTGCGATCCCGACCTTCGTGCCCGAACTCGTTGCGCGGGCGATCGTCAGCAGGGTGGCCGGACCCGGAATAAAGACAAAGCCGAACACAAGGGCGACATAGGCGATCAATGTGGACAGATCGATCATCGGCGGGTCTCCTAGGCAGGCTGGGCCTTGCCCGTCACCTTCAGTGTAAAGGCATAGGTATAGGCTATCTCTTCCAGGCGTGAAAACCGGCCCGAAGCACCGGCGTGGCCGGAATCCATATTGATCTTGAACAGCACCGGATTGTCGCCGCTCTTGCGGTCGCGCAGCCGCGCCACCCATTTGGCAGGCTCCCAATAGGTGACGCGCGGATCGGTGAGGCCGGCGAGCGCCAGGATCGGCGGGTAGTCGAGCGCCGCGACGTTGTCGTAGGGCGAGTAGGCGGCGATCGTCCGGTAGTCGTCGGCTGACGCGATCGGATTGCCCCATTCCGGCCATTCAGGCGGGGTCAGCGGCAGGGTCGCGTCGAGCATGGTGGTGAGCACGTCCACGAACGGAACCTCGGCGACGATGCCGCCGAAACAGTCCGGCGCCATGTTGGCGATGGCGCCCATCAGCATGCCGCCGGCCGAGCCGCCTTGCGCGACGATGCGGTCATGCGCCGTATAGCGCTCGGCAACGAGGTGACGCGCACAGGCTATGAAGTCGGTGAACGTGTTCATCTTGTGCTCACGCTTGCCGTCATCGTACCAGCCGTAGCCCTTGTCCTTGCCGCCACGGACATGAGCGATGGCAAAGACGATGCCGCGGTCGACCAAGGAGAACCAGTTGGTGTTGAAGGCGGCCGGCACGGCGATGCCGTAGGAACCGTAGCCATAGAGCAGACAAGGTGCGGATCCATCCAGCGGCGTGTCGCGGTGGTGCAGAAGGGAGATCGGCACCAGTTCGCCATCGGCGGCGGGCGCCATCAAGCGCCTCGTGACATAGTGGTCCGGGTCGTGGCCGGACGGCACTTCCTGGGTCTTGAGCAGCACCCGCTCGCGCGTGCGCATGTTGTAGTCGAACACCTGCGACGGCGTCGTCATCGACGAATAGGAAAAGCGCATGGTCTCGGTGTCGTATTCGTACGACCCTGAAAGGCCGAGCGAAAAGGCTTCTTCATCAAAAGAAATCAGGTGCTCCTCTCCATTCGCGCGATCGCGCACGACGATGCGCGGCAGGCCCTCCTTGCGCTCGAGCCGGACCATGTGGTCTTTGAAGCCGATCACCGACAGGACCAGCCGGCCCGGCTCGTGCGGCACCAGCTCCTGCCAGTTGGCACGCACCGGATCGCTTGCCGGCGCGGTCATGATCTTGAAGTCCTTCGCCCCATCCGCGTTGGTCAGGATGAAGAAGATGTCGCCGCCTTCCTCCAGCTCATATTGAAGGCCGGTCTCGCGCGCCGAAACAAGCTTGGGTTCGGCAAACGGATCGCTTGCGCTCAACAGCCGGTATTCCGAGGTCTCGTGATCGTTGATGCCGATCATGATCCATTCGTTGTTGCGGGTGCCGTCGACATTCATGAAGAAACCGGGGTCGGTCTCCTCATAGATCAGACGGTCGTCCTCAGGGTTCTGTCCCAATGCATGGAACAGCACCTTCGATGGCCGGTGGTTGGGGTCGAGACGGGTGTAGAAGAACCCGTCATTGCCGGCGTCCCACACGCCCGACCCGCCCGTGGCTTGTATCTGGTCCGCCAGATCCTTGCCGTCGGCAAGGTCGCGCACGCGCAGCGTGTAGAATTCGGAGCCCTTGTCGTCGAAGGCCCACAGCAGCTTGGCGTGGTCGGACGAATGATCGACACCGCCGAGCCGGAAATAGGCCTTGCCCTCCGCCTCTGCGTCGCCGTCGAGCAGGATCCGCTCGGTGCCGCCGTCGCGCGGCGTGCGGAAATAGCGCGGCTGCTCGCCGCCGAGCTTGAAGGAGGAACCATAGGCATAGGGCCCGTCCTTCATGGGAACCGAAGAATCATCCTCCTTGATGCGGCCCTTCATTTCTTTGAAAAGCTGCTTCCGCAGGTCTGAAGTATCGGCCATCAGCTTCGACTGGTAGGCGTTCTCGGCTTCGAGTTCGGCACGTATCCCCGCATCGAGCAGGGAAGGATCCCGGAACATCTCCTGCCAATTGTCGGCCCGCAGCCAGGCATACTCATCTGTTCGCGTGATGCCGTGATGCGTGTCGGTAACCGTCCGCTTCTCGGGCACCGGCGGGCTGACGGATGGAAATGCGGAAGTCTTGGTCATTGCGTCTCGCTGTGCCCGTGTCTCTGGTCTTTGCCGGCCCGTCTCATGCGACCGTATTCGCGGCTTGGCAAGTGGCCAATCGAGGCGGCCCGCCGGCGGACATCTCGCCTGGTTGCCTTGCGCGAAAAAGACGATCAGCAACCTGTGGTTTTGTGGACAGATGTGAACAACCAAGGTTGCAAGCGCGATGGCTAAGCAAATCCGAGCATTCAAACCCGTTTCGTGAGTTATCTCGAATGTAACGGCGAGCTGACGCCACGTCAGCCTTTGCCCGTTTGGCCGAAAAATATCGAAAAATTACATGATGCACGAAAGATTGAAGCTGAACGACGAATAGTTGATCAACATTCGTAAATATAATGCAGTGAGTGAATTGACTTACTTGAGCCATGGCCGCATTGATGTGCCCGCGACACGAATCGCAGAAGCTCTACCTGCACAAAATTCGTGCAATGCCCTGCCTGCAAAAATGGGCACAATCGACGTCACTCTTGTTGGGGCCTGAAGACCATGGATATTGTCGAATCACCTTCCCGAAACAATGAAGCGCTGATCGAGCTCACCGCCGATGTGGTGGCTGCCTATGTCAGCAACAATCCGGTGCCGGTCGGCGAACTGCCGAACCTGATATCCGATGTCCACGCTGCCCTCGGGCGTGTGGGCGGAACCGCCGAGCAGCCCCCTGCCGACAAGCAGAAGCCGGCTGTAAACCCGAAGCGTTCCGTCCATGACGACTACATCGTCTGTCTCGAGGACGGCAAGAAGTTCAAGTCGCTCAAGCGTCACCTGATGACCCACTATGATCTGACGCCGGAGCAGTATCGCGAAAAGTGGAACCTCGACCCGAGCTATCCGATGGTTGCCCCCAACTACGCGGCGGCCCGTTCGCAGCTCGCCAAGAAGATGGGCCTTGGCCGCAAGCGCAAGGCGCGGTAATCGCTCCTCGTCAGGCCTAACCGACATCAACGGCGCCTTCGGGCGCCGTTTGATTTTGCGGCTTGGTAGACGGGCAGAGGATGTAGACGGACAGGGTATTCAGGCGGTCTGTTCGAGCGCCATCTCGGCATCGCGCTTGATGCGCTTGACCATCGAGCGGAGGCCATTGGCGCGCTGGGGCGACAGGTGTTCGTCCAGGCCGAGCGCCTTCAGCGTCGCTTCGGCATCGGTCTTCTGGATTTCGCTGGCGGTCCGTCCCGAAAACAGCGCCAGCACGATCGCGACCAGTCCGCGCACGATATGGGCATCGGAATCGCCCCTGAACGCAATGACCGGATCGGGACCCGGTCCCCGTTCGGTGGTCAGCCAAACCTGGCTGACGCAGCCGGGCACCTTGTTGGCGGCGTTGCGTTCCTCATCGGGAAATGGAGGCAATGCTTCGCCGAGTTCGATGACATAGCGATAGCGGTCCTCCCATTCGTCAAGGAAGGAGAAGTCGTCGCGGATCGTCTGGATCGAGGCCGTCATGACCCGGATATAGTGACCCGGCGGCGCCGCGTCACGAAAAAACCCCAGTGGCGCCGCGTCACGGAAAAACAAGGACACCGCGGGCGTCGAGAGGGCAGACGGCCCGCGGTGCGCCGTCGAGACGGCTTAATTCTTTACCGGCAGGTTGACTGTCTCAGGCAGCACGATGTTCTCGGCCACGCTGCCGGTCATTGTCGAAGTGTCGGGGCCGGCGGACTTGTCGTCCAGCATCGCCGCCGCGATCTTGGCGGTCTCCTTGGCGCGTGCCGTGATGGTGTGCATGGCGGACTTGCCGGTTTCGCAGACATCGGGCTTGCGCTCGCAAATGCCGGCAATGTCACCGACTGCGTCGCGTGCCGCGAACAAGGCCTGGATCGGCCCGACGCTTTCCTGCCCTGGTTCGTCCGAACCGGCAGTCAGGGGCAGCGCCAGCAGCACCAGGGAAAACCAGAAAGCCATTCTTATCAGGAAGAACATGCCTTGCCTCTCGTCGTGACCGGACCATGCATCACATGGCATGACCTCTTTTATGGCAGGATGTTGGCACAGAGGCACGAAGGACGGCTTGCGGGTCATCCGACAATTTTCCTCAAATTTTAGGCAAATTCGAAACGAAGCATTTTGCGATTGATTTGTCTCATATCGGGGCGATTTTCGTTACCGACCAATAACCATTTATCTGGCTGTTTCCATTGCGCTTTTATAAAACTCGAGCGTTTTCGTGCCCACCCCTGGTCCACTGTGGGCAGGCATTCCCGGATAACCCTCCATTTACTATGGCGGCATTTGACCGGGTTTTCGAGGGCAAGCATCCCGATATTTGACACGGGCCGGGCTTTGGTCGGGCCTGCCCTTATCCATTCCTTAAACGCTGGATGAGAGTTTCAGAGCCAATCAAAACAATCTGCGGAAGCAGAGCTGTTCACGACGAGTGCGAGTGCGTTGAGTTGATGCCGATCAAGGCCAGATACGCTGAATTGCCTGGCGCGATTGCCGCCGGTTGCGAACGTATGGTCCATCCCTCCATTCTCGGTCAGGGCGACCGCGAGCGCCAGCGCCGCTTCATCGGCGTCATGCTGGCGGCGCCGTTCTTCGCAGCCGGTGCCGCGGTCACGCTGGTTACATCGGGCATGGGCGCCGCGGTGACCATGGCCGCCATCTTCGCGGCCTTCGGTCTGTGCTGGTTCATCGCCCTGCTGGCGGCGGCGACCGGCAGGATGGCCGTGGCGGCACGGATCGCACTGGCGATGGCGGCCGTCGCGCTTGGTGGCCTTATCAGTGCCGCCGGCGGCTTGAGCTCTCCTGTCGCCATGCTCGTCGTGGCGCTGCCGTTCGAAGCCTGGTGGATCGGCGCCTCGCGCCGTGCGGCGCTGGGGGGGGCTGCCTCGGCCGTCGTCGCGATTGCCCTTCAGCCGCTGTCCGCGGCCTTCCTTCCATTCGCGGGCGCGCAGATCGCCGCCTGGCATTGGCTGGTGCCGCTGGCCTGGGCGCTCACGGTCGTGCCGCGCATATCGGCGTTTCGCGACACCGCCGGTGCGGCCGATAGAGCCGATACGGGGGATCGGCTGGAAGATATCATCGATGCGGTGGTCCTGCGCGTCGCTCGCCATGGCGAAGTCCTGGACGCCTCGGCCAGAGCACGGACGCTTTTGAAATTGCCGCCGGAGTTGCTTTCGGGAACCGGCTTCTTCGACCGCGTCCATCTGTCCGACCGTGTCGCCTATCTCAGCGCCTTGGCCGACATGCGCGATGGCGCCCTGTCGCGCCGCCTCGAACTGCGCATCAGGTTGCCCCAGAACGGCAATGGCCAAGGTGACAATCGCCTGATGGCTGACAATTATCGGCCGTTCGCGCTCGAACTGGTGCGCGGCGAAGAGCAGGGCGATGTCTTCACGCTGGTCCTGCGCGAGAATGACGAGACCGCCCGGCTGCGCGAAGAACTGGCGCGGGCCAATGAGGCGGCGGCCGCCGCCGAAGTGGCCAAGGGCCGGTTCCTGGCGGTGGTGAGCCATGAACTGCGCACGCCGTTGAATGCCATCATCGGCTTCTCGGACATGCTGCTGCACGAGATGTTCGGCGCCTTCAAGGACCCGCGCCAGAAGGAATATGTCGGCCTGGTGCGCGATTCCGGCCAACATCTGCTGGCCGTCGTGACATCCATACTCGACGTATCGAGGATCGAATCGGGCGCCTACGCAACGGAACCGGAGCCGTTCCGGTTCATGGAAGCCGTGGAAATGTGCCAGTCGATGATGCGGCTGCAGGCGCAAGCCAAGAACATCGACCTGCAGACGCAGATCGCGCCGGACGCCGGCGACATCAACGCCGATCGCCGGGCCGTGCAGCAGATCCTCATCAATCTCGTTTCCAACGCGGTCAAGTTCACGCCTGACGGCGGCGATGTCGTCGTCGGCGCCAAGCGGATCGGCTCGCGTCTGCATTTCTGGGTCAGGGACACCGGCATCGGCATCGCCGAGGAGGATTTCGCAAATCTCGGCAAGCCCTTCATGCAGATCCAGAACGACTACACCCGCCGTTTCGAGGGCACCGGTCTTGGTCTTTCCCTGGTGAAGGGCCTGGTGGCGCTGCACGAAGGCACGATGTCGATCGAAAGCATGCCGGGCGAGGGCACCACGGTGACCATCAGCCTGCCGGTCAACGGGCCGAAGGGGCGCCCAGTCAATCAGACCGGAGTGCTGACGATGCCGGTGATGAGGGCGAAAGGGGACAGGGATGGCTCGCTCCGCAAGACGGCCTAAGGCGGTCAAACGCCGCAGCAATGCCTTCCAGGACGGCGCCATTGCCGTCGGCGGCATGATTTCGCGCAATCCTGTCCTGGTGGGCGGATCGACGGCATTCCTGGTGACGCTGTTCTATGTCTCGGCGAATGCGCTGTGGTATCAGCCTTTCCCGCATGCCGGGGCGTTTTTCGCCACCCGCAGCTTCCAGGGATTTCCGCATACGGCCGCCGACGAGCCCGAGACCACGATCAACATCGTGCGGCCTAATGCGGCGCCCGCCCCGATCAAGGGCGATCCGGTGGTCGAGCAGGTGCAAGGCATATTGAAGGACCTCGACTTCTATTCCGGCACGGTCGACGGCATTTCGGGCCCCAATACGCGCAAGGCCATAGAAGCCTACCAGCAGAAGGTCGGGCTCAACGCCTCCGGCGAGATCGACGCGCTGCTGCTGGATCAACTGGGCGCGACGCCGAAGACCGCCGCCGTGCCGAAACCGCAGCCGCGTCCGGGCACGCCGGCCGCCGTTCCGGTGTCTTTGCAGACAGGTTCTGGGCAGACAAGTTCTGGGCAGAATGACTTGGAGACGAATGCAGCGTTGCAGGGGCCTGATCCTCGCATCGTCAAGATCCAGGCCGGACTGAAGGCGTTCGGCAATGACGACATGCAACTGGATGGGGTCGTCGGCGCCCGCACCAAGGCGGCGATCAAGGAATTCCAGTCGCTGTTCGGGTTGCCGCAGACTGGCGAACCCGATGAGATCGTCTACGTCAAGATGCGCGAGATCGGCCTGACCAACTAACGGCGAAATGACGGCTCGCCGAGCCGCGGAAACAGCGATACATAGCCCCGCACGCTTTGCGGAGTTTTCATGCGCGTCACATCGGATCTGTGGGTTTCGGCCCTGTTGCGCCGGATTTTCAGCGCCGGCGGATTTGCCGCCGTGGTCAAGCGCGGGGCGACCGAGGCAGGTGCTGTTTTCGTGCTGGCGCGGGACAGGATGGGTGAAATGGCCCTCTATGGACCGGCGCCGCAGACCAGCTACGATTCGGCCAGGCCCGACGATCGCTTCTTCACCCTGCTTGCCGCCGGCGACGATGCCGCCGTGCTCGACGCGCGCCTCGAAAGGGAAAAGAAATTCGATCCCGACATTTGGGTGGTCGAAATCGAGGCCGGCGCCGTCCCCGTCGAGCAGCTTATTTCCGTGAAGATGCCCTGAGGCCGGAGGACGTCACGGCATCGTCGCTGTTCGATGCCGTGCGGCTGTCGCCGTTTGCAGGCGCGGCCTCGCGAACCACTTTATGCAGCATTTCGGCCTTCCAGCCCCGCACCCTCTCCAGCGCCACGTCGCGATGCAGCAGCCGGTAGCGGTCGAGGTAGGTGCGGATCGCCTGCGGATGCGGGAACAGGCCGGGATAGACGGCGACCGTGATCAGGAATGCCCGATCCTCGCTGAAATCGAGCGAGCGCAGCGCCGCAAGCAGCGGGGCATAATTCTGGTTGGCGGTCAGCGATCGCGCGGTCGAGAAATCGATGTCGAGGGCATCCGCAAGCGCGGTCTGGAAGAAGGCGGCGTTTCCCGTCAGCGCCGTCTCGCGCAGTTTGACATAGGTATCCGAGCCAGGGAACGCATCGACCTGCGCGGCCAAGGCCTCGTCGCCGGTGCGCATCATGGAGCGCAGCCTGCGCCGTGCGTTCTCGGCGGCAATGCCGGAGGCCTGTTGTGCTGCCGCACTGTCTTGCGCCACGTCCGCGGTGGTGGTGGCCGCGATCGGCGCCGTCGGCGCCGCTGGAGCTTGCGCCTCTGGATCGCGCACGCGCACCAGGGTCGGTCTTTCAAGCGCCCTGATCAGGTCGGCGATGGTCGGGTTCAGATCCTTGCGCCGCGCGATGGCGCGTGCGTGCGGCAGGCCATGCCGGCCGATCAGCGCAATGAGGTCGATATCACTGACTGCGCGCGAGCGGATGAGCAGCGGCGCGGCGACGTCGACCGGTTCCTCGCACAGGCGGCGCACCAGCGCGGCGGGCGCATATTCGCATTCGGAAAGGGCGGCTGCCACGTAGCGTCGCGATTCAAGGGACACATCGTCGAACAGCGGCAGCGTCAGGTCCTCGAGCTGGCCGATCTCGCGGCGGGACGGGCGTGTCAGCGAGCAGAATGCCGACACAGCGGCGCGGAACAGCCTTTCGGCCCTTCCCGATTCCGTTCGAACAGCGATTTGCCTGAAGTCCGAAGATGACACGAAGGATACGCCCGATACTCGATACACACTTGGCCACGCTCAACCGGGCTGTGCCGGTTTCGCGATTGCCTCGGTCAGAACGTGCTGACCTCGGAACAAAGATCAAGTTAGCGATGATCCGTTAGCGCTCCGTTAACCCTCTGCCGGCCTTAATAACATTTGGAGGCGTTGCGTTGTGCTCCGGGGAAACCGAGAGGAATGCGCGAATCATGGGCATGGTACTGTCTTTCGTGCCGCGAACGGCACCGACCAATCGAGTAAAGCAAGCCACCGAAATACCGGCGGCGGTGATCATCTTTCCCGGCATCCGCTACGAGCGGTCCCAGGCCTGCGAGGTGCGGCCTGTCGATCCGGACACGCCGGGATCATCGCGGACGAAGCCTGTTCCGCACCATTGAAGCGTGGTGCTCAAACGGATCTAGGCGGCGCTAGAGGTCCTGCAGCTCGCAGGAACTCTGATCGAGAAAGCGCGACACGATCGGCTTCCAGCTGTCGTCCGGCACGAAGCTGCGGATGACGAAAATGCCCTCGTTGATCGGCGCCTCGACGAAGATCGCTCCCTGCATATCCTCGGGAAGGTCCTTGCGCACGTCGATCATCTGCGCCGGCGTCAGCACCACGGCATCCAGTTTGCCGCCTGTCGCGGTATGGTCGTTGAAGGAATAGATGTTGTGGCCGCTGCGGTCATAGACCGACACCGACCAGAAGGGCACGTTTCCCGGCGCCCTGATCCGGACAATTCCCTCGTCAAGGTCGAAACGGCAGGCCGTGGCATAAAACAGCGGATCGACCGATTTCACCACCGGCGCACCGCCCGCCTCGGCATCGAGCCGGTTCATCCTGTAGAGATCCGAGGCCATGGAAAGACGCGACCAGGCGTCACGTTCCGAAAATTCCGGCACCAGAAGCAAGACGACGATGTGGACGATGCCGGCGCCGACGAGGCCGAGCAGGACGGCGTGAAAGAGCCTTCGCATCGCGGCATGGACACTACGCATCGCAGCCCACCTTCACGATCTTGGGCAACGAAACGTCCGACAGGCCGGTGCTGCTGGCGATCGGCGTGTCGTAGAAGGTCAAGACGAAATACATCCGCCCAGAACCGTCGGTCAGAAGCCAGTTGCCGGACATTGGGTGGTGGCCGGCGGAAATGATCACCGAATTGTCGGGCTGGCGAACCACCTCGTAGGACTGAAGTGCCGCAAGTCGCGGTTTGCCGGTTTCGACGACGCCGAGCGATTGATCGGCGGCATAAAGCGTCCAGAAGCGGGCGGTCGGAAACCCTCCCTCTATCGTGTAGGTGCATTGCCGCTTGAGCTGATCGCCGGCAGCGTCATTTTCCGCGACGAAGGACAGGCCTTCCGCACGGCCGAGCGTTAGCACACCCTCGCGTGCCACGCGCGCCTTGGCATAGGGATCCGCGGCCGGCGTGCCAATGTCGGGAAAAGCGGTCCATTGGCCGATCCTGATCGCGCCGACACCGTCCTGGATCTTCAGCGCATACCAGACGCTGGCGCTGCCGCCGCCAATGGCTATGGCAAGCGAAAGCAGCATCAGGAAGGCATTTTTGAGCATGAAGGGCCGGGTTCACAGAGATTGCCGCTCGGGGATATCGCGGCGCGGGGCCTCGTGGCAAGCCGGCGAGATGGATTTGCCTGTCGGCCTGCTCCGCGCCGGACGGTGTCACAACGCCGAAAGCGTTTCGGGCGTGGTGGAGGCGTCGAGCCTGGGGGCCGTCTGGAACAGTTGGGTCATGTCCCTCAGCGTCTGCGTGGTTCGGCTGGACAGCACCGGCGGGCGTTCGGCGGCGGCTTCGGCTGCCGCCTGGTCCTCGCTCTTCTTCTGGGCTTCCGCGGCCTTGGCCGCGATCTCCTCGTCGACGAACGGTTTGTCGATGCCGGGGATCGGCTTCAAGTCGATGTTCTGAT
The DNA here is from genome assembly GCF_000502935.1 of Mesorhizobium sp. LNHC221B00. Classification (NCBI taxonomy): domain Bacteria; kingdom Pseudomonadati; phylum Pseudomonadota; class Alphaproteobacteria; order Hyphomicrobiales; family Phyllobacteriaceae; genus Mesorhizobium; species Mesorhizobium sp. LNHC221B00. The sequence goes on along the minus strand of NZ_AYWR01000009.1, from coordinate 118,274 downwards.
GCGCGTAGACCATCAGCCGCTGCCACACCATCGCCGGCAGCGAGCCACCAGTCATGTTCTTGGTTGGGGTGAAGTCATCGTTGCCTAGCCACACGGCCGCCGTGTAGTTGCCGGTGAAGCCGACAAACCAGGCATCGCGGTAGGATTGCGTCGTGCCAGTCTTACCGGCGACGACGATGTTGGGGATCTGGGCGCGCCGTGCCGTGCCTATCACCGGTACGGCCGTCAGCATGGTGTTCATGGATTTCAACGCCTGCTCGGAGAGCACACGATGCGGCGGCGGCGCGTCCTTGGTCCAGTCATACACCACGTCGCCAGTACGGGTGACGAGCTGCGTGATGCCATGCCTGGAGCCGACGAAGCCGTTCTGGGCAAACACGCTGTAGCCGGTCGCCTGGTCCATCACGGTCATGCCCGAAGTGCCGAGCACCATCGTCTTGTGTCCCTCGAGCGGCGATTCCACGCCAAACGCTTCCGCCATCGCCTTGATGGGAGCGATGCCGAGATGGTCCTTGGCCAGTCGCACCGGCACCGTGTTGATCGACTTCGCCATCGCCATGAGCAACGTGACGTTGCCAGCCGACCCGCCGCTGTAATTGTGCGGCGACCAGTTGCCCCAGCTGATCGGCCCGCCCGAGATGATCGAGTTCGGCGTAAAACCGTGTTCCATCGCCGTGGCGTAGACGTAGGGCTTGAACGACGAGCCGGTTTGGCGCAGCGCCTTGGTGGCGCGGTTGAACTGGCTGGCGCCGTAGTCGCGGCCGCCGACGATCGCCCGCACGGCGCCGTTGGTCTCGATGACCACCACGGCACCCTCGGTGACGTTGTACTCCTTGCCGAACTGGCGCAGGTGGAACTCGACGGACTCCTCCGCCGCCTTCTGGATGTTGGCGTCGAAGGTGGTGTGGGCAACCAGCGAATGCTGGCCAGGCTTGGCGATCTTCTTGACCTCATCGAAGGCCCAGTCGAGATAGTAATCCGGGCTCTTCTGTTCGCCGCGATCGACGACGTCGGCGGGATGCAGCCTGGCCTGCAGCACCTGGCCCTCGGTCATGAAGCCGGAATCGACAAGGTTGGACAGCACCACATTGGCGCGCGCGCGCGCCGCCGGCAGGTTGATGTGCGGCGCATATTTGGTCGGCGCCTTGAACAGGCCGGCCAGCATGGCGGCCTCGGCGAGGTTCAGGTCCTTGACGCTCTTGCCGAAATAGAAATCCGCCGCCGCCTCGATGCCGAACGTGCCGCCGCCCATATAGGCGCGGTCGAGATAGAGCTGCAGGATTTCCTTCTTCGACAAATTGGCCTCGAGCCACAGCGACAGGAAGGCTTCCTTGATCTTGCGCTCGAAGGTCCGCTCATTGGTCAGGAACAGGTTCTTGGCCAGTTGCTGGGTGATGCTGGAGCCGCCCTGGACGACCGAGTTCGCCCGCACATTCTCGAAGATGGCCCTGGAAAGGCCGAGCACGTCGATGCCGTAATGGTCGAAAAAGCGGCGATCCTCGGTGGCGAGCACCGCCTTGATGACATGATCGGGCATCTCGTCGACCGGCACGGAATCGCGCTGGATGATGCCGCGCTGGCCGATCTCGTTGCCGTAACGGTCGAGGAAGGTGACGGCGAAGTCGCCCTGCGCCCGCCAGTCGCCCGACGTATCCTGGAAGGCCGGAATGGCCAGCGCCAGCATGACGACGATGCCGCCGGCACCGAGCGTAAAGCCTTCGCTCAAAAGTTCGACGATGCCGCGGCGCCAACCCTTGAGCCGGAAACGCCGTGAGAAGATCGTCGCGGCTTCCCAGAACTGGCGCGCCTTGAACCCGATCTCGTAGAGCGAGGAATCGAGCCAAGCGTCCAGCGCCAGCAGCCGGGCGGCGAGCGGACCTCTTCTCTTGCGTGGCTCAGGATCGACCATTCAAAAACCCGGCTCGGCTGTGACGCAACCTGAAAACCGCAAGCAGGCAATTTCAGGGCCGCGCCCTGTCCTGACTATTCATCCATTTTGCCGGCGCTCACAAGGGCGGCGAGGACACAGCCGCAAGGTTTGTTGGAAATGATTATCGCCGCAGTCCGAGCGACGAAGCCGCCGCGATGGCCGCCAGCAGCAGGACCCGCGTTCCGGTGATCGCGTCCGCGGGCTCCACATATTCCGCCTCGTTGTGGCTGAGCCCATCGCGGCACGGCACGAAGATCATCGCGGCAGGCGCCACGCGGGCGATGAACAGTGCGTCATGGAAGGCGCCCGATATCATCCGCTTGTGCGACAGCCCAAGCGACCTGACGGCGTCTTCGACGATCTTGATCATATCGGCGGAGAAAGCAGCGCCGGGCATGTCGAAGGATCGTTTGATCGTTGCCATGCAGCCCTGTGCCTCCGCCTCGGCCGTGCAGGCCTGGCGCGCCTCGGCCTCGATGGCATCAAGCCGCTCAGGCCGCGGATGCCTGAGGTCAACGGTGAAGGTCACCGACTGCGGTATGGCGTTGATCGATCCTGGTTGAGCGGCGATCCGGCCAACGGTCAGCCGCGCGCTGCTGTCGAGCGGCATGATCGTCGTCTGCAGCCTGTGTATCGCGGCAATCGCGGCGACCATCGGATCCCTACGGTAGGCAAGGCCGGTGGTGCCGGCGTGACCGGCAGTGCCCTCGATGGAAACCTCCAGCCAGCGCGTGCCCTGGACGGCGGTCACGACACCGATCGGCAACTGCTCCTTTTCCAGGGAAGGCCCCTGTTCGATATGCAGCTCGATGTAACCTGATATCGGCACGCCGATCGGACGCAGGGCAGCCTCCGGCAAGGCTGCTATCGTCGCGTCGAGCTCCTTTGCGAGGGAGGCACCGTCGCTGCCGACGATCGATTTCCATGCGGCGGTGTCGGCGCCGGTGAACGCCATGGAGCCCATCACGCCCGGGGCAAAGCGGCTGCCCTCTTCATTGGCCCAGGCGACGACCTCGATCGGCATACGGGTCTCAGCCCTCGCGTCCTCGAGGGCTTCGAGCACCTCGAAGGCGGAAAGCGTGCCGAGCGCCCCATCGAAGCGGCCGCCCGTAGGTTGGCTGTCGAGATGGCTGCCGATCAGGAGCGGCGGCAGTGCTGCGTCCGCGCCCTCTCGACGGACGAAGAGGTTCGCGATCCCGTCCTGGAAAACGGTGAACCCGCGCTCCAGCGCCAGTTCCGCCAGCAGGCGCCGGGCGCCTCGATCCTTGACGCTGAACGCCTGCCGGTTAACGCCTCCGGCCGGCGTCGCGCCGATCCGGGCAAACGCGTCGAGCCGTCGGAGCAGTCTTTCGCCGTCGATCTGCGGCGCAAGCCTCATCGCTTGAGACCACGGATGAAGGCGCTCACCCGTTGCGGGTCGACCTGGTTCCACCAAACCCCGTCATGCTTCAGGGAACTCGCGACAATGACGCCGTCGACGATGTCGAGGATGTCGTTGGCGTTGTCGGGCGTCACGCCGCTGCCGACAAGCGTCGGCAATCCGGCCGCGTCCTTGATCATCCTGATATAGCCGAGGTCGGCGGCATGGCCGGTGCGCTGTCCGGTGGCGATGACCGCATCGGCATCGAAGAACACCAGGTCCTTGACCTGTTCCTCGACCGGCCGGTCGCCGACGATCGCATGGGCGCCATGCTTGACATGCGCGTCGGCGAAGATGCGGATGCCGTTGGCCCGAAGCCTGGCACGGAAGCGCATGGCGCGCGCCGCTTCGCCTTCGATAAAGCCCTCATTGGCGACATAGGCGTTGGCCCATTGATTGACGCGCACGAAGGAAGAACCGGAGGCACTGGCGATCGACAGCGCGGGAATGGCGGCATTGGCGAGCACGTTGATGCCGACCGGCCGGCCAAGCTCGCGGCGGATACGGTCGGCGATAACGGACATGTAGGCGGAGGTTTCTGGGCCGATGTCATCTGGCTTGGCGAACGGCACGTCGCCGTGGTTCTCGACGATCACGCCGTCGCAACCGCCATCGAGATAGGCTTTGGCATCGTCGAGGCCGCGTTGGTAGATGGCCTCGATCGCCTCGCCATCATAGCGCGGCGCGCCCGGCAGGGGTGCGAGATGGACGACGCCGATCACCACCTTGCTTCTGCCGAAGATCGATCGCAGCGCGTCGTTCTCGCCCTGCTTGGAGCCGATGGATTTGGGGGATTTTGTCATGCGGTTTCCGCTTCCGTCGTTTCCATGAGCGTTTTCATCTCCTGCCTGTCGGGGCAGGAGCCGAGCGTTCCGGCGCGTCCGACCGAGACGGCCGCTGCGCGAACCGCAACCCTGGCCGCCGCAGCGAGATCCATGCCAGCGGCAAGGCAGCCGGCGAGGCAACCGCAAAACACGTCACCCGCGCCGCTGGTGTCCGTCACAGCCACCTTGGGCGCCATGATCCGCTCGATCCGTCCTTCACCATCGGCGACGAGGCAGCCAAGCGCCCCAAGCGTCACGACAGCGGTGCCTGCGCCTCGACGGATCAGCTCGCGGGCGGCCGCGTCAGGATCGCCTGTTCCGGTCAGTTGCGCCGCTTCGCCCGCATTGGCGATGACGAGGCTGACATCGCTCAAATGCGGCGTCGTGCCAGTTGCGAGCGGGCTTGGATTGAAGATGGTCATGACGGCCGCTTCATGCGTCGTCCGCAGACAGGCCGTCGTTGCATCCGGATGGAGATTGCCCTGCATCACGACGATGTCGCCGCGTTCGATCGAGGCCGCGAAACCACTTTCTGCCAGGGGATCGAAGGCAGTGGCGCAACTGGCACCCGTCACGATGAGGTTCTCGCCCCGCGCATCGACCATGATCGTCGAACGGTCGCTCTCCTTGGGCAGCATCGTCAGATGGCTGGTGTCGAGGTCGCGGCGCAATTGTTCCCTTATCCATGCCCCGGCGGCATCATTGCCGATCGCCGTCCAGAACCGGACGTCGGCTCCGGTGCGCGCGGCGGCCACCGCCTGGTTCGCACCCTTGCCGCCAAGCCCGTCGGCATGTTCCGATGCGTTCAGCGTCTCGCCCGGCCGCGGGAACCGGTCCAGCCGAAACGTCGTATCGACGCAGACATTGCCGACGACATGGACGCGCATGGCTAATCCCTTGCTAGTCCTTGGCCGTTGCCCAGCCCAGCATCTGTTCGAACAGTGTCTTGTAGCCGTGCCAGGCGATGAAGCCCGGAGGCAGCCAGTGCGGGCCGACATCCGAGGTCCAGGCGACGGTCCGGCCCTTGCCATATTTGCCGGTTACCAGCAGCGGCAGCGAACGGTAGTCGGAAGATACGGTGGCCAGAACCTCCGCACCGTCCTTGACCGTGACCTCGTTGAAGCCGAGCAGGATCGGCCAATCCTTGCCCAAGCCCTTGAGAATTGGATGGTCCTGCGGACCGACGACGGCCGGCGCATAGCCCTCCGGAACCTCGACACGGTCGTCGATGGGCAGGCACGTGACCGGCAGGACATCCTCGACCGGCGTCTTGTGATAGCGCGCGCCGCCGTTGATCCCTTGGAAACTGTAATAGCCGCCGAACATCAGCAGGCCGCCGCCATTGCCGACATACTCGCGCAGCAGGCGCAGCCGGTTCGGCGTCGGCTTGGAATGAATCCAGGTGTCGGGGTGAAGCAACAGCGTGTTGGCGCCGAGATCGGAAAGCACGACCGCGTCATAGGCCGAAAGCGCGTCCATGGTCTGCGGGAAATTCCGCTGCGCCTCATGCGCCGGCATGAAGGTGACGTCGAACGGGCCGTCCTTCAGCGCGGCCAGCAGTTCATCGGCGCCGGTGTGATAGGTCACGGTCGGAAACTGGTCGAAGCCCTTGATATGGGTCGCGGTCGAGACCCAGGACTCGCCTGCGAGAAGAACTTTCTTCCTGGACATGTATACTCCCTCGATTGCTTTGATCCGCGGCTCAGGGGCCTTCGGCGAACACGGTCTTTGGATTGTCGATGAGCATGCGGTCGATGGCCGACTGCTCGACGCCATGGCGTTTCAGCCTCGGCACGAAATGCTTGAGCAGGAAGCCGTAGCCGAAGCCGCCAAAGCGCGTCAGCATGATCTTCAAAAACACGTCTTGCGACAGAAGAAGCCGATCGATCAAGCCCATGTCGATCAGCGAGCGGATTGCCCGCGCATTCTGCTCATCCGAAGGCGACTGCGCATCCTGGTCCGCATAATAGAAATCCATGCCGATCATGTCGTATTCCAGGAAGACGCCGCGCGCGGCAAGGCTTCTCTGGTAGGCGAGATCGTCGTGGCTCGGGTTCATATGGCAAAGCACCGTGTGCCTGAGATCGGCGCCTTCCGCCTCGACGACGTCGAGCACGTCATGCGCCAGCCGTTCCCAGCCGGGCAGGTGAATGGTCAGCGGCACGCCGGTTATCCTGGCCGCGCGCGCCGAGGCCCGCAGCGACTTGCGTTCCTCGTCGGTGAAATCCTTGCTGACACCGACCTCGCCGATGATGCCGGCCATGATCTCGGGCTGCGCCGCCCCGCCGCCGACATCGTTGACGAGGAATTCGGTGACATCGTCGACGTCCATCGCCTTCAGCCAGTCGGGGTGGGTGTGCTGCAGGTAGAAGCCCGTGCCCATGACGATCCGCAATCCGGAACTGCGGGCGATGCGCGCCAGCTTCACCGGATCGCGGCCGATGCCGAAATTGGTCGCATCGACGACGGTGTGGCCACCGAGGGCCCTGTACTTCGCCAGCTCCGAAAGCGCCAGGTCGCTGTCGTCGAGCGAGACGTTGTCGCGGTTCATGTAGGGGTTCATCCGCAGCTCGCCGATGATCTCCATGCTGACCGGCTGCTCGGCGATCTTCTTCTCGTCGGGATGACAAGGACATTTCCAGGATGTCGAGCCATCGAGTAGGATATGCTCATGCATCAGCGTCACGCCCATGTCGACGATCGCGACCGGGCCGGTAACGGTCATCACGGTGCCGGAGCGAACACCGATCGGCGCCCTTTGCCTTGGCGTGTCGTCGAACAGATGCTCCATGTCAGCGGCTCCGCGTTGCGCCCTTGAACAGCCGGAAATTCAGCCAGATGGCAACGAGAATGATTGTGCCGGTAACGATCGGCGTCAGGAAGGGCGACATATGTGCCAGGATCAGGCCGTTGCCGATGACCGCGACGGTCAGCGCGCCGAGTATGGTGCCGATGATCGTGCCGCGCCCGCCGAACAGGCTGGTGCCGCCAAGCACCACGGCGGCGATGACATCGAGCTCGAAACCCTGGCCGGAATTCGATGAGCCGGAGCCGAGCCGGGCCGCCAGGATGACACCGGCGACCGCCGCCGCCATGCCCGACAGGATGTAGACGAACAGCGTCATGAAGCGTGTGTCGACACCGGCGCGGCGCACGGCTTCGGCATTGGCCCCGATGCCGGTGACATAGCGGCCGAACGGCGTCTGGTTGAAGGCGAGATAGGCGACGATCAGGACGAGTAGGGCGAGCAGCGCCGGCACCGGCACGCCGAGGAACCAGGCCCTGCCGATGTTGACGAAGAAACTGCTCGGTTCGACCGGGATCGAATAGCCGCCGGTGATCAGCAGCGCTACGCCACGGATGACGGAAAGCCCGGCAAGCGTGACGATGAAGGCCGGTATGCGCTCATAGGCGATGAAGAAGCCCTGCAAGGCGCCGATCGCCGCTCCAAGCGCCAGCATGGCGACGACGACCAGCGGCCACGGCAGGCCAGCTTGCAGGGCAACGGCCGAGAGCGTTGCCGTCAGCGCCAGCACCGAGCCGACCGAGAGATCGATGCCGCCGGTGGTTATGACGAAGGTCATCGCCGCCGCGACGATCAGCAGCGGCGCCGACTGGCGCACGATGTTGAGCAGATTGGGCGTCGTCAGGAAGGAACCGGTAACCAGAGAGAAGATCACGCAGACGACGATGAAGAACAGCGCGATGGAGACGACGCTGCCATTGGCTATCGCCACATCCTTCCATGTGCCCTTGTGGGCGCGTTTGGGTGGCGAAACGCCAAGCTCGGCGGACGGCGAGGTGGCGTTCATGGCTGTACCCCCTCATCGCGGCTGGCACGCGCCGACCGCGCATTGAATTTTCGGCCGACGATCAGGTTGACGACCTCCTCGATGCTGGTGTCGCCGATCTTGCGTTCTGCGACATTGCGGCCCTCGTACATGACCTGGATGCGGTCGCAGACCAGGAACAGATCCTGCAGCCGATGGGTGATGAGGATGACGCTGACGCCGCGGGCGCTGACGGCGCGGATGAGCTCCAGGACCGCCTCGACTTCCGCCACCGCAAGGGCCGCCGTCGGTTCGTCCATGATCAGCACCGACGGGTCGAAGGAGGCGGCACGGCCGATGGCGATCGACTGCCGCTGGCCGCCGGAGAGGTTTTCCACCTTGAGCCTGGTATCGGCGATGACGATGCCGAGCCGGTCGAGCATCTCGCGAGTCTCGCCATGCATGCGCCTGTTGTCGAGAAAGGGGACGCCAAGAACGTGGCGGCGCGGTTCGCGGCCGAGAAAGAGATTGCCCGCCACATCCACCGTGTCGCAGAGCGAAAGGTCCTGGTAGACCATCTCCACCCGAGCGGCGCGGGCATCGGCCGGCGAGGAAAAGGACACGGCCTTGCCATCGATCTCGATGCTGCCGGCATCCGGAATGACCGCGCCGGACAAAACTTTGCTCAGCGTGGATTTGCCGGCGCCATTGTCGCCGACCAGGCCGAGCACCTCGCCGGGCTTCAATGTCAGCGAAACATCATCCAGCGTCTGGATGGGGCCGTATCGTTTGGAAATACCGGTCATCCTGACGCGGTAGGTCTCGCCATCGCTCATCATGGTTCCAGTTCTCGAAGGACGACATGTTCAATCGGTCGTCGGGCCGCGCGGCCAACCAATCAGGTCGATGCGCGGCCCGGCGGTCCGGGGAGGATACTACTTGAACATGTCCTTGAACTGGCCGACATTTTCCTTGGTCACGATGGTGATCGGAACATTGATGATCGGATCGATCTTCTCGCCCTTCTTGAGCTTGCCGAAGGCCTCGATGGCGGCCTTGCCTTCGCCAGCCGGATCCTGCTGGACGACGGCGACCACCCAGCCTTCCTCGAGACCTTGCACCGCCGATTTGGTCAGGTCCCATCCGAACACCTTGACGTCGCCGGTGCGGCCCTGGCTGGTGACGGCGGAAACCGCACCGAGCAGTGCCGGCTCGCCGGTCGCATAGAGCGTCGTCATGTCGGCATTGGCGGTCATCAGGTTTTCCGAGGCGGAAAGGGCCACGTCCTGCACGTTCTGACCGTCGACCGTATCGAGGAAGGTGACCTTCTGGCCGCTGTCGGCGACGGCCTTCTTGAAACCGTCGAGGCGCTGGTTCTGGATGAAGGAGTTGAGCGCGCCGACAACGCCGATCTTGGCGGTTCCATTCATCTTGGTCTTGACATAGTCGGCGTAGAATTTGCCGATATCCTCACCCGCCTTGGTGTTGTCGACGCCGACGAAGGCGACATTATCGCCATTCGGGATCTGCGCGTCGATGGCAATGACCGGAATGCCGGCGGCCTTGGCCGCGGTGATCGCCGGTTTCACACCGTTGACGTCGATGGCGACGAGAATGATGCCGTCGACCTTCTGGGTGATGTAGTTCTCGATCGCGTCGTTCTGCGCGCTCGGCACGTTATTGGCGTTGAAGATGACGAGGTCGACGCCGGCAGCCTTCGCAGCGGCTGTCGCTCCGTCATTGATCTGGTTGAAGAAAAGAGCCTGCTGGTTGATGGTGACGAGTGCATAAGTCTCGGCCATGGCGGAGCCAGAACCAAGCGCGAAGGTCATGGCGATGGCCGCGGCGCAGCCTGAAAGGATCTTTGTAAGACGCATTCCGGTTCCCCTTGGTTTTGCGAAAAAGGCCCTTGATCGGGCTCACATGGCGCCTGAGCGCATGGGCATAATTCAAGATACTTGATTTCTTGTCAAGTGACTTGAATTAGCGTCGGCGAAGGGAGACCGGGGCGCGCCTGTCAGAATGTCGCGGGCGTGTTCACCCAGAAAATGCTGGCGCGTTCGTCGCCGACATTGCGGTACCAATGGGGCAATTCCGAATTGAAGACGAAGGAATCGCCGGCGGACAGGCGAAACGTCTTCTCACCGACCATCAGTTCGATGGCGCCTTCCAGGAGATAGCCGACTTCCTCGCCGGCATGCTGGATTGGGCCGGCGCTTTCACCGCCCGCCTCGATATGATGGATGTTGCACTGCAGGAGATGACCCGGCGAATAGGGGATGACACGCTCGAGCGAAATGCCTTCGCCGCGCCGGAGCGGATCGAGCGCGATCAACGGCCGCGCTCCAGCCCGAAAGACGATGCCTTCCTCGCCATCGGACTCCTCGAACATCCAGCCAATGTTCGTGCCGAGCACCTCGACAAGCCGGTGGAGCATGGGAAGCGACGGCGAGACCTTGCCGTTCTCGACCTTGGAAAGCAGGCTCTCGGAGCAGTTGGCGGCGGTGGCGAGCGCCTTCAGGGTCAGGCCCCGTGTCTGCCGGGAGAGCTTCAGCCTCGTGCCAAGCCGCAAGAGGCTGGTGGCGGTCGAGCGCTCGTCACTGCCCTTGCTGTTGTGGGTATCGATCTTGTTCATTGGGGGAGGCGAACATCTCCGCTGGTTGGGCCGACTCGTAAAACTGATCCGACGCGTTGTCCATCCTGCGATCATGGGCAACGCATCGATCGGCATCACGGACCCGTCCAGGGCAAACGTCGCGCACGCCTTCTCGATACTGGCGAGCGCGCGGTCTCAGGCCGCTTCGCGCTTCAGCGCCTGCGCCATGCAGTGGATGCCGCCGCCGGTCTTGGAGATCTCGCTCATGTCGACCGCCGCGACCTCGAAGCCGCGCGCCTTGAGCTGGCCGATCAGCGTTTGGCTGGAGGTCGGCGCGATGACCCGGTCCTTGCCGAGCGACATGAAGTTGCAGCCGAGTGCCATCGTGTCCTGGAACGGCACGTCGATGATCTCGTGGCCCTTGCCCTTCAGCCAGTCGACGATGCCCGGCTCGGTGCAGGCGAGGCAGACGGCGGTGAGCTTCTCGGCGATCGGCACCACCATCAGGTCGATATGGACGTAATACTCGTCGATGAAGGCGATGCGTGTCTCCCAACCTTCCTTCTCGAACCAGGCCTGTACCTGGCGGGCGCCTTCCTCCTGCGTGCGGGCGCCACCGCAGCCGATCAGCACCACGCCGTCCTCGATGACGTTGAAGTCGCCGCCCTCGAACGTGCCCGCCGTGACCATGTCGTAGATCGGGATGCCGAGTTTCTCGTAAGTGCGGATGGCGGCGTAGTTCTCGCCGCGCCGCCACCAGTTGGCCATGGCGGTGACGATGGCGCCATATGGCGTCATCACGCTGGAATCGCGCGAGTAGACTTGCATCGGCAGTTCCGGCGTCGGCTCGTGCCAATGGATGTTGACGCCGAAATGCTCGTAGGCGGCGACCAGGTCCTTGTGCTGCGCCTGCGCGATCTGGACGTTGCAGGGCGCCTCGCGCAGATGCTTGCGCGACAGCGAACTGGTCGACAGATGGCGCAGGAAATTGGGCGAGCCGAGCAGGACGTCGGTCAAGACATCGGTTTCGTTGGCGAAGCCCCAGACGGTCAGCGGCTTGGTGCCGCCGGCCGGGTTGCGGCGCTGCAGCGAGAACGGTTCGGCGACGATGCGATCATGGACGGTCATGGGGCTCTCCTCGTGCTTTGATCATGTGGTTTGCTCGGTATCCACCAGTCGCGGCCGCGCGCGGTGGTGATATATTCGGGCCAGCGGAAATGGATCGGCGGTTCGTAGTCGCAGAGCGGCGCGATCCAGTTCGTACCGCCGATGCCGCCGCCGGTACGGGTGACGAACTCGTCCATCGCCGCATCGCGTGCGGTTTTGTCCTGGAGCAGGCGCAGCGCCGCCAGCGCGACCGTCTTGGCCGCACAGATGACCATCGGATCGATCGTCGCGGCAATGCCGCCAAGCGCGTTCATCACCCAGGCCGGGTAGGGCTGGCCGCTTGCCGAACGCAGCGCCGGACGGGCGACATAGAGCCTTGCCGTCGGTGCATGCCAGCTCATATCGGTGTAATCGTCGGAGGTCGAATTCAGCTGCGAGGGCGGCAGATCACGGCGCAGGACTTCCTCGGCCTCCTGTGGCGAAATCAGCCGTTCCAGCTCGTCGATGAACGGGTTCTCGGTCGCGGTACCCCCGGCATTGACCTGGATTTCGCGCCCGAGCGCCTTGGCGGCTTCGTCCCAGCGCGGCGGCCCGACCGTCGACAGCGCCGTATAGGCGATCTCGGCCATGGCGTGGTTGGCAAGCCCCGGCCGCGACTTCGATACCCAGTGACGCTCGAATCGACAGCCGCTGATAGCGGCGGAGGCTGTGGCATTGCGATCGAGCACGGCAGTGACCTGTTCGGCCATGGCAATGGTCGGCACGCGGATCATGTATTGGATCTCGGCCAGGCCCGCCGGCAGATTGTCGGCGGTGGCCTGGCCGGCGGTCAGGATCGCCTCGCTGATCGACCAGCCGCCCTGGTGCGGCAGCATCGAATCGCGCAGCGCCTTGGAGGTCATGTACATCGTCATCAGCGCGTCGTTGGCGCCGGGCGCCCGCACCGCCGAATGCGCCTGCGGGATCGGTGCACCGTCGCCTGCGCGAACCCAATTTTCGGGTTCGTCGCAGACGAAGCGGTAGATCATCGAATAGGCCGCACCGCAATGCGTGTCCCAGCGCGCCGTGTTGCAGAGCGGCAGCATGTAGAAGGGATGGAATGAAATCATGCCGGAAAGGCCGTCATAATAGCCCTTGGCCGCGTGGATCGGCTTCGAGCCGCGCACCTTCTCGGCGGGTTCGCCCGTGAAGCGCAACGTGCCCGCAATGCCATGCCGCTGCATGGCCGCCTTGACGGCAAGCAGGCCGCCGAGGCTCGCCATGCCGAGCCCTGAATGCGGATCGGTGTGTCCCCCGGCCTCGAAGCCAAGGCCGGGCCGCGGCTGCTTCACGGTCACTGCGTCCTGGCAGTTGCCGGGCACCGCGTCATATTCGGCATAAAGGCCGATCGTCGGCCCGGCGCCATTCGTCCAGTGGGCGCAGAACGCGGTCGGCATGCCGCCCGAGCCTTCCTCGACGGAAAAGCCCTCATGCTTCAGCCGCGCGACATACCAGGCGGCCGACTGGTATTCGCGCCATGCGGTCTCGCCGAAATCGAAGATGGTGCGCGTCCACTGCGACAGCGACGGCCGGATGCCGTCGAGGCAGGCAAGCGCGGTCTCCTGCGCTGATGTCGTCACCGGTTTGTCCATGCGTCAAAGAAAGCAGTGAAGCGGCTCGCCAAAAAGTGATATGTTTTCCCGGTTCGTGCAAATTCGGTTCACCTCTTGAGAATTCCCTCCACACAGGCGCTGCGCGCCCTCGACAGCTTCGCCCGTCATGGCAGCGTCTGGCGCGCTGCCGACGAATTGCACCTCACCCGCAGCGCGGTGAGCCATCAACTGCGTCTGCTGGAGCGCGATCTCGGCTTCGACCTGCTTGAGCGCATCGGCAAGGGCGTGGCGCTGACGCCGCGCGGCCAGCGTTATGCCAGCGACGTGCGCAAGGCGCTGACAGTGCTTGGCGATGCGGTGACGCGCGATGCCGGCACCGGCGTCGGCGGCTCGTTCGCCATCTCCTGCACGCCGGGCTTCGCCTCGTTGTTTTTATGCACCCATATCGGCGAGTTCCGGCAGATGTACCCTGACGTGGCGCTGCGCATCCTGACGCCCAGGCGGCTCGACGATGTCAGCAATGCCGACGCCGATGCCTTCATCGCTTTCGGTGTCGGCAACTGGCCGAACCGCGCCGTCGAGCCGCTCTGTGAAATCTCGTTCACGCCGCTCTGCAGTCCGACGCTGCTCAACAAGGTCGGCGGCTTCTCCAGGCCGGCCGATGTGCTGCGCGCCAATCTGCTTCACCTCGACGACACCGAGGATTGGGCGCGCTGGCTGGCGCTGTCCAAGGTGGAAAACCCCGACACCGAGGGCGGCATCTTCTTTTCGGACATGAACCTCGTCTTCTCTGCGGCGATCGCCGGCCAGGGCATTGCCATGGGCGACGAACTGACGAGCCGGCGCGCTTTGAGCGAAGGCCGGCTGGTCAGGCCGTTCGACATCGCGATAAAGTCCCCGCGTTCCTATTACCTGGTCTCCGAGCACGCAAAAACGAGCCATCCGGTGCTGGAGGCGTTCGGGGGCTGGCTGAGATCGAAGCTCTCGGAGAACCCGGTCAGGCCGTATTGACCGAGCATAGATGAATCAAATTTGCCGATCAGGCGAAAACTATTCGGTTGCGGTGAGCCTCCGGCCTGCCTACGATTTCCTCTTGGGACTGAGGAAGAAGGCAGGATGCAGCAACCCGGCCGGGCCGCAGAGATCAAGGCAATCGGGATCGGCAAGAGCTTCGGCTCGTTCCGTGCGTTGGACGATCTGACGCTCAATATCGGCCGCGGCGAGTTCCTGACCCTGCTTGGCCCCTCCGGTTCGGGCAAGACCACCTTCCTGATGATCCTCGCCGGCTTCGTGCAGCCGACCGAGGGCCGCCTCCTGAGCGACGGCACAGACATCACCAACCGTCCGGCCGAGCAGCGCGCCGCCGGCATGGTGTTCCAGGGCTATGCGTTGTTCCCGCATATGAGCGTCGAGGCCAACATCGCTTTCCCGCTTAAGGTCCGCAAGAAATCGGCCTCCGAGATCAAGAAGCGCGTCGGCGAGATGATCGAGCGCGTCGGGCTGGTTGGCCATGAGAAGAAATTGCCGTCGCAGCTCTCCGGCGGCCAGCAGCAGCGCGTGGCTCTGGCTCGCGCGCTGGTGTTCGAGCCGGGCGTGCTTTTGCTCGACGAGCCGTTCTCGGCGCTGGACAAGAGCCTGCGCGGACAGATGCAGGCCGAGATGAAGCGCCTGCATCAGGAAACCGGCACCACTTTCGTCTTTGTCACCCACGACCAGAGCGAGGCGCTGGCCCTGTCGTCGCGCGTCGCCATCTTCAACCACGGCAAATTGCTGCAGGTCGGCGCGCCTGATGAGGTCTACGACCGGCCGGACAACCGCTTCGTCGCCGAGTTCCTCGGCGAGATCAACATGCTGCCGCTGAAAGGAGTCAAGCCCACCGGCAGTGGTTCGACGGGCGTCTGCGAGGACCGCGCGGTCAGCATGCATTGCAAGGCCGAGAAAGTCCGTGGCGACGCAATCCTGGCAATCCGCCCCGAATATATGTCGATCGCAGGTGAGGCCGCCGCCGGCGAGAACGGCATTGCCGCGACCGCCACCGCCTCGACCTATCTGGGTGCGGCGACCAAGCTCGACCTCACGACGCGGCAGGGCGCCAGGGTGACTGTCTCGGTGCCCAACGAGGTCGCGGCCGCGGCGCTGAGCAAAGGCAATTCCGTCTGGCTGACCTGGCCGGCGGAAAAGGGTTTCCTCCTTCCGGAAGGAGGACAATGACCGCCGGCGTGGGCCGATGGGACACGCAGGCTTCCGGGAATGATCAACGACAAAAAAAGGGGAACTGACATGACAAACGATACCAAGAAACAAGCCATCGAGACGCTGTCCGCCAGGGCCGGTCGCGGCGAGATCTCGCGCCGCCAGTTCACGCAACTGGCAGCACTCGTGCTCGCCGGCACGCCGATGCTTTTGCGCTCGACCGGTGCCTTTGCACAGGCCAAGGAACTGGTTCTGGTGAACTGGGGTGGCGACGCCATCACGGCTTACGACGCCGCCTACGGCCAGGCTTTCACCAAGGACACCGGCATCACCGTCAAGATGGACGGCTCCGGCCCGACCGAGGGTGCTATCGCCGCGCAGTCCAAGAGCGGCGCCCCGACCTGGGACCTCGTCGACGTCGATCCATTCTCGGCCATCACGCTCGGCGCCCAGGGCGCGCTGGAGCCGATCGACTACAAGATCGTCGACAAGACGAAGATGCGGCCGGGCTTCGGCTGGGAGTATGCCGCCTCGACCTATTTCTTCTCCTACGTCATCGCCTATGATTCCGAGAAATACGGCAAGGACGCACCGACCGGCATGGCCGATTTCTTCGATGTGAAGAAGTTCCCCGGCAAGCGCTCGCTCTACAAATGGGGCGTTTCGAGCTGGGAAGCCGCACTGCTGGCGGACGGCATCGCCCCGGCCTCGCTCTATCCGCTCGACCTCAAGCGCGCGCATGACAAGATCGCTGCCTTCAAGGAGAACGTCGTCGCCTATTGGGGCGGCGGCGCCGAGAGCCAGAGCGTGCTGCTCAACGGCGAGGCGTCGATGGCCATCGTCTGGTCGACCCGCGCCTCGCTGATCGAGCAGGACTCGGGCGGCAAGATCAAGTTCATCTGGGACCAGGGCCTGATCTCGCCCGGTGCCCTTGCCGTGCTCAAGAACAACCCCGGCGGCAAGGACGCGGCGATGAAGTTCATCGCCAGCGCGCAGGATCCGCAAAAGCAGCTCGTCATGTTCGACAAGCTGGGGCAGGGCCCGGCCAATCCGGCCGCCGACGCACTGATCCCCGCCGACAAGAAGCGCATCAACCCGGTCGACCCGGAGAACATGAAGAAGCAGATCGCGCTCGACATGGACTGGTACGCCAAGAACTACGGGCCGGCGCTCGACGAATACACCAAGATCATCTCGGCCTGACCAAGGCCGGGATCATCGGGTCCAGATGAGAGCATATCTCTCCGACAGGATGGGAGCGGCGCTGTTGATGGCGCCGCTGCTCCTGTTTCTTGTCCTCGCCTATGCATGGCCGTTCCTCGGTGTCGTGAAGTGGAGCTTCACACTGCCGACGCCGGGGCTCGGCCAGTACGAGGCACTGCTCACCGACGATCTGGTGCAGTCGGTGTTCATCCGCACATTGCGCATCGCGGCCATCGTCACGGTCGTCTCGGTTGCCGCCGCCTATGCGATAACAGTCGTCTGGGTGCGCGGCACGCCGGCGCAGCGCCTTGTCGCCGAGTTCTGCATCCTGGTGCCGTTCTGGATCTCGGTTTTGACGCGCGCCTTCGGCTGGGTGGCGCTTTTGTCCAATCGCGGTCTGATCAACACCTGGCTGCAGGCGATCGGCTTCATCTCCGAACCGCTGACCCTGGTGCGCAACGAGTTCGGCGTCATCGTCGGCATGACGCATTTCCTCATTCCGTTCGCCGTCTTTCCGCTGGCCTCGGCCATGCGCAGCCTCGACGACCGGGTGCTGCTGGCGGCACGCGGGCTCGGCTCAAGCCGTGTGCGCACTTTCTGGACCGTGTTCGTGCCGATGACCCGCTCCGGCATCATCGGCTCGGCGATGATCGTGTTCGTCTTCTCGCTTGGCTTCTTCGTCACGCCAGCGATCCTCGGTGGCGGCCGCAGCGTGATGATCGCCGAACTGATCTATCTCCGCATCTTCCAGAGCCCGGATTGGGGGCTGGGTGCGGCGATCAGCGTCGTACTGGTGCTGTTCGTCGGTGCGCTGATGGCGCTTCTGTTCCGTTATGTCAGACCGAAGCAGTTGATCTGATGCCGACCTATCGCCCCGGACCCGTCTCGCTGGTCCTCGCCGTTCTGGTGGCGCTGTTCCTGCTTTTGCCGCTGCTCGCCGTCATCCCGGTGTCGCTGACGCCGAGCCGCATGCTGGCGATGCCGTCGGGCGAACTGTCGCTGCGCCACTATCGTTCGCTGATCGAGGATCCGCGCTGGCTTCAGTCGATCCTGCTGTCGATCAGGATCGGCATCGTCAGCAGCGCTATTTCAACCGTGCTGGCGCTCTGCTTCAGCCTTGGCGTGTGGATGTTCCAGCCGCGTTTCACCGCGGCCCTCGTCGGCTTCGTGCTGCTGCCGATGGTGGTGCCGCCGGTGGTCTCGGCGGTGACGCTCTATTTCCTGCTCACCTCGATCTCCGGTGTCAGCTCCTTCTTCGGATACGATACATGGCTTGGCGTCGCCATGGCGCATTCGGTGATGACGGTGCCTTTCGCCACGGTGCTGATCCTGGTTTCGCTCAGCCAACTCGACCGGCGCATCGACCTTGCCGCGCGCGGCCTCGGCGCCTCGGTGTGGGAGCGCGCCACCCGCGTCATCATGCCCAACATCAAGTTCGGCATCGTCACCGCGGCACTGCTGTCCTTCGTGCTGTCCTGGGAAGAGATCGGCGTCACGCTGTTCATCACCTCGGTCAACGCCATCACCCTGCCAAGGCTGATGTGGATGGGCCTGCGCGACAACATCGATCCGGCAATCGCCGCCCTCTCGGTGATCCTGATCATCATCACCGTGCTGGTGCTGGCGGTGCGCAGCTTCGTGGTCCGGTTGCGCGGCAGGCCTTGACCGCGGCCAGTGGTCATCCTTCAAGGGTTTCGGGCTACCCCATCGCGCGGCGGATCGTGCTGGACAGGCTGGCAAGGAATCTCGGCCGGGACGATGCGTCGAGCTTCCACGACAGCACCGCCATGGCCATTTGCCGCGGCAGCATGCCGACCGACAGGAACCAGCCGGCAAGCACGGCGCGGCGGCGCAGGGACGCCGACATTTCGAGGCTGGCGACAGCGCCCGTCGCGGCGAGCGCCAGCCGGGAATCATCGGCCACGGGGTGCCGGTGCCTGTCCGCGCAGAGCGACGCCAGCCGTTCTTCCAGGTGGACCGGATCATGGCGAACAACGTCTGCCGGCACGACGGTCAGGCCTACCTGCGATGCCTGGTCCGACAGCGCCTCCATGCGGTGGAAATCGTGCTCCACCCGCCAGCGCGCCCGCTCGGCGAGCTTTTCACCGAAAACCGAATGGTTGGCGCCGTGGATCCGGTAAGCCCCGACACATTCATCGATGGACTGGACGTGGCCATGGAGTGGCGCCAGCGTCGCAAGATAGCCGTCGGCGCCCTGACGGAAATCCGGTTCCGGAATCGGCATGATCGATTCCAGGGTCGTCCGGTCGAAGGCCAGCCCGCTGGTCACGGTCGTCTGGTAGCGTCCCTTGTGCATCAGTTTCGGCACGACATCACCGCTGTCGAAGGGCAGTTCGGGCGGCGGAAAGACGTCCTTGATGTGTTGCCGCTCATCGACAATGTGTAGTCTGGATTGCACCTGGGTAGTTGCCGCGTCCCAGGTGTCGACGATCCTGGAGACGGCCCCCGGATAAAGATAATCATCGGCGTCGAGGAAGAGGATGATTCTGCCCGAACTGGCGGCAAAGCCGGTATTGAAGGCAGCCGCATGCCCGCCATTCTTTCGTCTCGGACAAGCAAGGATCCTGTCGCCGTAGGATTCCATGATGGCCGTGGAATTGTCCTGCGATGCATCGTCGACGACGATGACTTCGACGTCGTCGTGGTCCTGCTCCAAGGCGCTGTCGATGCTGCGTTCAAGGAAACGCGCGTAATTGTAGTTCGGGATAATGATGGATACCGGGATTTTGTGGGCGGTGGACTGCATCGCATTCGACCTCGCGTCTTACGTTGATTTTGGCAAAACCCGCCCGTGGGCTGGCTCCTCTTCAAGCTCGTGCCGATCCGTCGGGAGACGGATCACCTCTCTCTTTTGCGACTTCATGCAAAGCCGCAATTGCCTTCGGGGATCGCGGTGGCCGACTGGGTCAAGTGTGTGGCCGGCCAGCAAACGCCGACGCTCCCGGCCATCGGCCAAGGTTGACGAAAATGGCGTCGCGTTCGATCGCAGTGGGACCGAAGCGGACGCCTTGAAGGCACGGTCGATGCTGGCCTTCAAATGCGGCTGGAACAAGCCCGCCGTCTGAAAACTGGCATGTGGATGTTTGCGCTTGGCGATTTCATCGTTAGTTTGCGCGACATCGACTGAACGGGGTATCGGCAGGTTCTGAGACGAATCGCCATCGTCTTCGCGTCGCGAACGTTTATATCTGGCGGAACATGCAGACGGACAGGCTTGCGAAAGCCGATGTCGGTGGCGCAAGGCTTGAGGAAAAGGACGATGACCGCGCCCGGCGATTTGCAGCAGGCACTTTTTCTGAGACTGAAAGGCGACGCCTCCCTGTCGGCGTTGCTCGGCGGTGCCGGGCTGCTGGAACGGGCGGCCGACAATGCCGCTTTTCCCTATGTGACCTGCGGTCAGACCAGTGCCTTCGACTGGGATACCGGCGTCGAGAACAACGACGATCAGCTGATCACGCTGCATGTCTGGTCGAAAGCCCAGGGCGAAGCCGAAACGCTTGCCATCATGGACGCCATCAAGGCACGCCTTGCAGACGCGGTGCTCGTCATCGGTCCTCGCGGCCAGACGCGTCTGTCGCTCGAGTTCACCGAAGCCCGCTACGACGAGGAGCTCCTGGTGCATCACGGGCTGCTGCGGTTTCGCGCCCTGACGCAGGAAAATGCCTGACGCGCTTTCAATATGACCGAAACAGAGTCTAGACTGCCATTTCCCGGATTTCGTCGGGTTGGGGCGTCGAAATCACGATTGGTCATCTGTGTTTTCAGGGGGTGTAGCGGACATGTTTTGTGCTTCGATCACCGTTCATTTCACGTTCAGCACCGATGCGTTACAACGCTGGCCATGAAAACGCTCCGCTCCCATTTCCGAACCGCGACACTGGCGCTATGTGCTGCCGGGCTGTTTGCGTCGCAGGCGGTGGCGATGCCGGTCATTGCCCCCGACCAGGTCAGCCCGATCGTTCTGGCCGCATCCGACTGCTATGCGATCGGCCAGCAGGTTGCCCAGCAGAATGGCGGAACGCTGGCCAAGGCCTCGCAGTCGACGCGCGGCGGCCAACCGGTCTGCGTCATCGTCGTGCTGGTGCCCGGCAAGGACGGGCAGCGTCCGCGCCGTTCCGAGATCGTCGTGCCGCAGAACTGACCCGATCTTTCATCTTACAGGCCTCGTTTCCCACGCCGTCGGAATCGGCCTATATCTGACCCCAATCTTCAATCCGACCCCAACCTTCGATTTCAACAGGTATCGATCTCCGCATGCGCGTACTCGTCGTCGAGGATGACAAGGATCTCAACCGCCAGATAGCCGACGCGCTGGTCGATGCCGGCTATGTCGTCGACCGTGCCTTCGATGGCGAGGAAGGCCATTTCCTCGGCGACACCGAGCCTTACGACGCCGTCGTGCTCGACATCGGCCTGCCGCAGATGGACGGCATCAGCGTGGTCGAGCGCTGGCGCCGCGGCGGCCGCAAGATGCCCGTGCTGATCCTGACGGCGCGCGACCGCTGGAGCGACAAGGTTTCCGGCATCGATGCCGGCGCCGACGACTATGTCACCAAGCCGTTCCATATCGAAGAAGTGCTGGCCAGGGTCAGGGCGCTTATCCGCCGGGCCGCCGGCCATGCTTCGTCCGAACTCACCTGCGGGCCGCTGCGTCTCGACACCAAGGCGTCGAAGGCCGATGTCGACGGTGTGCCGCTGAAGCTGACCTCGCACGAATTCCGCCTGCTCGCTTACCTGATGCACCATATGGGCGATGTGGTCTCGCGGACCGAACTGGTCGAGCATCTCTACGACCAGGATTTCGACCGCGATTCCAACACCATCGAGGTCTTTGTCGGGCGGCTGCGCAAGAAAGTGGGCATCGACATGATCGAAACCGTGCGCGGCATGGGCTACCGCATGCGTGAGCCGGAGGCGTAACTCGGAACCGCTCAAACCAATCGCAAGGACGCCGCTTTCGCTGCGTTTGTGGCCGCGCTCGCTGACGTTCCGCGTCATCGCCTTCTCCACGGTCTGGGCGATCCTGACCCTGGTCGTCATCTTCACCCTGATCACCACGCTGTACCGCCAGGCCAGCGAACGCGGTTTCGACAGCCTGCTTTCGGCGCATCTGTTCAATCTGATCGGCTCCATCGGCATTTCCGATACCGGAGCGCTCACCGGCGCCCCCGATCTCGGCGACCTCCGCTTCTCCGAGCCCAATTCGGGCTGGTACTGGTCGGTGGAACCGGCCTCGGAAGGCGTGCATGGCGATCTCCATTCTTCTTCGATGACCAGGGCCATCCCGTCGCCAAGCGTCGCCGAAGTGCCTTTCAATGCCAGCTTCCAGCGCAGCTATTCGGCCGAGGGTATCGACGGCGAGCAACTCGAAGTGTTCGAGAGCGAATTCGTCCTCGACGCCAAGAACCGTGCCGCGCGTTTCCGTGTCATGGGCAACCAGAGCGAACTCGAACAGGAAATCGGAACCTTCCAGCGCCGCCTGCTGACCTATCTCGGCCTGTTCGGCATCGGCATGATCGCCATCAACGCTATCGCCATCCTGCTCGGTCTGCAGCCGCTGCGCCGGGTCAGGAACGCGCTCGCCATGGTGCGCGAGGGCACCGCGCAGCGGCTCGACGGCCGCTTTCCAGCCGAGATCGAACCGTTAGCCAACGAAACCAACGCATTGATCGAAAACAACAAACGCATCGTCGAGCGGTCGCGAACCCAGGTCGGCAATCTCGCCCATTCGCTGAAGACGCCGCTCGCGGTGCTGCTCAACGAGGGCCGCGCGCTTGGCGGCGCCAAGGGGCAGTTGATCGCCGAACAGGCCGCCTCCATGCAGAAGCAGGTCGATCATTACCTGCAGCGCGCCCGCGTCGCGGCGCAGCGCGACAGCGTCGTCTACCGCACGCCGGTGGCGCCGCTGGTGCAGCGCATGGTGCGGGTCTTGCAGAAGCTCAATCCGCAGACAAGCCTGTCGCTGACGCTGCCGGCATCCGAGATCGTTTTTGCCGGCGAGCGCGAGGATCTCGAGGAACTGCTCGGCAATCTTCTTGAAAATGCGATGAAATGGGCAAGGAGCGCGGTGTCGGTCTCGGTCGTCCCCTTGGTCGGCAAGGATGACCATCTGTTCGAGATCAGCATCGACGACGACGGCCCCGGCATTCCCGAGGACAGAGCGCGCGACGCGCTGAAGCGCGGAAGACGCCTGGACGAGACAAAACCGGGCACAGGTCTGGGGCTTGCCATTGTCGCCGACCTCGTCAACGAGTATGGAGGCGTTCTCGCGCTCGAACGGTCCGGCATGGGTGGATTGAAGGCGGTGGTGCGGTTGCGGAGCCTTCAGTGACGTTTCCCAGGGCCAATCGACACCGATGGACGGCACATGTTATGGCGGCATATCGATTGGTCCCGGAGCGGCCGGCAATGGCCAAATTTCCGACAAATATCAATACTATGGCGACGCTCACTTCTCCGATGACGCGGCCCCAGGCGCATCCATGGCAGGCTCCAACTCAAGAAAACCGGTTGTTGGCATGAAGATTCGCGTCGCGCTTGTTTCCGCATTGCTGGCCGTGTCCGGCTGCACCACCTTGAGCGGCAAGGGCCCCACCGTCGCGCCGACGCCGACCTCGACGCCTCCTTCGGGCGGCAAGGTCACCACCTCGATCATATCCGCGATGGGCGGTGGCCTGATTGGCGGTTCGATCGGCAGCAGCCTCAGCGCAACGGAGAAGCGCAGTGCGCTCGAGGCCGAATACAAGGCGCTCGAATATACGACAAGCGGCCAGAAGGTGACGTGGAAAGGCGACCAGGCCTCGCGCTATGGTGAGGTGGTGCCGGCCCAGCCCTATCGCGTCGGTTCACAGGACTGCCGCCAGTACACGCAGACGGTGTTCACCGGCGGAGCCGGCGTCACCGCCCGCGGAACCGCTTGCCGCAACACCGACGGCAGCTGGACGCCGCTGACCTGATATCCGGTTGGGAGCTGGTCGCTTGACGTCGATCAAGGACGTCAGGCGCGTCTGCCGTCAAAGCGTCGCAGGATGGACATGTTGGCAGGGCAAGTCTCTGCCTTTATTGGAAGAGCCATGCTGTTCTGGGTCATAGCCGCAATCCTGACGCTGGGCGCGAGCCTGGCGGTGCTGTTGCCGTTGGCTGCCGGCCCGAAAGGCGGCGCGTCGAGCGGCGACCACGATCTGGAAGTCTATCGCGATCAACTGTCCGAGCTTGACCGCGACGCCGCGCGGGGCCTGATCCAGCCGGCGGAAGCGGCCGAGGCGCGCGCCGAGATCGCCCGCCGCATCCTGCGCCTCGACAATGCGGATCCAGCCGGCAAGGCATCGGCCAGGCCGGCGTCGGCCACGTCAAGACTTGTCGCGACCGTCGCGGTGCTGGCGGTGCCGTTGGTCAGCTGGGGTCTTTACAGCCAGCTCGGTTCGCCCGACCTGCCGTCACAGCCACTCAGCGAGCGTTTGGCCAAGAACCCGGCCGACAGCTCGGTCGACGAGTTGGTCGCGCGGGCGGAGGCTCACCTTGCCGCCAATCCTTCCGACGGCCGGGGGTGGGATGTGCTGGCCCCGGTCTATCTGCGCATGCAGCGCTTTTCCGACGCGGCCGCCGCCTACCGCAACGCCATTCGCCTCGACGGCGACAGTGCTGTCCGCCAGGCCGGCCTTGGCGAAGCGATCGCCGGTGCGGCAGGCGGCATTGTTTCGGCCGATGCCCAGGATGCTTTCGAGGCGGCGCTGAAACTTGATCCGGCCAATGCGAAGGCCAGTTTCTATCTGACGGTGGCCTGGGCGCAGGAGGGGCGAACCAAGGAAGCGGTTGCCTCCTGGCAGGCGATGCTCGGCACGCTGCCGCCGGATTCACCGTGGCGCGGCGCCGTCGAGCAAGCATTGGCCAAATCCGGCAACCCTGAAGTCGCTTCAAGCGCGGCCGCGAAAGGTCCCGATGCCGCCGATGTCGACGCCGCGTCCTCCATGTCGCCGCAGGACCGCGAAGCCATGATCAACACCATGGTCGCGGGTCTCGACGACAAACTGCGGCAAAATCCGCGTGACGCGGAAGGATGGATGCGGCTCGTTCGTTCCTACGTCGTGCTGGGCAAGGCCGATGAGGCGCGCGATGCTCTTCATCGCGCCATTGCCGTTTTTGGGGCCGACAGTGACGAAGCGAAGAAATTCACCACCTTTGCCGCCTCGCTCGGCCTGGCGGCGACGGAGTAGAGCATGACGCGCAAGCAGAAACGATTGTCGGTCATCGTGGGCGGACTGGCTTTCCTGGGCGCCGCCACCGGACTGACCTTCTACGCGCTCGGCCAGAAGGCGTCCTATTTCTACATGCCGGCCGATCTCGCCACAGCCAGCGTCCAGCCCGGACAGCGCATCAGGCTGGGAGGGCTGGTCGAGAAGGGCACCATCGAGCGCGGGCAGGGCGCGACCGTCGCCTTTTCGGTCACCGATACACATAAATCGGTCAAGGTCACTTACACTGGCATCCTGCCGGACCTTTTCCGCGAAGAACAGGGCGTCATCACCGAGGGCACCTTCGGCCCGGACGGCGTCTTTGTCGCCGACAGCGTGCTGGCCAAGCACGACGAGCGCTACATGCCCAAGGAAGTGGCCGATGGCCTGAAGGCCAAGGGCGTCTGGCAGGAGAGCAAGAGTGAATAGCTCTGGCAGGAGAGCAACGGTGAATTACAGGTACAGTCATGGTTGAAACCGGACATTTCGCCCTGGTCCTGGCGTTCGCGCTTTCGCTGGTGCAGACGATCGTGCCGCTGTTTGGCGCGCGCCTGAACAACCAGCGCCTGATGGCTGTCGGCGGCCCGGTCGCGGTGACCGGTTTTGCGCTGACGGCGCTCTCTTTCGTCGCGCTGGCCAGCGCTTATGCGAATTCCGACTTCTCGGTGGCGAGTGTCTGGGAAAACTCGCATTCGTTGCAGCCGCTGATCTACAAGATCACCGGGACCTGGGGCAACCACGAAGGCTCGATGCTGCTCTGGGTGCTGATCCTGACCTTTTTCGGCGCGCTTGTCGCCGCTTTCGGCTCCAACCTGCCGGCAACGCTGCGGGCTAATGTTCTGGCCGTGCAGGGCGCCATCGGCGCTACCTTCTTCCTGTTCATCCTGGCGACGTCCAATCCGTTCATCCGGCTCAATCCGGCGCCAATCGAGGGCCGCGATCTCAACCCGGTCTTGCAGGATCTCGGCCTCGCCATTCACCCGCCGCTGCTCTATCTCGGTTATGTCGGCTTCTCGATCTGCTTCTCCTTCTCGGTCGCGGCCCTCATCGAAGGCCGCATCGATGCCTCCTGGGCGCGCTGGGTGCGGCCATGGACGCTGGTCGCCTGGATGTTCCTGACCGGCGGCATCGCCATGGGCTCGTACTGGGCCTATTACGAACTCGGCTGGGGTGGCTTCTGGTTCTGGGATCCGGTCGAGAACGCCTCCTTCATGCCGTGGCTGGCAGGCACCGCGCTGCTGCATTCGGCCATCGTCATGGAAAAGCGCTCGGCCTTGAAGATCTGGACACTGCTGCTTGCCATCCTCACCTTCTCGCTGTCGCTGCTCGGCACCTTCCTGGTGCGCTCGGGCGTCCTGACCTCCGTCCATGCCTTCGCCACCGATCCGACACGCGGCATTTTCATCCTGTGCATATTGACGCTGTTCATCGGCGGCTCGCTGTCGCTGTTTGCGTTGCGCGCCTCGAAGCTGACAGCCGGCGGCCTGTTCCATCCGATTTCGCGCGAAGGCGCGCTCGTCCTCAACAATCTGTTCCTGACGACGGCGACCGCCACCGTGCTCGTTGGCACGCTTTATCCGCTGGTGGTCGAGGCCCTTTCCTCGGACAAGATTTCGGTCGGAGCGCCATTCTTCAACCTGACCTTCGCACCACTGATGGTGCCCCTGCTGGTGATGGTTCCCTTTGGGCCGCTGCTGGCCTGGAAACGCGGCGATGTCTTCGCGGTCGCGCAGCGCCTGATGGTGGCATTCGCGGGTGCCCTCCTGACGGCACTGGTCACCGCCCTGTTCATCGACGGCGCTTCGGTATTGGCGGCCATTGGGGTTGGTCTTGCCGTCTGGCTGATCCTTGGTGCGCTCACCGACATCGCCGTCAAGGCGGGGTTCGGCAATGTCACGACGGGGAACATGGTCCGGCGCCTGCTTGGCTTGCCGCGCTCGGTCTTCGGCACGGCTTTCGCCCATCTCGGCCTTGGCCTGACCACGCTGGGCATAGTCGGCACGCTTTGCTTCGGTACCGAGAAAATCCTGTCGATGCATGCCGGCGAGACGGTGGAATTGTCCGGCAACACGCTGCGTTTCGTCGGGCTCTATCCGGCCCAGGGCCCCAACTACAGCGAGGATCGCGGCCGCTTCGAGCTGATCGGTGTCAGCGGCAGTCCCATCGGCGAAATCAGCTCGGCCAAGCGCTTCTTTCCGGTGCGGCAGACGACGACGACGGAATCCGGCATCAAGACCCTTGGTCTTTCCCAGCTCTACATTTCGCTCGGTGACGAAGGCAAGGATGGCTCCGTCGTGGTGCGCTTGTGGTGGAAGCCGCTGGTGACGCTGATCTGGGGCGGTGGCCTGATGATGATGGCGGGCGCGGCCATGTCGCTGATGGACAGGCGCTTGCGGGTCGGCGCGCCCTCGCGCCGCCGCAAGCCGGCGGTCGCGCCAACGGGTCTGCCATGAAGGCAAGGTTTTCGCTGACGTCGATTGTCCTGCTTCTGGCGCTGCTCTTCGCCGGCGCGGCGCAAGCGGTGAAGCCTGACGAGATGCTGGCCGATCCGGCGCTGGAGGCGCGAGCCCGGGCGCTGTCGGAAGGCCTGCGCTGCATGGTCTGCCAGAACCAGTCTATCGACGAATCCGATGCCGATCTGGCCCGCGACCTGCGCATCCTGGTGCGCCAGCGCCTCGTCGCCGGCGATACCGACCAGCAGGTGATGTACTATGTGGTTTCGCGCTACGGCGAGTTCGTGCTTTTGAAGCCGCGCTTTGACCTGCGCAACGCGCTGCTTTGGGGCACGCCCCTCATTCTGCTTCTGGCAGGCGGCATCTTTATCGCCTTCAACGCCCGTTCCCGCCGGCAACTGGCGACGAAATCCCTCTCCGCCGATGAACAGGCGGCGCTGGACGCGATCCTGCGCCGGGACTGACTGCGAAATGGCGTGAAGGGTGAGGTCTTCCGACAGACAGGGTCGACCGCCAACATTACCAAAGTTTCATGCGTCGGAAATGGCGTTGTAATGTGCGCCATTCTAATTCTCCTTTCCTGAGGATGCCTATCAAGGCGCGTCCCTTCGAAAAGAGGATCAGAGACCCATGAATATTGCCCCCAATTCATATTCCCGCACCCGCAAGCGTCTCCTGGCTGCCGTCGCATCCGTTGCGGTTGCCGGTGCGATCGGCGTAGGCGCGCTGACCAGCGGAACCAGCCCCGTCCTGGCCGACGCGGTGCGCGTCGAGGCGCCGCAGGTTCCAAGCTTCGCCGACGTCGTCGAGCGCGTTTCCCCAGCCGTGGTCAGCGTCAAGGTCAAGGCCAAGATCCAGCCGACCGCCGATGACGGCTCCGACGATCAGGACGGTCTCGACAATCTTCCCAACAATCCGCAGCTGCGCCGCTTCTTCAAGGAATTCCGAGGCTTTGGCGACCAGGGCGGTCAAAACGACGAAGGTCACCGCCGCTTCGGTCACCGCGACCGCAACAACGGCCAGCCGCGTCCGGTGGCGCAGGGCTCCGGCTTCTTCATTTCCGAGGACGGCTACCTCGTCACCAACAACCACGTCGTTGAAGAGGGCACCGCCTTCACCGTTGTGACCAATGACGGCAAGGAGCTCGACGCCAAGCTGGTCGGCACCGATCCGCGCACCGATCTCGCCGTGCTCAAGGTCGACGGTGGCGGCAAGTTCACCTATGTCGATTTCGCCGACGATTCGAAGGTTCGTGTCGGTGACTGGGTCGTGGCTGTCGGCAATCCGTTCGGTCTCGGTGGCACGGTCACCGCCGGCATCGTGTCGGCGCGCGGCCGTGACATCGGCGCTGGCCCCTATGACGATTTCCTTCAGATCGATGCCTCGGTCAACCGCGGCAACTCGGGTGGCCCGACCTTCAATCTCAACGGCCAGGTGGTCGGCATCAACACGGCGATCTTCTCGCCGTCGGGCGGCAGCGTCGGCATCGCCTTCGACATCCCGGCCTCGACCGCCAGGCAGGTTGTTGGCGACCTGATGAAGAACGGTGCCGTGCAGCGCGGCTGGCTCGGTGTCGAAATCCAGCCGGTCACCTCGGACATCGCCGAATCGCTCGGCCTGAAGTCCAACAATGGCGCGTTGGTGTCCAGCGCCCAGGACGATGGCCCCGGCAAGAAGGCCGGCATCACCGCTGGCGATGTGATCACCCAGGTCGATGGCAAGGACGTCGCTTCGCCGAAAGAGCTTGCCCGCCTGATCGGCGCCTATTCGCCGGGCAAGCCGGTCGACGTCACCGTCTGGCGTGACGGCAAGAGCCAGACGGTCAAGGTCGATCTCGGCAAGCTGCCCGCCAGCGACAAGCAGGCCTCGAACGACCAGCAACAGCAGCCTGCCGCTCCGGCAAAGCCCGATACGCTTGCCGATCTCGGCCTCACCGTCACCAAGTCCGAAAACGGCAAGGGTCTCGTGGTGACCGACGTCGATCCCGACAGCGATGCCGCCGATCGCGGCATCCAGCCGGGCGACGTCATCACCGCGGTCAACTCGACCGAAGTCAACGGCACCGAGGACGTCACCAAGGCGATGACCGAAGCGGTGAAGTCCGGACGTAAGGCCGTGCTGATGCAGATCACGCATGACGACAACAACCGCTTCGTCGCCTTGCCGGTCGCCAAGGGCTGAAACGACTTTTCCGATGCGGCGGTATCAAACACCCCCGAACCGCCGCATGGGAAAGCATGGAGCCGGGTACGTTAGTCAGTCATCGTGCTCTCCTCCGGCGGCAGCGGGCCTCCCATCGCCCGCTGCCGCACATCTTATAGGCTGTCCAGAAGCGCTCCCTCCGGCCACGTGCGAGGAGATGCCGCGATTGCGGATAGCGACATGCGCTAAAACAGGCATGTCACGATGAAGACACCAGAGAACAAGATTTAATTGCGCACGCTCGGTATCATCTTGATCGCGATGCGCTTTGGCAAAGGCTAGAATGCAGATGCCTGCTACTCAACCTTCCAGCGAAATCGCGTATAACGAGCCTATGAAGATTCTCGTCATAGAAGATGATCGCGAGGCTGCGGATTATCTGCAGAAAGCCTTCAACGAGGCTGGTCATACCGCGCATGTCGCTGGTGACGGCGAGACCGGCTTCGCGCTTGCAGATGCCGGCGACTATGACGTGATGGTGATCGACCGGATGATGCCGCGCCGTGACGGCCTGTCGGTGATTGCCGGCCTTCGCTCAAGGGGCAACACCACGCCGGTGCTGATCCTGTCGGCGCTGGGTGAGGTCGACGACCGGGTCACCGGTCTGCGCGCCGGCGGCGACGATTATCTGACCAAGCCCTATGCATTCTCCGAACTTCTGGCCCGCGTCGAGGTGTTGAATCGCCGGGCCAGCGCCAAGGAGGCCGAAACCGTCTACCGGGTGGGCGACCTCGAGCTCGACAGGCTGTCGCATTCGGTCCGCCGGGCGGCGCGCGAGATCACGCTGCAGCCGCGCGAATTCCGGCTGCTCGAATATCTGATGCGCCATGCCGGCCAGGTGGTGACGCGCACCATGCTGCTCGAAAACGTCTGGGATTATCATTTCGATCCGCAGACCAATGTCATCGACGTCCACGTCTCGCGGCTGCGCGGCAAGATCGAGAAGGGCTTCGACAAGCCCATCCTGCATACGGTTCGCGGCGCAGGCTACATGCTGAAGAGCGGCTAGAGTATGATCCCGAAAAGTGGGTACCGGTTTTCTCGGACGAACGGTTTCCGTTTGTCTAGAGATCATGCTCCAACAAAGAGCTGGATCAGCATGAGGGCTCTACCAAACGTCATGCTGATCTAGGCGGCGGCATGGCCTTATCCGTGCCAGCCATCATGAAGACGACGGCAGCGCGGCTTTCGGCGCTCTACCTTCTTTTGTTCGCGATCTGCGCCGTGTCGCTCGTCTTCTACATGACCTCGCTGTCGGCACGCATGCTGACCGCGCAGACGCAGGAGACCATCAACGACGAAGTGCTCGGTCTCGCCCGTGCCTATCAGCGTGGTGGTCTGCCGGTGCTGGTCCGTGTGGTCGAGGCGCGCTCGCGCCAGCCTGGCGCCAACCTCTACCTGATCGCCGATGCCAACGGCCAGATCCTGACCGGCAATGTGCAGAGCCTGGAGCCGGGCGTGATCGAGGCCGAGGGTTGGACGACCGAGCCGTTCTCCTACAAGCGTTTCGGAGAAGGCGAGCTTGATCGCCTGCGCAGCGGAACGTCCGACCAGACAACATCTCCTTCAACTGGCGAAAACGCAGCGCAGGCCGAGGGCGAGAAGGGTCACAACGCCATTGCGCTGGTGCTGCGGCTGCCGAACCAGATGATCATGCTGGTCGGCCGCGATCTTGGCGAGCCGGAGCGCTTTCGCGCCGTCATCCGCCGTGCCCTGACGCTGGCGCTCGGCATGATGGGCCTGGGCGGCATCCTGATCTGGTTCTTTGTCGGCCGCGCGGCACTGAAGCGCATCGACGGCGTTTCGGAAGCGAGCCGTCGCATCATGGGCGGTGATCTTTCCGGCCGGCTGCCGGTGACCGGCGCCGGAGACGAGTTCGACCGGCTTTCGGAAAACCTCAACGCCATGCTGGCCAGGATCGCAACGCTCAACGAAGGCCTGAAGCAGGTTTCCGACAACATCGCGCATGATTTGAAGACGCCGCTGACCCGACTGCGCAACCGGGCCGAGGCGATACTTTCCGGCAAGCACACGACATCCGATTACCGCCAGGCTCTCGAAGGCACCATTGCCGAGTCCGACCAACTGATAAAGACGTTCAACGCCATACTGATGATCTCGCGGCTGGAGGCCGGGTATTCGTCTGAGCATACTGCTCGCGTCGATCTGGCGGCAACCGTGCGCGACGTGGTCGAACTCTACGAGCCGGTGGCGGAAGAGGCTGGGGTCTCGCTGGAAGCCAAGGTCAACGGCGCTTTTATCGTCGACGGCAACCGCGAGCTCATCGGCCAGGCGCTGTCCAACATCGTCGACAATGCGATCAAGTATTCGACGGATTCCACGTCCAAACCGGCGGTCCGTGTGACGCTCGCGCGCACGAATGGCGAGATCAGGCTCACCGTCGCCGACAACGGCCAGGGCATCCCGGACGATGCCGATCGTGCCCGGGCGACCGAACGTTTCGTGCGGCTGGAGAAGAGCCGTTCACAACCGGGTTCCGGCCTTGGCCTCAGCCTCGCCAAGGCCGTCATGACTTTCCACTACGGTCGGCTTGACCTGTTGCCCGGCAATCCGGGACTATCCGTGGTCATGAGTTTCCCCACACGCGAGGATCACTGATGGCGGCCGTTGCCAAGCGCAGCAAGACCGACTGGCTGCTGAGGCCCGAGGTCGCGCTTGTTCCCCTTGACGCAAGCCGGGCGCGGCAGGAACTGGCCGAGATCGCGGCAGCGGCACGCGAGGAAGGCCTGACACGGCTGGCCAAGTTCCTGGCCGGCAAGGGGAGGGGTCAGGATTTCCTGGCCGCCGTCTTCGACCTCTCGCCATTCCTGCGCGATACGGCGCGGCGCCGGCCCCGGATCCTGGACAGTCTTTTCGACCAGCCGGTGGAGGCTCGTCTGAAAGCGATCACCGCTGCGATCGACAAGGAGCCACTAGCGGAGGCGATCTCGGAATCCGGCCTGATGATGGAGTTGCGCCAGTGCAAGGCCGAGGCGCATTTCCTGATCGCGCTCGCCGATCTCGCCGGCGAGGCCGAAACGTCGCTGACGGTGCGGCGGCTGAGCGACCTTGCCGATGCCTGCACCCGTGCGGCGGTCGACTTCCTGCTGCGTGACGCCCATGGCCAGGGCAAGCTCAGGCTGCCGGACCTCGACAACCCGTCGCGGCAGTCGGGCTGGATCCTGCTCGGCATGGGCAAGCTCGGCGCGCACGAGTTGAATTTCTCTTCCGACATCGACCTCGTCGTGTTCTTCGATCCGGAAGTCCCTGCCGTCGTCGATCCCCTCGACGCCACCGAGCTGTTTTCGCGCCTGACGCGCCGGCTGGTGCGCATCTTGCAGGACCGCACCGAGCACGGTTATGTCTTCCGAACCGATCTGAGATTGCGCCCCGATCCCGGTTCGACGCCGCTGGCGATCCCGGTCGAAGCCGCGCTGCGCTACTACGAAGCGCGCGGCCAGAACTGGGAGCGTGCCGCCATGATCAAGGCGCGTCCGGTGGCCGGCGATCTGGCCGCGGGCGCCGCCTTCCTCAAGGAGCTCCAGCCCTATATCTGGCGCAAATACATGGACTACGCCGCGATTGCCGATGTCCATTCCATCAAGCGCCAGATCCACGCCCATAAGGGATATGGCGAGATCGCCGTGAAGGGCCACAACGTCAAGCTCGG
This sequence comes from Mesorhizobium sp. LNHC221B00, assembly GCF_000502935.1. Classification (NCBI taxonomy): domain Bacteria; kingdom Pseudomonadati; phylum Pseudomonadota; class Alphaproteobacteria; order Hyphomicrobiales; family Phyllobacteriaceae; genus Mesorhizobium; species Mesorhizobium sp. LNHC221B00. Next base: position 85,062 of record NZ_AYWR01000009.1, on the reverse strand, counting down.
CCGCGGCGGCATCCGCGAGATCGAGTTCTTCGTCCAGACACAGCAGCTCATCGCCGGCGGCCGCTTCCCGGAACTGCGCGGCCGCGAGACCGTACCGATGCTCGGCCAACTCGCGGCGCGCGGCTGGATCACCACCGAAGCGCGCGACGCGCTTGCCCGCCAGTATTGGTTCCTGCGCCGTGTCGAACACGCCATCCAGATGGTGGCCGATGAGCAGACGCACACATTGCCGGAAGACGATGAGGGGCTGGAGCGCATTGCCCGCATGCTGGGCTTTGCCGATGCGGCAATCTTCGCCGGGGCGTTTCGTGCCTCGCTGCAACAGGTCGAGCGCCACTATGCGGCGCTGTTTGAAACGGCACCCGAGCTTTCGGCGGGCATCGGCAATCTGGTCTTCACCGGCGACGTCGACGACCCAGACACATTGCAGACCTTGCATGGTCTCGGCTTCCAGCGGCCGAGCGACATTTGCCGTGTCATTCGTGGCTGGCATTTCGGCCGCTATCGCGTCACCCAGTCGGCGGAGGCGCGCGAGCGCCTGACGGAGTTGACGCCGGCCCTGCTCAAGGCGTTCGGCCAGACACGGCGGGCGGACGAAGCCTTGATCCGTTTCGATGAATTCCTTGCCGGACTGCCGGCCGGCATCCAGCTGTTCTCCCTGTTGCAGTCGAACCCGGCGCTGCTCAAGCTGATGGCCACGATCATGGGCGCCGCACCCCGGCTGGCCGCTATCATCACGCGCCGGCCCCATGTCTTCGACGGCCTGCTTGATCCAGCCCTTCTCAGCGAATTGCCGGACCGTGCCTATCTCTCAGGCCGGCTGTCGGCCTTTATCGAAGGCGACAGGGCCTACGAGGACGTGCTCGACCGCTTGCGCATCTTCGCCTCGGAGCAGAAATTCCTGATCGGTGTGCGCCTGCTCGCCGGTTCGATCGATCCGGCTCGCGCCGGCCGCGCCTTTTCCGACCTGGCCGACCTCACCATCGAGGCCGCGCTACGGGCGGTGATGGCCGAATTCGCAGGGCGTCACGGCATGATTGCCGGCGGCGTGGTAGCGTTGCTCGGCATGGGCAAGCTTGGCAGCCGCGAATTGACGGCCGGGTCGGATGTCGACCTCATCCTGCTCTACGACCACGATGCGGACGCCGAGGATTCCGACGGGGAAAAGCCGCTGGCGCCTTCGCATTACTACACCCGCATGACGCAGCGGCTGATTTCGGCCGTATCGGCGCCGACGGCGGAAGGCGTGCTCTACGAACTCGACCTGCGCTTGCGCCCGTCCGGCAACAAGGGGCCGGTGGCCACCCATATCGACGCCTTCAAGAAATACCAGCGCCAGGAGGCCTGGACCTGGGAGCACATGGCACTGGCACGGGCCCGTGCCATCGCCGGCGATATCGGGCTCTGCGCCGAGGTCGAGGCGGAAGTCGCGGCGGTGCTGGGCCAGCCGCGCGATGCGGCAAAGGTGAGGGCCGAGGCCTCGGACATGCGGGCCATGATCGAGAAGGAAAAGCCGCCGCGCGACCTGTGGGACATCAAGCTTGTTCCCGGAGGACTGATCGATCTCGAATTCATCGCCCAGGTGGCCGTGATCACTGGCCAGGTCGAGACCGGGTCGCGTGTGACTGGTACGGCCGAGATACTGTCCCGCCTGGCCCCTCGCTTTGCCGATTCCGGGGTGAGGCAGGAGCTTTGCGAAGCCTATGGCCTCTATCTGGCGCTGACCCAGATGACGCGGCTGTGCCTCACCGGAGCCTTTGAGCGCGACGACGTTCCGCCGGGGCTTTCGGATATGCTTCTGGCGGTCACCGATCTGCCGGATTTCAGCGTGCTGGAAGCACATCTCAAGGAGACGTCGCAGAAGGTCAGGCGGGACTTTGGCCTTTTGCTTCGTGCCGGGCGACCATAGCTGGCCTGGTTCTCAGGCGGCGACCTTGACCACCGCAGGCGCCTTCTTCACCGGTATGCGCACCGACACGATCGTGCCGACACCTTCGGTCGAACGGATTTTCAGCGCGCCGCCCTGGAGCTCGGCCAGCGAACGCGAGATAGCGAGGCCGAGGCCGGATCCGGCATGGTTCTTGGAGAACTGGTTCTGCACCTGTTCGAAGGGCCGCCCGAGCTTGCCGAGCGCCTCCTTCGGGATGCCGCAGCCATTGTCCTCGATCGTCAGCACCAGCGCGCCCGATGTGTTGCGGGCCCTGACCGATATGTGACCGCCCTGGCCGGTGAATTTCACCGCATTGGACAGGAGGTTGATGACGATCTGCTTGATCGCCCGGCGATCGGCGAACAGTGTCAGCGCGTCGGCGATGCGCGTTTCCACGGTTATCGCCTTTTGCGCGGCTTGCAGCGAGACGACGCGCACCGTCTCGCTGATCAGCGGGCCAAGGTCGATCTGCTCCTGGTCCAGCGAGAACTGGCCGGCCTCGATCTTGGACATGTCGAGAATGTCGTTGATGACGCCGAGCAGGTATTTGCCGCTGCTGTTGATGTCGGTGGCATATTCCTCATAGCGCGACGAACCCAGCGGGCCGAACAGTCCTTGTTCCATCAGTTCGGAGAAGCCGATGATGGCGTTCAGCGGCGTGCGCAGTTCGTGCGACATGTTGGCCAGGAACTCGGATTTGGCCCGGTTCGCCGCCTCGGCGCGCTCGGTTTCCTTCATGTATTTGCGGTTGAGGTCGACCAGTTCGCGCGACCGTTCCTCTTCGGCCCGGCGGGCGAGGCTCAAATCATGGATCGTCGCCATCAGCCGGCGCTCGCTGTCGACCAGCTTCTCCTGGTGCAGCTTGATCTGGGTGATGTCCGAGCCGACAGAGACGATGCCGCCATCCCTGGTCTTCAGCTCGTTGACCTGCAGCCAGCGGCCGTCGGACAGCTGCCGCTCGAAAGTGGCGCCGCCTTGCGGACCATTGGTGTTGGCGAGCCGGCGCTCTGAAGCAAAGGCCAGCATCCGCTCTTCCAGCGACACCCGCGTCACACCTGGCATCACGTCGCGATCCGAGAGCCCGTTGTCCTGCTGGTATTTGGAGTTGCACATGATCAGGCGCTGCGCGGAATCCCACAGCACGAAGGACTCATTGATGTTCTCGATTGCGGTCCTCAGGCGAAGATCGGCCGCCTCCGAACGCAGCGCCAGATGGCGCTGCTCGGTGACGTCGACGGCGATGCCGATCAGCTGGATCTCCGGCGCCTCCGGATCCATGACTTGTGCGCGGGCGCGCATCCACACCCATTGGCCGTCGGCATGCCGCATCCGGAACACCTGGTCGATGTGGTCGATTTCGCGCGCGACAATTCTGTTGGCGAGCTCGAACAGGTCTCCGTCCTCGGGATGAATGATCTCGTCGACCTCGCCGAAGGACAGCATCGTCTCGCAAGGCTCGTAGCCGAGCATGTCGTACATCGAACGCGACCAGTACATCTTGCCGCGCACCATGTCCCAGTCCCACAGGCCGCAGCGGCCGCGAACCAGCGCCATGTCGATGCGCTGATGCGCTTCGAGGTAGATGCGGTCGGCTGCCTGGGCGCGCGCCGCCTGCCCGAAATAGGCATAGAGGATGATGATCAGCACGCCGGCGGTCAGCACNGACGGTCTTGCGCCAGGTGTCGAAGACGGCTTCCTGCGGCACCAGCGCCGCTGCGGCTCCTTTCCCGTCCTTGGCCACGCTTACTGCCGCGTACCAGTCTTGCCCGCCGATGCTGACCTCCATGACCCCGGCGCGGTCGCCGAACATGAACAGAGGCTGGCCGCCCTCGACGAGGCCGTCGAGCGAGTGGCCCTGCCAGGGCGTCGAGCGTGGCGTTACCGCGGTGATCTTGAAGGCGCCGTCGGTGATGACGAGCACATGGCTGCGGCCCATCGCGCCCTGGCGGCTGGTGGTCTCCAGCAGGTCCTGGATGGCGCCTGGCGGCGTATCGGTGACGGTGGCGAGCGAACTGGCCAGTTGGCCGGCCGCCAGTGTGAGGATCGCCTTGGCGTCGCGCTCCACATCGTCGCGTTCGTTCATCAGCGACAGCACGCGCAGCGCCGCGATGACGATCAGGAAGATGACGATGAGGGCCGGTATCGACCGACGCAGCAACGGTTCGGCAGCCAGAAGCCGCTTGTAGGCTGGTTCGGCGATGAGCCGCGTATTCCCGGCAAGGCCATCGCTTCGCGTCTCGCGACGCGCAAAAGCCATCCCTCCGGGCGCGCCCCACGCGTCCGCCTTCGCCATAAATGGCACTCCCCGATTTCAGTATGCCCGACTCTGCAGGCTTGACGATCCGGCAACGCCGCACTTCCGAATCGCCATTAAAGAATCAAAGGTGATTCGCCTTGTCCAGTGCTCCGGCGAAAAAAGATTAAAAATCGACTAAAATAATGCCGAAGCGGCTCGACCAAGCCCTTCTGGAACGCCACACCCAGAAAAAGGATATCAAGACCGCGAAACGTCTGGCACAAGAATAGAGCGAATGAAATGGCTGAAAAACTGACAAGCTTTGATCCGGCTGAAGGCCTGACCTCTGATGAAGCGATTGCGGCATTCATGGCGGAGGCGTTTGCTTCCGAAGATTCCGGCTATATCGCGCATGCTCTGGGTGTCGTTGCCCGCGCCAAGGGCATGGCCCAAATAGCAAGCCAGACAGGGCTTTCGCGTGAACAGCTTTACCGTTCGTTCAGTGAGAACGGCAATCCGACCCTGAAAACGACGATCGCTGTGATGAAGGCCCTTGGAATCGAGTTGACCGCTAAGGCACAGCCTCATCAGTCGGTTTGACAGACTCTGGGCACGGAAGCCTTTCGATAGGAAGCAGAGCCCTCCTAAGCCAGTGTACGCTCGACAATGTCCCTTAAGTCCGCCGACAGGTTTTCGGCATTGGCGATCGAAAGCAGCGCCTCCCGGGCCTTGGCTTGCCGGCCTTGTTCGAGCGAACGCCAGGACCTGAGCGCCGTTGCCAGCCTTGCCGCCACTTGCGGGTTGCGCTTTTCGACCTCGAGCACCGTCTGCGCGAAAAACCGATAGCCTTCGCCGTCGGGTCGATGGAAGCCGGTCTGGTTGGCGCTGGAGAATGTGCCGATCAGCGAGCGCACCCGGTTTGGATTGCCCATCGAGAAGGCCGGATGAGCGGTTAGCGCCCGGACCGTGTCCACCGCCTGCGGCCCCGGCACGCTTGCCTGGATCTGGAACCATTTGTCCATGATCAGCGGGTCGGACGAATACCTCGTTTCGAATGCCGCCAGCGCCTTTTTTGCCTCCGGCGAACCGTGGTGTCGATGGGCGAGCACGCCAAGGGCTGCCGCGCGGTCGGTCATGTTGGTCGCCGACTGGAAATGCCCGGCGGCCAATGCCGCGCCGCCAGGCAGCAGCGAGAGATAATCCAGCAAAGTGTTGCGCAGGGCGCGTCGTCCAGCGCTCGCTGCGTCGGGGCTGAACGCGGTCATGTCTGCAAGGCTGTCGTAGAGGCCGGAAAACGCCGCGCCATTGGCGGTGCCGATGGCGAGCGCAAGAGCCTGCCGGGCCGTGTGGATGGCGTCGGGATCGATGTTCCTGCCGATGTCGCGGGCGATGTCGGCATCGCCGGGCAGCGCCAGTGCCAGCGCCCGGTAGGCCGGCTCCAGCGTCTCGTCGGCGGCAATGCTGCCAGCGAGCTCGGTCAGCCGTTTCGCGAAGACCGGTTGCTTGCCGCCGAGGATCTCGCGGAAGGCTGAAATCAGCGTATCGGTGAGCAGCGTGTTGAATGCCTGCCAGCGCGAGAAGGCGTCGCTGTCATGGCGGGCAAGGAAGAACTGGTCGTCAGCCTTCTGCTCGACCGACAGCGTCACCGGTGCCGAGAAGCCGCGGTTGAGCGACACCGCCGGGCGTTCCGCCACGCCAGAGAAACGCACCATGTGCCGGCGCTTGCGGACATGGATGACGCCATCGTCGACACTGGCTCCCTCGACGCCGCTGTACGACACCGGCTTGCCGCCGGCGCCGATCAGGCCGAAGGCGAGCGGGATGTGCATCAGCCGCTTGCGGCTTTCGGAGGGTGTCGGCGGCACCGACTGTTCGATCTCGAGCGTGAATTCCTGCAAAGCCGGATTGTGCGTCGAACTGACCGTCAGATTGGGCGTGCCGGCCTGATGATACCAGAGCGCGAACTGCGACAGGTCGCGGCCGGATGCATCCTCGAACACCTTGATGAAATCCTCGATCGTCGCCGCTTCACCGTCATGCCGCTCGAAATAGAGGTCCATGCCGGCACGAAAGACATCCGGGCCGAGAATGGTGCGGATCATGCGCACCACTTCGGAGCCCTTCTCGTAAACTGTCGCCGTGTAGAAATTGTTGATCTCGCGGTAGCGGCGCGGCCGCACCGGATGCGCCAACGGACCCTGGTCCTCGGGGAACTGGTGAGCGCGCAGCGTGCGCACCTCGGCGATGCGCTTGACCGCGCGCGAGCGCTGGTCGGCGGAGAATTCGTGATCGCGGAAGACCGTCAGCCCTTCCTTCAGGCAAAGCTGGAACCAGTCGCGGCAAGTGATTCTGTTGCCTGTCCAATTGTGGAAATATTCATGCGCGATGATCGCCTCGATATTGGCGAAATCGGCATCCGTCGCGGTCTCCTGGTCGGCCAGCACGTATTTGTCGTTGAAGATGTTGAGGCCCTTGTTCTCCATCGCGCCCATGTTGAAGTCGGATACGGCGACGATGTTGAAGACGTCGAGGTCGTATTCCCGGCCGAACGCCTCCTCGTCCCATTGCATCGATCGCTTCAGCGCATCCATGGCGTAGCCGGCGAGCTTCTCCTTGCCGGGCTCGACATAGATGCCGAGCTCGACCGTGCGGCCCGACATCGTGACGAAACTGTCGGCGACCTGGCCGAGATTGCCGGCCACCAGCGCGAACAGATAGGACGGCTTGGGGAAGGGATCGTGCCAGACGGCATAGTGCCGGCCATCGCCGAGGTCGCCCTTGCCGACCGGATTTCCGTTGGACAGAAGCAGCGGCGCCTCGGCGCGCAAGGCCTCGATCCGCACCGTGTAGACGGACAGGATATCGGGGCGATCGAGGAAATAGGTGATGCGGCGGAAGCCCTCGGCCTCGCACTGCGTGCAATAGACATTGCTTGAGCGATAGAGGCCCATCAAGGCTTCATTGTTCGCCGGTGCCAGCTCGGTTTCGATGCGCAGCTGGAAACGGCTCGCGGCCGGCGGCTTGAGAATGGTGAGTTGGTCGGGGCTGGCCAGCAGGTCCGCCGGTTTCACTTTCTTGCCGTTGATCTCGACGCGCTTGAGCACCAGCCCATCGCCGTCGAGCACCAGCGGAGCCGACACCGAAACGCCATCACGACGCTCGATCGTCACTGTTGCGGTGACGATCGTTGCCTGTGGCGAGAGACGGAATTCAAGGTTCGTTTCCGGAATGAGGTAGTCGCTGGGGCGATAGTCTTCGAGTTTGAAGACCTGGCCTGTGTCGATGCGCATTCCGGGTTTTTTCCTGTCGATTGCGTTGGAGGCGGATTGTTTCCGCTGATCCAAGAAATTTGAAGTCCGCGCTCTTTACACGAAACAGCCCCTCGACAAAACTACGACAGGGCCTATTTCAGGCCTTCCTTTCCAGCATCGCGAGGCAGTCATGACCATCGTCACACCGAAGTTCGGGATGGGCGCTTCCGTGTTGCGGCGCGAGGATGCCGCTTTCATCCAGGGGCAGGGCCGCTATACCGATGACATCCAGCCGGCCGGCGTGCTGCACGGCTATGTCCTGCGCTCGCCGGTGGCCAAGGCCAGCTTCACCGTCGGCTCGACCGATGCAGCCAAGGCGGCTCCAGGCGTCCATCTGGTGCTGACGGCCAAGGATATTGCCCATCTCGGCGATCTCAAATCCGGCGTCATGCAGGAACAGCCCGACGGCACCAAGGCGCCGACCCGCGACATTCCGGTCCTGTGCCGTGATCGCGTCAATTATGTCGGCGATGCCGTTGCCTTTGTTGTCGCCGACAGCCGTGCCCTGGCGCAGGATGCCGCCGAACTGATCGATGTCGATTATGACAGCGAGGATGCTGCGTCCGGCACGGCGACCGCGCTTGCCGAAGGCACGCCGCTGGTGTGGCCCGAGCTCGGCTCCAACCGCGCCTTCACCTACCATATGGGCGACAAGGCCAAGACGGCGGCGGCTTTCGCCAGGGCGGCTCATGTCACCCGCATCGAGTTCGTCAACAACCGGCTGGTCTGCAATTACATGGAGCCGCGCTCGGCGATCGGCGAGTGGAACGCCGGCGAGAACCGTTTCGTGCTGACCACCGGGTCGCAAGGCGTGCATTCCATGCAGTACATCCTGGCCAGCGTGTTCAAGATCAAGAAGAACCAGCTGCGTGTCATCACGCCGGATGTCGGCGGCGGTTTCGGGCCGAAGAGCTTCGTCTATCGCGAATATCCGCTGGTGCTGGAGGCAGCGAAGCGGCTTGGCCGTCCGGTGAAATGGGCCGGCGACCGCACGGAACATTTTTTGACCGACGCGCAAGGCCGCGACAATGCCGTGACGGCTGAGATGGCTTTGGACAAGGATGGCCGCTTCCTCGGCATGCGGGTCGATCTGCTGGCCAATATGGGCGCCTATGTCTCGCAATACGGTCCGTTCATACCCTATATCGGCGTCACCATGTCGACCGGCGTCTATGACATCAGGGCGCTCGATGTCACGGTGACCGGCCTTTACACCAACACCTGTCCCGTCGATGCCTATCGTGGCGCCGGCCGGCCGGAAGCGGCATTCCTGCTGGAAAAGCTGGTCGATGCCTGCGCCCATGATCTCGGCCTGCCCGTCGAAGAGATCCGCCGCCGCAATTTCATCCGGCCGGAGCAGTTTCCCTATCGCACGCAGACCGGTCGTCTCTACGACAATGGTGAGTTCGAGGGCCATATGGAGCGTGCCATCGAACGGTCTGAGTGGAAGGCGTTTCCGCAGCGGCTCGAACAGTCGAAAGCCGGCGGCAAGATCCGGGGCATCGGCATGGCGACCTACATCGAGGCCTGCGCCTTCCCGGGCTCGGAGCCGGCGTTTGTCGAGCTCAATGGGGACGGCACGGTGACGCTCAAGATCGGTACCCAGACCAACGGACAGGGTCATGCCACCGCCTATGCGCAGTTCCTGGCGGAAAAGCTCAATCTCGACATCGACAAGATCCATGTCCGCCAGGGCGATACCGACGAATTGAAGGCTGGCGGCGGCACCGGCGGCTCGCGCTCCATTCCGCTCGGGGGTGTATCCGCTTCCCGTGCGGGCGAGGATCTGGCCAACAAGATCAAGCGCATCGCCGCTGACGAGCTGGAGGCTTCCGCCGGCGACATCGAGCTGTCCGACGGTGTTGCCCGGATCGTCGGCACCGACCGCACGATCGATTTTTCCACCATCGCCAAGGCCGCGAAAAACCCCGATGACCTCAAGGGGTTCGGCGAGTTCGTCCAGGACGAATGCACCTATCCGAACGGCACCCACATCTGCGAGGTCGAGATCGATCCCGACACCGGCACGACCGAGATCGTGCGCTACACCATCGTCGACGATTTCGGCGTCACGGTGAACCCGATCCTGCTCGCCGGCCAGGTTCATGGCGGCGTCGTGCAAGGCGTCGGCCAGGCGCTGACCGAAAACACCGTCCATGGCGAGGATGGGCAATTGCTGACGGCGAGCTTCATGGACTACGCCATGCCGCGCGCCGACAATTTCCCGTTCTTCCATTTCGAAACCCGCAATGTGCCGTCGACCACCAATGCGCTGGGCGTCAAGGGCGCGGGCGAGGCCGGCACGATCGGCTCGACACCGGCGGCGCTCAACGCGGTCACCGATGCGCTATGGCGCGCCTATGGTGTCAGGCATATCGAGATGCCGGCGACACCAGCGCGCATCTGGGCGACCATCCAGGAAGCGGCGCCAAGGTGACAGCAAGGGCGGGGGCGGCACCAGAAACGGCGGGCGGCCACGACACGCTGAGGGGCATTGCCCTGAAGATCGTGTCCGTCGCGGTTTTTGTCGGAATGCAAACCTGCATCAAGGCGGCCGGCGAGGTGCCGGCCGGGCAGATCGTCTTCTTCCGCTCGTTTTTTGCCATCTTCCCGATCATTGCTTTTCTGGCATTTAAGGGACAGTTGCCGACGGCATTCGTCACCAAACGTCCCTTCAACCACGTCGCGCGCGGTATTGTCGGCGTCGGCGCCATGGGGCTTGGCTTCTTCGCGCTCACCAGGCTGCCGCTACCGGAGGCAATCACCCTGAACTATGCACAGCCGCTGTTGGTCGTGGTGTTCTCCTCCGTTTTCCTTGGCGAGACGATCCGCGTCTACCGCTGGAGCGCGGTGGCAGTCGGTCTGATCGGCGTGCTCATTATTTCCTGGCCGGAACTCACTCTGCTCAATTCGGATGAAGCGCTCGACGATCAGGAGGTCCTCGGCGTCATGGCGGCGCTGGTGGCGGCGGCGATCTCGGCCGTCGCCATGCTGCTTGTGCGCAACCTCGTGCAGACGGAGAGGACGGCGACCATCGTGTTATGGTTCTCGTCGACAGCGAGTGTGCTCTCGCTGCTGACGCTGCCTTTCGGCTGGCAATCGCTGACGCCGGTGCAAGCCGCGCTGCTCATCATGGCCGGCTTTTGCGGTGGCCTCGGCCAGATCCTGATGACCTCGGCCTATCGCCACGCAGAAGCCTCGGTGGTGGCGCCGTTCGAATACACCTCGATGATCCTCGGCGTGGTCGTCGGCTACTTCGTCTTCGGCGACGTGACCTCGCTCAGCACGCTGGTCGGCGGTGTGATCGTGGTAGCCGCCGGCATCTTCATCATCTGGCGCGAGCGGCAGCTGGGCCTGGAACGCACCCGCACGCGCAAGGCAGCGCTGCCGCAGGGATAGTCAGGACCGTTCGGCCCGTTCCCTTGCCAGCCGTACCAGCACCGCCCGTGTCTGTTCATCCGCCGGGAAGAACGATTCGATCGCCAGTTCCGACAGCGTCACGTCGAGCGGCGTGCCGAATACGGTTATGGTGCTGATGAACGACAGAACCTGGTCGCCATGCGCAAGCCTGAGCGGATGCACGATCGCATTCGGCTCGACCGGCGCCGGCCGGCTGCCCTTCAAGCCGGACGGATAGCCGCGCAGCTCGCGCTCCAGATCGATCAGCACGGGGTCACCGGTGGCGTCATTCTGGTGCTTGAGGCGCTCGAGCAAATGCGTGCGCCATTCCTGGAGGTTGACGATGCGCGGCGCGATGCCGCCCGGGTGCAGGCTGAGGCGAAGCACATTGACCGGCGCCGCCAGCAAGGAGGCCTCGCTGACATCGGCGAGGAAGGGGCTAATCGCCGCGTTCGCCGAAACCAGGTTCCAGTGCCGGTCGACAGCCAGCGCCGGAAACGGCTCATGCCCCTTGAGCACGGTCTCGACGGCGGCAAGCGCCGGCGCGAGCGTGGCATCGGTGAGCGGCCGTTCGCCGAAGCTCGGCGCAAAGCCCGCGGCCAGCAGCAGCTGGTTGCGCTGCCTGAGCGGGATCGAAAGCTGCTCGGCCAGATGCAGCACCATGTCGCGCGAGGGCGCGGCACGCCCGCTTTCGACGAAGGAGAGATGGCGCTGCGAGATCTCGGCCTCCATGGCGAGGTCGAGCTGGCTCATGCGCCGGCGCGTGCGCCATTCGCGGATCAGGCTGCCGGCGGAGGTTTGGGCTGTTGTCATGAGAGGGATGACTAGGGCGGCGAGTGCCCCATTTCAATTACTTGGAAGGTTATCAGCATGGCATTTACGGCGAAGATTGGCGAAAGCGGATATTGCAGCCAATCTCCCCCCTGTGGGGGAGATGCCTGGCAAGGCAGAGGGGGGGGCACTGTCCCGCCGACTTATCGCTTTCGGCAGTTCCTTGCCATGCGGGACTAAGAGAAAGGCCGCGTTCCTTCACGCCCCCCTCTGTCCTGCCGGACATCTCCCCCACGAGGGGGGAGATCGGCTATTCACTCTAGCGCCTTCAGTTTCGCCTTGACCTCGAGGAAATCTCGCCACGCCAGTTTCTTGTGCGCCGGCGTCCGCAAGAGATAGGCCGGGTGCAGCGTCGGCATCGCTGGAATGGCGGTGCCCGACGCCGTCGTGTGCACGCGCCAGTTGCCGCGCAGGCGCAGAATACCCTCAGTCGTGTTGAGCAGCGTCTTGGCGGAAGGCCCGCCGAGATTGACCAGAACCTTGGGATTGACCAGTTCGATCTGCCGCTCGATGAACGGCCGGCAGATCTCGGTCTCGTGCGGCGTTGGCGTGCGGTTTCCCGGCGGCCGCCATGGAATGACGTTGGCGATGTAGACCGAAGAACGATCGAGCCCGATCGCAGCCAGCATGCGGTCGAGCAGCCGGCCGGAGCGGCCGACGAAGGGCAGGCCCTCTATGTCCTCGTCACGTCCGGGCGCCTCGCCGACCAGCATGACCGCGGCTTCCGGGTTGCCGTCGGCGAAGACGAGGTTCTTGGCGGTGGCCTTGAGATTGCAGCCGTCGAAGGCAGCCATGTGCTGGCGAAGCTCTTCGAGTGTGGAGGCGCTTGTCGCCATTTGCCGGGCGAGGGTGGCCTGCGCCTCGTCGGGGACGGCGGCGGTGGCGGACACGGTGCGCACCGGCGCATCCGGCACCTTGCTTGCATCCAACCCGGACGATGCTGCTGGCCGCTCCGGCGTCTTGTCTTCGCGAGGCGACGGCAAGGGCGCCGGCGCGCGCTCGACAGGCCTCGGCGCCGCCTCGGCGAAGCGGTTCACCGGAGCGTCTTCCAGCGCCTCATCGACGCCGGAGCTGGCATAAAAAGCCAGGATGTCGGCGATTTCGGTCGGGCTGTTGGGGGCGGCAGTCATGGCGCGCACATTCGTCCGCAGAGCGCCAATTTGCAAGCAAGACAATCCTTTTCCGCACCAAGGTGTATCAGCGCACCTTATCCCGTCGGTATGCGCGGATCCTGCACCAGGTAGAAAGTCCATCGCGGCGTGTAGTCGGTCACCAGGAATTCGAAACTGGCGGTCTTCAGCGGGTCGACCTTGCCGTTCTTGAACAGCAGTCGGTCATAGGGTTCGAAGTCGCGGTCGAAATCGGCGAAATTGCTCGACCAGATATTGTCAGGTGTCTTGTTGCGTTGGTCGAAGGAAAGCCCGTCGCCGAACACGCTCGGCTGGTCCAGCGTCTCCTGAAGCTCGAACTGGAATTCGATCCAGGCCTGGCCGCTGTTGTTGAGCACGTCAATGCGCATATACATGATGCCATTGGCGAACTCGCCCGCTTTGCCGAATGTCTGGATCGGCTTCGTGGTGCGGATGGTCAACGTCACCGGTGTCGCCGAATTCAGCTCTTCGGTGATGACCAGCGGATCGTCCTTGGTTCCGATGCCGGAGGCCCCGGTGATGCGGAAGCCGCCAAGTTCGTCGGAGAAGGAGTAGGCGCCTGTCGCCCAGACCTTCACCTCGTCCGCGGCGGCGTAACAAGGTGCCAACATCAGAAGTACCAGAAGAACCGCCCGGCAGGCCCGGCGGGGCGGGAAAAGAAAGCGCGTTGAAGAAAAGCCGGCTGGGCCAAGAATGCGCATGCCGGGAAGTATGGCCGATAAGCAAGCCGTCGAACAAACAAAAAAAGCGGGGCGCGGCTGATCTCATCGGACAGCAACGGCGGCCAGGCCGCAAGATGTGCGACTTTTTGGCCAAATCCGCCCAAATCCGCCCAAATCCGCATTGTCATGTATGCGCCGGTTTCCTGTCGTCAATTGATGCGCTATGCAGCGCAAGAGCCAGCAAGATAGGCAACAGCGGCAAGCCAGTGCGGAGGGGTTGATGAGCGATATCGAACGCGAAAGCATGGAATTCGACGTGGTCATCGTCGGTGCCGGACCGGCCGGCCTTGCCGCGGCCATCCGCCTCAAGCAGGTCAATCCCGAGCTTTCCGTCGTCGTGCTGGAAAAGGGCGGCGAGGTCGGCGCCCATATCCTTTCGGGCGCCGTGGTCGATCCGATCGGCATCGACCGGCTGCTGCCAGGCTGGCGCGAGGAGGACGGCCATCCTTTCAAGACGCCGGTCACGGCGGACCATTTCCTGGTGCTCGGGCCTGCCGGCTCCTTCCGTCTGCCCAACATGCTGATGCCGCCGCTGATGAACAATCACGGCAATTACATCGTCTCGCTCGGCAATGTCTGCCGCTGGCTGGCCGGCAAGGCAGAGGCGCTTGGCGTCGAGATCTATCCGGGCTTTGCCGCCACCGGCCTCATCTACAATGAAGAAGGCGCCGTCACCGGCGTCGTCACCGGCGACATGGGCGTCGAGAAAGACGGCACGCACGGTCCGGGCTTTGCGCCGGGCATGGCGTTGATGGGCAAGTATGTGCTGATCGGCGAAGGCGCGCGCGGCTCGCTCGCCAAGCAGCTGATCGCCAGATACAAGCTTTCCGACGGCCGCGAGCCCGGCAAGTATGGCATCGGCCTCAAGGAACTCTGGCAGGTCAAGCCGGAGAACCACCGGCCGGGTCTCGTCCAGCATTCCTTCGGCTGGCCACTCGACATGAAGACCGGCGGCGGCTCGTTTCTCTATCATCTGGAGGACAACCAGGTGGCGGTCGGCTTCGTTCTCCACCTCAACTACAAGAACCCCTATTTGTCGCCCTTCGAGGAATTCCAGCGCTTCAAGACGCATCCGGCGATCGCGGCTACGTTCGAAGGCGGCAAGCGGCTGGGCTATGGCGCGCGCGCCATCACCGAGGGCGGCTGGCAGTCGGTGCCGAAACTGTCCTTCCCCGGCGGTGCGCTGATGGGCTGCGCCGCGGGCTTCGTCAACGTGCCGCGCATCAAGGGCTCCCACAATGCGGTGCTCTCCGGAATGCTGGCGGCCGAGCATGTCAGTGAAGCAATTGCCGCTGGCCGCGCCAATGACGAGCTCGCCTCCTACGAGGAAGCCTGGCGCGCGACCGACATCGGCAAGGATTTGAAGAAGGTGCGTAACGTCAAGCCGCTCTGGTCGCGCTTCGGCACCATCGTCGGCGTCGGCCTCGGCGGCCTCGATATGTGGCTGAACACGCTGTTCGGTATCTCGCCCTTCGGCACGCTGAAGCATGGCAAGGCCGACTATGCGACGCTAGAGCCTGCCGCCCAGCACAAGAAGATCACCTATCCGAAGCCCGATGGCGTGCTGACCTTCGACCGCCTGTCCTCCGTGTTCCTGTCCAACACAAATCACGAGGAAAACGAACCGGTCCACCTGCTGGTCGGCGACATGGACCTGCAGAAGCGTTCCGAACACGATGTCTTTGCCGGACCCTCGACACGCTACTGTCCGGCGGGCGTCTACGAATGGGTCGACAAGGATGGTAATGCCGCGGCCGACCCATCGGCGAAGGATGTGCGCTTCGTCATCAACGCGCAGAACTGCGTCCACTGCAAGACCTGCGATATCAAGGACCCGAACCAGAACATCAACTGGGTACCGCCCCAGGGCGGCGAAGGCCCTGTCTACCAGGGTATGTGACCTCGCGCCGCCGGCTCGCTTGGAGCGGCGGCAGCAAAAAAACGTGGGTCGGGGCTGGCCGCAAGGGGTGTCCAGGCCAGCAGGGACGTTGAAACGGCCACCGGTCTATGGTTCTTTCTCCAGGGATAAGGAGAAAGGCCGATGCGCCGGACCGTTCTGACATGCCTCGTTGCTATCGGGACGCTATGCGCTCCAGAAGCCTTTGCCGGCACAAGGGCAGTTATCCAGACGCGGACCTACGACGTTACCGGAAGCTCGGGCGCGGCCTTCATCGATGCGATGGACAGCAAAGGCCCCAGGCACGGTTTCATGACGCATGCCATCGCCACGACTGCCTATACCGTCGACTGGGATCTTGGCGGAGGTCAGGAGAACGGCTTCTGCCGGCTGCGGCGGGTCAACGGCACGCTTAATCTGTTCTACACCTTCCCTCGCATTGCCTCGCCCATGACGCCGGCGCTGAAGCGGCGCTGGAGCCGGTTTTTCGCCGGCGTTCGCGGCCATGAGGAAACGCATGGGCGCATCGCCAGGCAGATGATGCGCACCACTGAGAGGTCGATCACCGGCCTGCGGGTCGCCAACGACCCGTCTTGCTACAAGACGCGCCACGAGGCCCGGCGTCGCATCCAGGCCGTCTATGCCGAATATGAGGCCAGACAAAACGCCTTCGATCGGCGCGAGCATAGCCGCGGCGGCCACGTCGAGCATCTGATCGCGGCCTTGATCCGAAAACCATGAACGAGCGAGTGCTTGGCTCGACTGATGCGTCAGCCTTGCGGCTTGGCTGGCAAGGCGCTCGCCGCGAGCGCAGTGGCGTGCCCATCCTCAGGCTGCTTCTCATCGGAGCGAACCGAGAACTCGACCAGCACCGGCAGATGGTCTGAACCGGTGTCTTCCAGCCGGGTCGCGGAATGAACGGTTACCCCGCCCTTGCTGAACACCTGGTCGATCGGCAGTCCAGCAAAGCGTCGCAGCACATCCGGCAGCTTGATGTAGAGCCACGTCGGTCCCGCTGACGGCATGACGGTCAGGCCGCCGAGGGAGGCGACCCGCCGCACCGCCGCACTCCACGGCACGGCGTTGCAATCGCCGGCCATGATGGCGGTTTCGCCGAGCGAGGAAATCGAATTCGAGAGTTCGCCGATCTGCCAGTTCTGCTCGCGCGGCCATGGCCAACTGAGATGGATGGCAGCGACGTTGACGGCGGTGCCGCCGAAATCGACCGCCGCGATCGCCATCGCACCTCGCGGCTCGCAATGCGGCGCGCTGCCGGCGGCAAAGGGCCGCCGCGACAGCAGAGCCACGCCGAACACGCCGTTGGGGTAGGGGCAGAGGATCCGGTATGGGTAGGCGCTGGTGATGTAACCGAGCTCGGTTTCCCACATCGCCGACACCTCGTCGAGGGTGATCACGTCGGGATTGGTCCGGCCAATCAGCGAAAGAACCTTTTTCGGCGTCGGATTGTCGTAGCGCAAATTCATCTGCAGCAGGTGGTAGACGATCTGGTCGGCGGGCTTGGCGACCGCTTGCATGGGCCACAGGCGCGGCAGCGTACTCATCGTCGTGGCGACGCTGGCGATCGCAAAGAGCAGCGCCACGGCCGCTTGCAGCCGAAACGAGCCGGCAAGCAGCGGCAACGCCAGAAGCGCGATCAGCAGGCACAGGTGAAGCCGAAAATGCGAGAAGGAATCGAAGGCCGGATGCAGCGTGCCGAGGAATCCGGCCAACAAGGCGAGCGACAATGCCGTCATCGCCAGGAATGCCACCCCAGCTATCATATTCGAGCGCGCGCCGCCTGTTGTCATTGAGGCCGTGTCTGTCGAGTGTCGCCTGACGATCCGTTCGATCTGCTTATCGATCAAATTGCGGCCTGAGCAAGACGACGAATTGCCTCGCCAGGACTTCGAGACCGCCTACTGGAACGCGGTCTCCGAAAAACTTCTGAGCTTGCGCGAATGCAGTCGCTCCATCGGCATTTCCGCCAGCTTTTCCATTGCCCTGATGCCGATGGTCAGGTGCTGCGCCACCTGGCGCTTGTAGAACTCGGTCGCCATGCCGGGCAGCTTCAACTCACCGTGCAGCGGCTTGTCGGAAACGCATAGCAGCGTGCCGTACGGCACGCGGAAGCGGAAACCATTGGCCGCGATCGTCGCCGATTCCATGTCGAGCGCGATGGCGCGCGATTGCGACAGGCGCTGCACCGGTCCGCGCTGGTCGCGCAGTTCCCAGTTGCGGTTGTCGATGGTGGCGACCGTGCCGGTGCGCATGATGCGCTTCAGATCGTAGCCCGACAGGCCCGTGACTTCGGCAACCGCTTCCTGCAATGCGACCTGGATCTCGGCCAGCGGCGGGATCGGCACCCAGACCGGAAGATCGTCGTCGAGGACGTGGTCCTCGCGCACATAGGCGTGTGCCAGCACATAGTCGCCCAGCGCCTGCGTGTTGCGCAGACCGGCGCAGTGGCCAAGCATTACCCAGGCATGCGGCCTCAGCACCGCGATATGGTCGGTGATCGTCTTGGCGTTGGAAGGCCCAACCCCGATATTGACCATGGTGATGCCGCCATGGTTCGGCTTCTTCAGGTGGTAGGCAGGCATTTGCGGCAGGCGGGCGGGCGGGGTGCCCTCGCTTGCCGTACTGGCGCCGGCGCGGGTCACGACATTGCCCGGCTCGACGAATTCCACATAACCACCACCGCCATTCTCCATCAAGCCGCGCGCACGGGCGACGAACTCGTCGATGTAGAACTGGTAGTTGGTGAACAGCACGAAGTTCTGGAAATGCTGCGGGCTGGTGGCCGTATAATGGGTCATGCGGTGCAGCGAATAGTCGATGCGTTGCGCCGTGAACGGTGCCAGCGGCCGGGGTTCGCCGAAGGCGACCTCGAACGTGCCGTTGGCGATCTGGTCGTCGGTGCCGTCCAGGTCCGGAACGTCGAACAGGTCGCGGATCGGCCGCTTGATGCGTTCGGCGGCAGCGCCATCGACATAGGTGCCCTCCAGGAAGGCGAAATGCAGCGGGATCGGCGTGGTCGATTCCGAGACCGTCACCGACACGCCATGGTTACGCATGATCAGGCGAAGCTGCTCGATGAGGTAATTCTCGAACAGTTGCGGCTGGGTAATCGTCGTGGCGAAATGGCCAGGTGTCGGCATATGGCCGTAGGCCTGCCGCGAATCGACCTGGGTAAACGAATTCGTGGTCACGCCGATCTCGGGATAGAAGGCCCGGTAGCGCTTGCTGCCGTCGGCGCCGGCGGCCAGTGCCGTGAAGGAGTCGCGCAGGAACTTGGTGTTGCGGTCGTAAAGCGCCTGCAGCGTCGCGACGGCCTTTTCGGCCCGGTCAAAGCTTTGCCGGCCAAAAGGCTCAGGCATGACGACTGATTCTATGGCCTGGGGGTAGATTCGCTTTTCCATAGCTCAATATAGAGACTTGGATGGGTGGTTGGGAGGGGTGTCGCTGTCGAAGGCGCCCAAAGCGCGTTTTTTCTTCACCCACGCTGCAGGCTGACCAGCAGCACGAAACCGACACCTGACTTCCTCAGCGCCGGAGCCTCGATGGTCGAACCGGCATCGGCGCGCATCATCGGCACGGCCAGGACCGGGGCGGCCAGGAGCACCAGGATAAGCGCCGCCCGCGGCAGAAGCCGGAGGGTTTTGAGGGCGTTGGCGGCGATGCGGTTCATGATGTCTGTGCTTTTCTTTTCGAGGTTTTCTGGTTTCAGTGGCGAAGGTTGGTCGGGCAGGCGAGACCGCAAAGTCTGGTGGCTTCGTCCCAGGAGCGGGCCGGACGGCCTGCTTCGGCGACGAGAATGGCGAAGAACATTCCAAACAGGCTCATCAGCAGGCAGACGATGGTGAAGCGGCGAGCAAGCATCGGTGGTGTCTCCTTCAACACGCCGGAGAATGCCCTGACGCCTGTGAACCGGCTCTGAGACCGGCGTTCATCTGCGGTTCAAATTAATTGACGGGATCTGACTGGGCTGAGGACGGCCAACAGCGGCAAGGCATCGAGCGCCGGCGCCGGCGTGAGGATGAAACGAAAACGGGGCCCGTCAGGGCCCCGTGGTCATGTCGCAAGGCTGCAGCCGATCAGAGCTTATGCCAGGTCTGGCTCTTGCAGATCAGTCCGCCGAGCACGCAGCCGCTCATCTTGAGCGAGGTGCCCGATAATGTCGCCTTGCCTGAGTAGGTCTTGTCGTTAGCCGGATCGGTGATGTTGCCGGTGTACTTGTTGTCGCCGGCCGCCTTGAGGGAGCCAATGGTCTTGCCGGCGTATTTGCCGGATTTGAGCGTGATGGAGAACGAGCCGCCGCCTGCAATGGCCGCGGTGTCGCCGGCCTGCGTTTTCCAGTTGCCCTCGATCGGATCGGCCCACGCCGCGCCCGCCATGATCAATGTGGCTGCAAGGGCCAGACTCACTTTTCGAAACATGTTCTTCCTCCCTTAGGATAGCCGGCCGGATGCTCCGCCTCGCCGGTCTGCCGCTTACGCAAACGTAAGCTAATCCAGCTCCCATCAAAACGAAAGCGGTGCCGTTGCGGAAGCGTTTCGGATTTTAAAGGCGCCTGAAAGTGGGCCTTGGGTGAGAAAATGAAACGATCGCCGGATTGGCTTCGTCTCCCGTGGTTAGCGGAGTGTTGATTCCCATTCTCAAAATTTTCGTCAAATTTTGCCAAAACCAGCCGAATTGCTGGCTTCGTATCCTTAACGAATTTTCGTGTTTACCTCTTGTTTTAACTTTGTTTTCCTCAAATTAAGCACGCCATTTAACGACGGATTCAAGCCTGCGCGGCATTCTCGAAAGCATCGAAGAGCGGCCCGGACAAGACAAACGGAGGCAGCTCTCAGGAGCCAGACAGGGGACTAAAATGGCACGTTTTGAAATGCTTGAAGCAGGTTTCGGCGCCATGGGGGCAACTGCCCAGGCCGACATCCTTTTCGAACTGGGCATGATGTATGCGACCGGTCGCGATTGCGAGACCGACGTCGTCGCCGCCCACAAATGGTTCAACATCGCCGCCATCAAGGGCTCGGCCCGCGCCGCGGAATTGCGCTCGGAACTGTCGGCGGCGATGTCGAAGGTCGAGATCGCCAAGGCGCTGCGCGAAGCTCGCGAATGGATGACCATGCACTGAGTTCCACCAGACGGGACGCCCCGGCCAAGACCGCGAAGACGGTCGGGCCACAAACAGGGACAAGGCTGCGCAGACAGCCAGGCAACAGGCCATCAACCACAAGAATGCGGCAGGCCGGGCAGGTCCAAGCCGTGCGAACGACCATGATCCCGAAATAAGGAATCCGGTTTTCGGACCAAGATCATGGGCTTGGAAAGACAGGGAAGGCGCGTTGGGCTCGGGGTGCGGGGGCACTTGCGGAACAGCTCGACGAGCGAAAAGCCACGACCAGCCGAAACAAGGCTGGCGTGGCTTTTTTGCGTGGATGAGGGGCCCCAGGCCCAATCGAGCGGCGCCAATGCGCCTAGACAGGCCCAATGAAGGATGAAATTGTCCGGCCTCTCTGGAAGAAGCGCGGCCGGGCGGCCGTGCGTGAGTGGAGGAGTTCTATCACCATGAAAAAAATGAGTATTTTGAGCGCGGCCATTTTCGGCCTGATGATGAGCGCACCGGTCGCGTTCGCCGACGACATCACCGTTTCGGTGGTCGGCCCGATGACCGGTCAGCTCGCCACCATCGGCGATCAATTCAAGCAGGGCGCACAGGCCGCCGCCGATGCCATCAACGCCGCGGGCGGTGTCAACGGCTCGATGATCAAGCTCGACATCGAGGACGACCAATGCGATCCCAAGCAGGCCGTGTCGGTCGCCAACCGGATCGTGGCCAATGGCGTCAAGTTCATCGATGGCCATGCCTGTTCGGGCTCGAGCATTCCGGCCTCGGCCGTCTATGCCGAAGCCGGCGCGCTGATGATGAGCCCGGCGTCCTCAAACCCGGTACTGACCGACGCCGCGGCCAAGGCCGGCTGGCCGACGATCATGCGTCTCTATACGCGTGACGACGCGCAGGGCGCCTTCATCGGGCCGTGGATCGCCAAGAAGTTCGCCGGAAAGAACGTCGTCATCCTGCACGACAAGAGTGCCTATGGTCAGGGCGTGGCCGACGCGGTCAGGGCAACCATGAACACCGGTGGCCTGAAGGAAGTCTACTATGACGCCATCAATCCCGGCGAGAAGGACTATTCGGCGCTTGTCACCAAGCTCAAGGATCTGAAGGCCGACGTCGTCTATTTCGGCGGCTATCATCCTGAAGCCGGCCTGATCCTGCGTCAGTCGGCCGAACAGAACCTGAAGTTCCAGCTGATCATGCCGGACTCCATTGCCTCGCCGGAATTCTGGCAGGTTGCCGGCCCGGCGGGCGAGGGCACCATGTTCGTGTTCCCGTCGGATCCGCAGGCAAAGCCGGAAGCCAAGGCGGCGGTCGAGAAGATCAAGGCCGGCGGTTTCGTGCCCGAGGGCTTCACGCTGTTCTCATACGCCGTGGTCCAGGCGTTCGCCGAAGGCATCAAGCGCGCCGGCAGCGACGATCCGGCCAAGGTTGCCGAAGCCCTGAAGAACGGCACGCCGATCAGCACCGTTGTCGGCGATGTCACCTTCGACGAGAAGGGCGACCTCAAGAATGCCAGCTACGACATCAACCAGTGGCATGACGGCAAGTACGCGCCAATCGCGCAGTAATCGCTATCATTTCGCTGTTGGAAATGGCCGGGCTTGCCCGGCCATTTTCGTTTGGTCGGCACTCTACGGCGCCCTCTCTGTCCCGACATAGCTATTTCGGTCATCCAGCAACCGGGCCTTAGCCCCGACCATCCTCCACGAACCGCACCAGCACGGTCCCGTCGGTGACCTGCGATCCTTCGGTGGCGATCTCGGCGATCAGCCCGTCATGCGGCGCGGCGATGGTGTGCTCCATCTTCATCGCTTCGAGGATCAGCAGCGGCTGGCCCTTGATCACCGCATCGCCCTTGGCCACGCGCACAAGCTTGACCAGCCCCGGCATCGGCGCGCGCAGGCTGCCGGAGGCGGCAGCGGCGTCATCGCTCCTGGCCAAGGGGTCCGGCACCGCGAATGTATAGCCGACGCCGCCTTCGAACACCGTGACGTGGCCAGGCCAGCGGGCGAGGCGCGGAACGGCGCGGAAATCATGCACATTGGTGCCGTCATAGGGTGCATCGAGCGCGACCTGGAAGCGCCCGTCCGGCCGCACCGAAACCTTTGCCACAATGTCGTCCTCGGCGAACTTCAGCCGCGTACGCCGCGCCACGCCGTGGAAATGCGCATAGCCGGCAAGCGACGACCATGGGTCGTCCGAACGCGGCGATGCTTCCGCGCTGGAGACGGCGAGGGCGGCTGCCGAGATGATTTCGCCGCTTGGCGGCGCGACCTCGGTCAGCGCCGCCTGGTGTCTGCCGATCAAGCCGGTGTCGACGTCTCCGGCGCAAAAATCCGGATCGGCCGCCAGAGCTGCAAGAAAAGCGGTGTTGACGGTGGAACCGGCAATTTCGGTTTGCGACAACGCCGTGCGGAGCGCCTCCAGCGCTGCCTGCCTGTCCTTCGCACCGACGACAAGCTTGGCGATCATCGGATCGTAATAGGGCGAGATAGCATCGCCGGCCCGCACGCCGGTCTCGATGCGCATCGTAGTCCCTTCGGCGGCTGCTTCAGGAAATTTCAGATGATGCAGCGTGCCAGTTGCCGGCAGGAATCCCTTGGCCGCATCCTCCGCATAGATGCGCGCTTCGAAAGCATGGCCGGCAAGCGCGATCTCGCTCTGCGTCTTCGGCAGCTTTTCGCCGCTGGCAACGCGCAGCTGCCATTCGACCAGATCCGTGCCGGTGATCATCTCGGTGACCGGATGCTCGACCTGCAGGCGCGTGTTCATTTCCATGAACCAGAAGCGGTCGGCTTGCAGGCCTTGCGAGGCGTCGACGATGAATTCGATGGTGCCGGCGCCGGAATAGCTGATCGCCTTGGCGGCTTTTACAGCGGCGTCGGTCATGGCCTTGCGCAATGCCGGCGTCATGCCGGGGGCAGGGGCTTCCTCGATCACTTTCTGATGGCGGCGCTGCGCCGAGCAGTCGCGCTCATAAAGATGCACGGCATTGCCAAAATTGTCGCCGAACACCTGCACTTCGATGTGCCGTGGCTTGTCGACATATTTCTCGACCAGGACGCGGTCGTCGCCGAAAGCGGCCTTTGCCTCGCGCCGGGCGCTGGATAGAGCCTCGGAGAAATCGTCGGGATGTTCGACCCGGCGCATGCCCTTGCCGCCACCGCCGGCCCGCGCCTTGATCAGCACGGGATAGCCGATTTCGCGTGCCTTGGAGGCAAGCAGCACGATCTCCTGTGCCTCGCCATGATAGCCCGGAACGACAGGAACGCCGGCCTTTTCCATCAGCCGCTTGGCGGCGTCCTTCAGCCCCATGGCACGGATCGAGGCGGCCGACGGGCCGATGAAGATAAGCCCCGCCGCCACCACCTGATCGACGAAATCAGGGTTTTCAGACAGGAAACCATAGCCGGGATGGATGGCCTGCGCCCCCGTGGCCAAGGCCGCCGCGACGATCCGGTCGCCGCGCAGATAGCTCTCGCCGACCGGCGAGGAGCCGATATGCACCGCCTCGTCGGCCATTTCGACATGCAGCGATTTCGCGTCGGCATCCGAATAGATGGCAACAGTGTGCACGCCCAGCTTGCGCGCCGTGCGGATGACGCGGCAGGCGATCTCGCCCCGATTGGCGATCAGGATCTTGGCGAACATGGAGCCTCCCGGTTTTGCCTCGGGCGGCGCTGGTTCGGCAGATGCCCGGCTATTTCGAAGCAGCGATCTCGCAGGCGCCGCCCGTCGTCACCCTGTGGCGGGCGACCGTACCCTCGCAGGATTTCATCGCCAGATCTTCGGCCACCTTCTGAGAGGGAGCGTTCAGCTTTGCGCCGCAGATGATATACAGCGACCTCACCCGTGTATAAGGCGTCGTGGCGTAGGCCGAATGGCCGTCCGCCGCAATATAGGCCTTGTATGCCTTGGTGCAGGGTGCCTTCTGCGTGTAGGGCAGAGTTGGTGGAAAACGCTTGTCTCCTTCGCTTCCCGCCAGCGACACGGCAATACTCGTGCTGGATGCTGCGAGCAAAAGAATTACTGAAAGTATTGAGGCGGATGCATTCGGTAGGTATTTCGGTTTCATTTTTGGCCCATCCCCATTGCGTAGTGCAGCGCAAGCACAAGCAGTAACGAATATTTCCTACCATCACTAGCTCCGCGGCGAAGGCTCGCGATTTCGTGATTGGATGGATGGCTTCGCCGATGTCGTTCATCTCACATCCTGAACACGCCGAAGCGGGTTTCCTCGATCTCCGCATTGAGTGCTGCCGACAGGCTGAGCGCCAGCACCTCGCGCGTCTTTGCCGGGTCGATGATGCCGTCATCCCAGAGCCGCGCGGACGAGTAGAGCGGGTGCCCCTCATGCTCGTATTTCATCAGGATCGGCTTCTTGAACTTCGCCTCTTCTTCCGCGCTCCACTCGCCGCCCTTGCGCTCGATGCCTTCGCGCTTGACCATGGCAAGCACCGTTGCCGCCTGTTCGCCGCCCATCACCGAGATGCGGGCATTCGGCCACATCCACAGGAAGCGTGGCGAATAGGCGCGACCGCACATGCCGTAATTGCCGGCGCCGAACGAGCCGCCGATGATCATGGTCACCTTCGGCACCTTGGCGGTGGCGACAGCCATCACCAGCTTGGCGCCGTCCTTGGCGATGCCGCCTGCCTCGTATTTTCGCCCGACCATGAAGCCGGTGATGTTCTGCAGGAAAACCAGCGGTATCCCGCGCTGGCAGCACAACTCGATGAAGTGCGCGCCCTTCAGCGCGCTTTCGGAAAACAGCACGCCGTTGTTGGCGATGATGCCGACCGGCATACCGTGGAGATGGGCGAAACCGGTGACAAGCGTGGTGCCGTAATTCTGCTTGAACTCATCGAATTCGGAGCCGTCGACGATGCGCGCGATCACCTCGCGCACATCGTAGGGCTGGCGCAGATCGGTCGGCACGATGCCGTAGAGTTCATCCGCAGGATGAAGCGGCGGATGAGCTTTCCTAGAGGTCAGGCTTACGGTCTTGTTTCGATTCAGGTTCTTGATGATGCGCCGGCAAATGGCCAAGGCATGCTCGTCGTCCATCGCGTAATGGTCGGCGACACCGGAAAGCCGCGTGTGCACGTCCGCGCCGCCCAGATCCTCGGCACTGACGTCCTCGCCGGTGGCCGCCTTCACCAGCGGCGGGCCGCCGAGGAAGATGGTCGCCTGGTTGCGCACCATGATCGTCTCGTCCGACATCGCCGGCACATAGGCACCGCCCGCCGTGCAGGAACCCATGACGCAGGCGATCTGCGGAATGCCGGCCGCCGACATGTTGGCCTGGTTGTAGAAGATGCGGCCGAAATGCTCACGGTCGGGAAACACCTCGTCCTGGTTGGGCAGGTTGGCGCCCCCGCTGTCGACCAGAAAGACGCAAGGCAGATTGTTCTGCAGCGCGATCTCCTGCGCGCGCAGATGCTTCTTCACCGTCAGCGGATAGTAGGTGCCGCCTTTCACGGTGGCATCGTTGACGACGACCATGACCTCGGTGCCTTCGACGCGGCCGACGCCGGCGATCAAGCCGGCCGCCGAAATCTCCTCGCCATACATCGACCACGCCGCGAACTGGCCGATCTCGAGGAAGGGCGAGCCGAAATCCAGCAATTGCGCGAGGCGCTCGCGCGGCAACAGCTTGCCACGGGAGACGTGGCGTTCACGCGCCTCCTCGGAGCCGCCGCGCTCGACGCCTGCCGCCTTCTCCGCGATGTCGGCGACCAGCGCCCGCATGCGCTCGGCATTGGCACGGAAGGTCTCGGAAGAGGGGGAGATCTGGGTTTGGAGAACGGCCATCCTACACCCCCTCCGACATGATCTCGCGGCCGATCAGCCAGCGGCGGATTTCGCTGGTGCCGGCGCCGATCTCGTAGAGCTTGGCATCGCGCAGGAGACGCCCGGTCGGATAGTCGTTGATGTAGCCATTACCGCCCAGCAGCTGCAGCGCATCGAGCGCCATCTGCGTCGCCTTCTCGGCAGCGAACAGCACGCAGCCGGCGGCATCCTTGCGCGTCGTCTGGCCGCGATCGCAAGCGGCGGCGACGGCATAGACGTAGGCGCGCGCGGCATTCATCGTCGTGTACATGTCGGCCAACTTGCCTTGCACCAGCTGGAACTCGCCGATCGGCTGGCCGAACTGCTTGCGCTCGTGCACATAGGGGATCGCCACGTCGAGGCATGCCGCCATCAGGCCGATCGGACCGCCGGCGAGCACGGTGCGCTCATAGTCGAGGCCCGACATCAGCACCTCGACGCCGCGCCCTTCCTCATGCAGCACATTGTCGAAGGGCACTTCGACATTCTCGAACACCAGCTCGCCGGTATTGGAACCGCGCATGCCGAGCTTGTCGAGCTTTTGCGCCACGGAGAACCCCGCCATCGCCTTCTCGACGATGAAGGCGGTGATGCCGCGCGATTTCCGCTCCGGATCGGTCTTGGCATAGACGACCAGCGTTTCGGCATCCGGCCCGTTGGTGATCCACATCTTGGTGCCGTTGAGCACATAGCGGTCGTTGCGCTTTTCAGCGCGCAGCTTGAGCGAGACGACGTCGGAGCCTGCGCCGGATTCCGACATGGCGAGTGCGCCGACACGCTCGCCCGAGCACAGCGGCGGCAGGAATCTTTCCTTCTGCGCCTGTGTTGCCCAGCGGTTGATCTGGTTGACGCAAAGATTGGAATGAGCGCCGTAGGAGAGGCCGACGGAAGCCGAGGCGCGCGAAATCTCCTCCACCGCGATGACATGGGCGAGATAACCCATGCCGCTGCCGCCGAAATCCGGATCGGCTGTTATGCCGAGCAGGCCGAGCGCGCCGAACTCGCGCCACAGATGCGCCGGAAATTCGTTCTGGCGATCGATGTCGCCGGCGATCGGCGCGATCTTGTCCTGGGCGAAGCGCCGCACCAGGTCGCGCAACGCCTCGATGTCTTCGTCATGCCCGAAGCTGAGCGTGTTCGTATACATGCCGTTCCTCCCCGGTAGTTGTCGCGCCAACCAGCCGCATTGTCATCGAAAGATATGTCGCCGTCACTTCGGCGATCGACAGTCGCTCGCCCGGGCGAAACCAGACGATGACACCGGTCATCATCTGGATCAGCGCCATCGCCGTCAGTCCGGTGTCATCGATGCTGAAGGCGCCTGCCTCCGCGCCATCGCGCAGGATCGAGCGCAGTTCCTTTTCATAGGCCGTGCGCATGCGCAGAATCTGCGTCAGCCTGTCGGGCGAAAGGCTGCGCAGTTCCATGTTCGACACATGCGTGGCGTGCCGTCGCTCGATATGGAAAGCGATGTGGTTGCGCACATAGGCCGCAAGCTGCTTCGCTGGATCGGCGCCGACTGGCCTAGCCTGTTCCCAGGCCCCGCGAAGCCCTTCCATGTGCTCGCGCATCAGCGTGAACAGCAGGTCTTCCTTGGTCGGGAAATAGCGGTAGAGCGCGGCGGCCTGCACGCCGACTTCCGCCGCCAACTGGCGCATCGACATAGCCTCGTAGCCGTAGCGCGCAATCAGGCTGACCGCTGCCTGGCGGACGGCCGCCTCGGTCTTTTCGCCATCGGATCCTGTGGTGCGCGCCATAGTCGCCTCATTGAACAATAATAATAAAACGAACGTTCAATTAATTCAAGTGACCGATGCTAGATCGAGTGGGCGCAAAGCCGCCTATGCGACGATCCTGAAGTCTCCTGGCGCGGTCCATGCCTCGAGTTCGTCCACATCGATCCGTGAAACCGATGCACCCGCCGGGCCTTGCCAAAGCCGTTCGATCATCGTTGAAACCGCGGCATCGTGACCGGCAAGCCATGCCGTTACCGAGCCGTCTCTCTCGTTGCGCACCCAGCCTGCCAGGCCAAGCGTTGTCGCCTGGCCTTGCGCCCAGATCCTGTAGCCGACGCCTTGCACTGTGCCATGCACGCGCGCCTGCACCGCCCTTTTCCGGTCATCCATGTTTCGGCCATCCATGTTTCGGTCATCCATGGCTCGCTCCCTTGCACAGGCTCCCTGCATAGAGGCTCCCTGACGTAGAGTCTGGCGCAGGATTGGACGAAGGCAATTGGCCCGAAGGGATTGATGTCATTTGAAGGACGGAAGATGGGTGACTTGGTCCTCTGAATAGTTGACTTGGTCAACTTTCATGTAATGATGGGACGACGTGGAAATCTCAGGGGGAAGCGCCGACATGCCAGCCGGGCGGAATACCTTGATCGGCGACATCCGTCGCTTCAACCGGTTCTACACCGGCTTGATCGGGCTGCTCGACGAAACCCTGACGCAAAGCGTCTATACGCTGACCGAGGCGCGCATCCTGTTTGAACTCGCTCAGCGACCGGGCCACATCGTCGGAAATCTTGGCGGCAAGGCAGGCTTTCTTGCGCGGGCGCTTCGACTCGATATCGGACCAGCAGCATCCGAAATCGCCCGGGAACTCCATTTGGATCCTGCCTACGTCACGAGAACCCTTCGAAAATTCTCCGCTGCCGGCCTGGTCGAAATGCGCACGGACCCCGACGCAGCATGGCCGCGCTGGCCGGACTTCAGGCGGCCGCCGATCGCGATCTCGCCCGCTTGACCGAGAGGCTTGGCGATAAGGAAGCCGCCGAGTTGTCGGATATGCTGATGCGCGTCAGCCACATGCTAGGCGGAGCGCCGGCATCCTAGTGCTCTAGTTTCCCCGTGCCGCCGCCAATGCGCCGGGCAGCTCCTCGGCGAAAATGTCGAGCTCGTGGTCGAGCCCGACGCTGACGCGGATGCAGCGGTCCAGCCGTGGCGCCATCGGCTTGCGGATGAACACGTCGCGCGACAACAACCCTTGCAGCACTTTCAGCGCGAAATTGCCGTCATGGCCACAGTCGATGGTGACGAAATTGGTCGCCGAGGCCAGCGGCCTCAGCCCGTTCTGTTCGGCGACCGCCGTGATGCGCCGGCGCCCGGCAGCCACCCGCGCCACCACGGTCTCGAGATAGGCCTGGTCGGCAAGCGCCTCGACACCGGCGATTTGCGCCATGCGGCTGACACCGTAATGGTTGCGGATCTTTTCGAAGTCACGGATCACTTGCGTCTCCGCCACCGCATAGCCGCAACGTATCCCGGCGAGCCCGTAAGCCTTTGAAAAGGTGCGCATGCGGATGACGTTCGGCCGGGAAATATCAATCGGCGGCAGTGACGAGGCCGGCCCCAATTCGCCATAGGCCTCGTCGAGCACCAGCATGGTTGTTTCAGGCAACGCCTTGATGAAGCGGATGATTTCGCCCGCCTCCCACCAGGTGCCCATCGGATTGTCCGGGTTGGACAGATAGACCAGCGGCGCCTTTTCCTTGACGACCGCCGAAAGCAGGCCGTCCAGGCTTTCGTGGTCGTTCTCGTAAGGAACGGTCACCAGCCGCCCGCCAACGCCGGCGACATGGAAGTTGAAGGTCGGATAGGCGCCGAGCGAGGTGACCACCGCATCGCCTGGCGCCACATACATGCGCGCTACCAGGCTGAGCAGGCCGTCTATGCCTTCGCCGACAACGACATTCTCGACCGCCACGTTGTGATGCGCGGCTACTGCAACCTTGAGATCGTAATTGTCCGGATCGCAATACATCCACATATCGCGGGCGATTTCGGCCATGCGGGCTATGACACGCGGGGACGGTCCAAAACTGCTCTCATTGGCGCCGATGCGGGCACGGAAAGCCCGCCCGCGCTCGCGCTCCTGCGCTTCGGGACCGACAAACGGCACAGTCGAAGGAAGCGCTGCGATGAGCGGTGTGAGGGGAGGGCGCTGGCGCATGACGGAAGCTCGCATGGAAGGGGCTTTCTTGCTAGCTTGACCGCATGGTTGGCGCAAGCTGTGGTGGCCTCGGTTTGTCGTGCTGGATTCCTGCGACTGTTTTTGCTAGCGAGGCAAGATGAACAATCGTCTGCCGCCCGCTTGGTCCAAACACCTGAAAGCTCCGTCCGGCTCGAAAATCCCGCACCCGAATCGCACAGCCAAAGGCGAACCAGCTATCGCGGGCACAGGCCGACGACGCGTTGTTCGGCAGGCGGTAAAGCTTCATCAAGCAAACCGGTTGCTTGAGGCCGAGGCACTGTGTCGGCGCGGTCTGGCGCATAACCCGCCCGAGCCTTCTTCGAGCGAGACCACGGCCGAGAAGCCATTGCCGGCATCGAAGTAGTACTGCACGGCGTTGGTGTCGAAATTGCCGTAGGGGACATCCTCCATGACGTTGCCGGCATAGCCGATGAACGTATCGAAAGCAGATTCGTCTTTACCGACGCGCAGGCCACCGAGCTGGGTCCAGGCGAAGTTCAGCGAAACGCCCTTGTTGTGCCCCTGCCAGCCGTCACCTCACTCAGAAAGCTCTCGTTAACCTTCAGGCCCGCCGCAACCGCTTGTTTCCAGCCGAATCCGGCAATCGGCCGACGGAATCATGGCAAAGCCTGGAGTCGCCGGCCTGGGATTTGCCGCAGAACTGCCGCAGCCGGGGAAACCCGCGATTTCCGGCGCCATCTTATTTTTCCATATAATGGTGCGGGCTTGTTGATTGTGGCGGCGCTTTTCTTTATCTGCGGCGCAACGGAGAGGTGGCCGAGTGGTCGAAGGCGCTCCCCTGCTAAGGGAGTAGAGGTCAAAAGCTTCTCGTGGGTTCGAATCCCATCCTCTCCGCCATCCTGCTTCGCTCTTCGAGCTTCGCAGGACAAGCCCAGACCTCCCCGCGAAGCAGGATGTCACCTTGCGCCAGCGCGGCAACAGCAACGCAACCATCAATCGAAAGATGGCTGCCCTCAGCAAACTGCTGCGCAAGGCTTACAAGATGGGGGATATTCACAGCCTGCCCGAGTTTCGTCGCCAGAAGGAACGGGCGGGGCGGATTCGTTTCGTGGAAAGGGACGAAGAGGCGCGGCTGTTCGCCGCTATCAAGAGCCGCAGCGAGGATGCCTACAGGCTTTCCGTCTTCCTGGTCGATAGCGGCTGCCGTCTCGGCGAGGCGCTGAGGCTGATCTGGAACGACCTCCAGGAGCATCGCGTCTCCTTCTGGATCACCAAATCCGGCCGCAGCCGCACCACCCCGATGACCGAGCGGTCAAGGAGGTGACCAAGCTGCCCCCGGCCGAAGGCCGTCGGCCGAAAGGCCCATTCACCAAGCTCAGCCAGGCACAGTTCCGTGCCATCTGGAACGAGGCGAAAGCCGAGGTCGGACTTGGCGCCGATGACCAGGTCGTGCCGCACATCCGGCGTCACACCTGCGCCTCGCGACTTGTCCAGGGCGGCATCGACATCAGGCGTGTGCAGATGTGGCTCGGCCATCAGACCCTGTCGATGACCATGCGCCACGCGCATCTGGCCACCAACGATCTCGACGGCTGCGTTGCCGTGCTGGAGACGCCTCGGTGCAATGGGGCGGGCGACCGCAATTCATGGGGTCAAGATTTGACCCTAGGCTTCTTGCTTCGAGCCTCCCTGCCTTTCCGCACGGGCGAGAAAAGCCGCGATGTCGTCGGGCAAGCTGCCGGTCTCAAGGAAAGGGGCGTGACCCTGGCCCTCGACCGTGATCGTATCCATCATCGGATGGCGCTCTCGCATCCGCCGCAGCGTATCCACCGACAGCAATCTCGAATTGGCGCCGCGTATGGCGAGCAAGGGAATCGCCGCCAACGCATCGAACTGCGGCCACAAGGCCGGCAATGGCTGCGACAGGTCGAGACCGGCAACCGTGTCGACCAGTCTCGGGTCGAAGTCCGGCAACAGCCCCAGATCCGTCTCGCGGTAGAGCGCCGCCACCATCCGCTTCCAGTCAGCTTCGGTGAGCGCCGGAAAGTCCCGACCGTGAACGCTGCGTTGAGCATTCATCACCTCGGCGACGGTCTTCGGCTTCGGCGCGCGCTCGAGATACGACTGGATATGCGCGAGGCCTGCCGGCTCGATCACGGGCCCGATGTCGTTGAGAACAATGGCTTTCAGCGCGGCTGGCCGCAGGGCGCCGAGCACATGGATGATCAGCCCGCCGCGCGAGGTGCCGATGAAGGCGGCCTCCTCGATGCCGAGCGCTGCCAGCCCGGCAAGCACGTCGCCGGCCTCGATGCCGACATTATAGTGGCTGAGATCGGGATCGTAGGCCGACTGCCCGCGTCCGCGATAGTCGAAGGCAACCACGTTGCGTGGATTGGGTCCTGTCGACAGATGCAGCGCCA
Source organism: Mesorhizobium sp. LNHC221B00 (assembly GCF_000502935.1). Classification (NCBI taxonomy): domain Bacteria; kingdom Pseudomonadati; phylum Pseudomonadota; class Alphaproteobacteria; order Hyphomicrobiales; family Phyllobacteriaceae; genus Mesorhizobium; species Mesorhizobium sp. LNHC221B00. The sequence goes on along the minus strand of NZ_AYWR01000009.1, from coordinate 52,269 downwards.
GCTCGTGAAAATCCCGCGCGTTACGGGTCAGGCCAGGCAGGCAGACGACCGGCCAGTGTCCGGAATTCGCTTCGCCATAGACGCGCGCATGAAGTCTGAGCCCATCCGGCGCGGCGTAGAAGTAATCGCAAAAGCCTTCGTGGTTCGACATTGGAAAAGACTCCTGGCCGGCTTGTTTCCGACTGCTACAGATGAGTGCAGGAGCGGTCAAATAGAAGGCGCGACGCCGAAGCTGCCAATCTCCCCCCTTGCGGGGGAGATGGCCGGCAGGCCAGAGGGGGGNATCGACAGGTTGGCGGGACAGCACCCCCCTCTGCCTTGCCAGGCATCTCCCCCGCAAGGGGGGAGATCGGCAACTTTGGCGACGGTGTGCTTGCCGTCAACTCCGTCCGTTCACCAGATCGCCTACAATGTCGTATTTGCCGGAAATACGCATCTTGTAGACCTCGTAATTCTCCATCACGCGCTGCACGTAACTTCTTGTTTCCGTGTAAGGAATCCGCTCGATCCAGTCCACCACGGCATCGATGTCCTTGCCGCGCGGGTCACCGTATTTCGCCACCCATTGGCTGGCCCGGGCCGGACCGGCATTGTAGCCGGCGAAGGTCAGCACATAGGAGCCGTTGAAGCGGTTGAGCTGTTCGCCAAGGAAGGCCGAGCCAAGCGTGGCGTTGTAGCCGGCATCGGTGGTCAGCCGTGTCTGCGAAAACTGCAATCCGGCCTTCTTCGCCAATTGCCTGGCGGTTCCCGGCATCAGCTGCAGCAGCCCGCGTGCTCCCGCGCTGGAGACGGCGCCGACGTTGAATTCGCTTTCCTGGCGAGCGATCGCATAGGCCAGCGCCTTGCCCGAACCGGAAATATTGGCCGAATCGGGAATGACGCCGAGCGGATGCGACAGCGCGCCGACATCGATGCCGCGGGCGCCGGCGATCTTGCCGACCTTCAACGCCATGAAATGGTTGTCCTGCTTCTCGGCAAGGACAGCGAGCAGTGCCAGTTCGCCGGGGCTGGTCAACTGTCCGGCAAGATCGCGATAGAGCGTTTCGGCATAGCGATCATAGCCTGCCTCCTGCAGGCGCTTGATGGCGCTCACCGCTTCACGGCCGGCAAAACTCTGCCGGTCGGCCGCACTTGGCGAGGGATAGACGATATTCAGCGCCTGCCGGCCGACACGCTCGGCGGCAAGCTGGCCGTAAAAAGTCGTGCCATAGTCAGCTGCGCGCCCAAAATAGTCCTTGGCATTGCCGGGGCCGCCGACTTCCGCGGCACGGCCGAGCCAGTAATAAGCGCGCGACAGGGTCATCGGCCCCTGGGCAAGGTCGGCGATGCGCGTGAAATGCGTTACGGCAAGCTTGGGGTCGTTCAGGCCGCGCAACGCGTACCAGCCGGCATGGAATTCGGCTTCCGCCGCATTGGCAGCACTTTCGGCCGCATGCATGGCGACGATCCGGTAGGCCATCTTCATGTCGCCCTGGTCGACCAACTCGCGCGACAGCACCCGGCGCTCGACCCACCAGGCATCCGGATCGACAAGTGCCTCGCGGTCCGTCGGCGCCTTCATGACAATGGCGGCGGCGCCGGCAAGATCCTCCTGCTTGCGCAAATACTCGGCCTGGGCGAAGAAAAAACCGGCCGAACGCTGCGCCACCGGCACTGCCTTGAGCAGTTTCGGCGTGTTCTTGTCGCCCCTGTCGGCGGCGGCCCAGGCGTCCGCCAGCTGCTGGGCGCCGGCAAGGCCGGCGACGCGCAGGGCGGAATTCACCCTGTCGGCATAGAACATGCGCTCCATGCGAAAGCGATGGTCGGCGGCAGGGATCAGGCCGCCGAACTCCTTGATCAGCGCCGTCTCGTCCTTGGCTTCCAGGATTGCCGTGTGCCAGAACGGCGACAGCACCGAGCGCGCCGCCTTGATATCGCCGGATGCCACATAGGCACGGGCTAAAACCATCACGCCTTCGAATGTCTGCGGCTGGCTGCCATCGAACGCCCGGACGACGATGTCGGGGGCGGGGTTTTCGCGATAGAGAGCGCGCTCGCTGTTCTTGCGCAGGGCAGCCGTGCCCGGCCAGTTGGGCAGCACCTTCGCGGCGTTGGCGATATCGCCGCTCGGTACCTTGTCGCCGCCATAAAGCGCGATTGCCCAGGCCAGAATGTGCTGGTCGAGTGCGTGAGCGGGCAGGGCGTCACGCACGCCGCGAGCGCGGGGAATATCACCGGCCGCCAGCGCATCCAGCCCGCTTTTCAGCAGGGCGACGCTGGGGGAGGGATCCTGCTGCGCCTCGTCTTGCCGGTTCGGGTCTTGCAGGTTCTGGTCTTGCAGATCCGGCATGGGGATGGCCGAGGTGACCCGCACATCGACGCTGCCGCCGATCGCCACGCCGGGCACCAGCACGGCAATGGCGCCAAGCAGCGCGAAGAAATGGGGCCGATTGGCCGGCATGATCTACCTCTTTCCTTGCTCTGGCATTTGCCAGCAGGCGAAGATGCCTCGAAGCCTAAACTTAGGTCGTGAAGGGCTCGTAAACAAAAGCTTATCGAGGCCGTTCGAATTGCGCTCGGTGGCACCACGGCAATGCTTGCCGCGCAACCATGTCGAGACTATGGTGCGCCGCTTCGCTTTCGGCTAGAAGGCGCGCACGGCAAACTGATCGACAAAACACCGATGCATGTCGCCCAAAAATGGTTACCGGGTTTGGGACAACGACATGCACAAACAAAGAAGTCCCAAGGAGTTGGACGATATGCTGAGAGGCTCGCTTACTGCGCTCGTGACACCGTTCGAAAAGAGCGGGCGTTTCGACGAGAAAGCCTTTCGCGCGTTTGTCGAATGGCAGCTCGGCGAGGGCACGGCGGGCCTGGTCCCGGTCGGCACCACGGGCGAGTCGCCGACGCTGTCGCATGACGAGCATCGCCACGTCGTCAAGGTCTGCATCGAGGTGGCCAAGGGCCGCGCTCCGGTCGTCGCAGGCGCCGGTTCCAACAACACCGAAGAGGCCGTCGGCCTCGTGCAATATGCCGAGGAGGCCGGCGCCGATGCCGCTTTGGTCGTCACGCCCTATTACAACAGGCCGACGCAGCGCGGGCTCTACGAGCACTTCGCCGCCGTCGCCAGGGCGACCAAGCTGCCGATCATCATCTACAACATCCCGCCGCGCTCGGTCATCGATATGATGCCGGAGACGATGGGACGGCTGGCGCATGACTTCAAGAACATCGTCGGCGTCAAGGATGCGACCGGCAAGGTCGAACGTGTTTCCGAGCAGCGCATGACTTGCGGCAAGGATTTCATTCAGCTTTCGGGCGAGGATGCCTCCGCGCTCGGCTTCAACGCGCATGGCGGCGTCGGCTGCATCTCGGTGACGTCCAATGTCGCGCCGCGGCTCTGTGCCGAGTTCCAGGAAGCGACGCTTTCCGGCGACAGCGCCAAGGCGCTGGAATTGCAGGACCGTCTGTTGCCGCTGCACAAGGCCATTTTCATCGAGCCCGGCGTTTCCGGCGCCAAATACGCGCTGTCGAAGCTCGGCAAGGTCGAGAACGTGCTGCGTTCGCCGTTGGTTACGGTCGAGCCTTCGACAGCAGAAAAGATCGATGCGGCCATGAAGCACGCCGGCTTGATTAATTAGGGATGAGGCGCCACCTCTCCACATCATGAATCAAGTCAGAAAAGCCGATCCCAACAACAAGACCGTTGCGGAAAACCGCAAGGCGCGGTTTTCCTATGAGGTGCTCGACACGATCGAGACTGGCCTTGTGCTGACCGGCACCGAGGTCAAGTCGCTGCGCCAGGGCCAAGCCAACATCCAGGACAGCTACGCTTCGGTCGAGGGCGGCGAGATCTGGCTGATCAACTCCTACCTGCCGGAATATTTGCAGGCCAACCGCTTCAACCACGAGCCTAGGCGGCGCCGCAAACTGCTGCTCAACAAGCGCGAGATGGCAAAGCTGGCGCAGAGTGTCGACCGCGAAGGCATGACCTTGGTGCCGCTGAAAATCTATTTCAACGACCAGGGCCGCGCCAAGCTGCTGCTTGCCGTCGGTCGCGGCAAGAAGCTGCACGACAAGCGCGAGACCGAGAAACAGCGCGACTGGTCGCGCGAAAAGGGCCGGCTCTTGAAGGAGCGCGGGTGAGAAACATCGGGCGATAGCCCTGGAAAAGCCAAGCGTTTGGCCTTCAGGTGCGAGCAGTGGAGCCAAGCTGATACCGGAGGAGACAGTCTTGAAGAACCAGATCATCCTCTGGGGATCGGTTAGCCTGATTCTTGCAACCCTCATCGTCGCCGGCGGCTTCTTCTACTTTCAGACCTATTCTCCCGACCGCGGCAAATATCCGCTCAGGGGCATCGATGTTTCCCATCATCAGGGCCAGATCGACTGGCGGCGCGTTGCCGCCGACGATGTCGCCTTTGCCGTCATCAAGGCGACCGAGGGCGGCGATCATGTCGATGATGCCTTTGATCGGAATCTGCGGGAGGCTCGCGCGGCCGGCCTAGCTGTCGGCGCCTATCATTTCTTCACCTTCTGCCGGCCCGGCGCCGATCAGGCGAAGAACTTCATCTCGGTCGTGCCACGCGATCAGCCCTTGCTGCCGCCGGTCGTCGACGTCGAGTTCGGCGGCAATTGTCCGCAGCGCCCGTCGCCCGAACAGTTGAATGCCGAACTCCAGGCCTTTCTCGGACCTGTCGAGGCAGCGTTCGGCAAGCCGGCGATCGTCTATCTGACGGATGAGGCCGAGGCAGCCTATGCCGGGCAGATCGCGGCTCGTCCGCTCTGGCTTCGCTCGCTGCTCGTGGAGCCGGACCGCCACGACTGGGTCTATTGGCAGTATCACAACAGGGGCCGCGTCGACGGGATCGCGGGCGATGTCGACCTGAACGTTCTTCAGGGCGGGCAAGAGAGATTGGCGGCGCTGCTTGCATCCGCGCATTGAGGTGTTGACGCGCGCCCGAATCTGTTTCTTCACAAGCCGAGCCATGTCATTGAATCCAATGACGATTGCGGTGGCACTTACCTATGCCTCGATCGGCGACGTGGAACCGGACGCACTGCTGCCGGTGTGAGCTTTGCCGGTCGCTGCCGCCACCGCCTCAAGCCGCGGCTTGAGACCCCTCTGGCGCCAGCGTCACATTCGCGTCGCCCCACACTTTCAGCGCGATGAATGAGCGCAAGAGCGTTTCGATCCATTGGGAGCTGATGTTCACCCGCTCACTGTACGAAGCGCCTGATATGGCTGCGCAGGGAGAGCATCTGAACGAACTGGCGCGGCTCGTAGACGCTGGCACGATCCGCACCACGCTGGGTGAGACGTTCGGTCCCATCAATGCCGCCAATCTGAAGCGTGCTCACGCGCTGATCGAGAGCGACAGGGCCAAGGGCAAAATCGTGCTGGAGGGGTTCTGACGCAATTTCAGAAAAATTGTGAAACGGTTTCCCGTCCGGAATCGCGCTATTCCCGCAGGAACGCCGCGATCTCGCTGAACACCTTGACGAACATCGCTTCCGTCAACACACCCGTATTGGTGTTGTAGCGCGAGCAGTGATAGCTCGAAAAAAGCGTGATGCCGCCGGCCGGCAATTGCCCGCCATGCTTGAACGGGTAGGCGGCGACACGCCCGCCCAGCGCGCGCACCGTCGACTGGTGCGCGATCGATCCCAGCGCGAGCACGGCGCGCAGATTGGGGAAGCGGGCGATCGTCGGCACCAGGAACGTCCGGCAAGTGGCGATCTCGGCGCCCACGGGTTTGTTTTCCGGCGGCACACAGCGCACCGCATTGGTGATCGCCGTGCCGACAAGCTCCAGACCGTCATCGGGCCGGGCCTTGAACTCGCCACGTGCAAAACCGAGCGCGATCAGCGTCGAGTAGAGCAGGTCGCCGGCATAGTCGCCGGTGAAGGGACGCCCGGTGCGGTTGGCGCCGCGCAGGCCGGGCGCCAGCCCGACGATCAGTAATCGAACCGCGGCGTCACCTTCCGGCGGCAAGAAAGTCGGTACCGGCGCGTTGAACCAGGACGGCTCGCGCTGCCGCCATTCGGCGATGAAGTCATGCAGCCGCGGACAGAGCGGGCAGTCGCGGTTCGGCTCGGAAGCGGAAAGGGCCGTCAAGGCGACCGGCCTCAGTAGTCGTCCTCGTCGACTTCGGCCGGCTCGGGCCGGCGCACGGGCCTCTCCGAGGGATCGCGGCCGACCTCGTTCTTCAGCGTCACAAGGTCGATGAAATGGTCGGCCTGGCGGCGCAGGTCGTCCGATATCATCGGCGGCTGCGAGGCCATGGTCGAGACGATCGACACCTTGCGGCCACGCCGCTGCAGCGCCTCGACCAGCGTGCGGAAGTCGCCATCGCCGGAAAAGATGACATAGTGGTCGACGACATCGGCGAGCTCCAGCGCGTCGACCGTGAGCTCGATGTCCATATTGCCCTTGATCTTGCGGCGGCCGGTCGAGTCGGTGAATTCCTTGGCGGGTTTGGTGACCACCTTGAAGCCGTTATAGTCGAGCCAATCGATCAAGGGGCGGATCGACGAGTATTCCTGATCCTCCACCAGCGCCGTGTAATAATAGGCGCGCAGGAGATAGCCGCGCTTCTGGAAGCTCGACAAGAGCTTGCGATAGTCGATGTCGAAGCCGAGCGCCCGCGACGTGGCGTAGAGATTGGCACCGTCGATGAACAGGGCGATTTTTTCACGAGGGTCGAACATGGAAAATATTCCTTTTCGAAAATGCGGGCCGTCTAAACGAAATGCGGTAGCGACTATCGGTCAGGCTCATAATAAACCGGCTGACCTTGTCCATCCGAGATAACGCCAGTTTGGTGGCAATCCAAGGCGTGATGGGGCACTGCAAGCAATTGTGATCGCAGCGCCGAAAGAAGGAGGCGGCCCGACTTTGCCAAATCCCCCGACTTTGCCAAATCCAGCGTCTGGACAGGGGATTGAGCGCCCAATAGCGCCGCCATTGCCAAGAAGCTTGTATTTCGGCGGCGTTCGGGTTATGGACCGCGCCTGTTTTCCGTCAAATCCAGGCATGAAAGGGGCAATCCATGGCCCGCGTAACCGTTGAAGATTGCATCGACAAGGTCGACAACCGCTTCGAGCTGGTGCTGCTTGCCGGCCACCGCGCTCGCCAGATCAGCCAGGGCGCGCAGATCACCGTGCCGCGCGACAACGACAAGAACCCGGTCATCGCCTTGCGCGAGATCGCCGACGAGACGCTGTCGCCCGACGATCTCAAGGAAGATCTGATCCACTCGCTGCAGAAGCATGTCGAGGTCGATGAGCCCGAGGCCGATGGCGAAGTGATCGCCGACCAGACCGGCGGTGCCGTTGCGGCCGCCGACACCGACGACGCCGAGGAGAATGTCACGTTCGACCGGATGACCGAGGAAGACCTGCTGGCCGGCATCGAGGGTCTGGTGCCGCCGGAAAAGAGCGACGACTACTAAGAGCGAGCTTCTGTTCCGGGGGGGGGCTGGAATAATCTTCCGCACTTCCGTCCTGGCAGTTTCGTGGTTATCTATGACATGCGCCGTACAGCAGTGCGGCGCATGATTCATTTCATCGCCGAGAGATTCCGCCCATGATGCGTCAGTATGAGCTTGTCGAGCGCGTCCAGCGCTACAAGCCTGACGTCAACGAGGCATTGCTCAACAAGGCCTATGTCTATGCCATGCAGAAGCATGGCCACCAGAAGCGCGCGTCCGGCGATCCCTATTTTTCGCATCCGCTCGAAGTCGCGGCGATTCTCACCGAAATGCACATGGACGAGGCGACCATTGCGGTCGCCCTGCTGCATGACACCATCGAGGACACCACGGCGACGCGGGCCGAGATCGACGATCTGTTCGGCCCGGAAATGGGCAAGCTGGTCGAGGGCCTGACCAAGCTTAAGAAGCTGGACCTCGTGTCGAAGAAGGCCGAGCAGGCGGAAAACCTGCGCAAGCTGCTGCTGGCCATCTCGGAGGATGTCCGCGTGCTTCTGGTCAAGCTCGCCGACCGCCTGCACAACATGCGCACCCTCGACCATATGCCGGAGGCCAAGCGCCTGCGCATTGCCGAGGAGACCATGGACATCTATGCGCCGCTGGCTGGGCGCATGGGCATGCAAGGTATGCGCGAGGAATTGGAGGAGATCGCCTTCCGCTTCATCAATCCGGAAGCCTACCGCGCCGTCACCGCGCGGCTTGCCGAGATCTTCGAGCGCAACAAGGGCGTGCTGACCGACATTGAAAAGGCACTGTCTACGCTGTTCGAGAAGCATGCGATCAATGCCGGCGTCAAAAGCCGCCAGAAAAAGCCGTGGTCTGTGTTCCGCAAGATGGAGGCCAAGGCGCTGTCTTTCGAGCAGCTGTCCGACATTTTCGGCTTCCGCGTCGTCGTCGATACGGTCGAGGATTGCTATCGTGCGCTCGGCGCCATCCACACCACATGGTCGATGGTTCCCGGCCGCTTCAAGGATTACATCTCGACGCCGAAGCAGAACGACTACCGCTCGATCCACACCACCATCGTCGGCCCTTCGCGCCAGCGTGTCGAACTGCAGATACGCACCCGCGAGATGAACAAGATCGCCGAATATGGCGTCGCCGCCCATTCCATCTACAAGGATACCGGCGGCAAGGTGAACGGTGCCGCCCCCGCGATCTCGAAGGAAACCAACGCCTATGCCTGGCTGCGGCGCACCATCGAACAACTCGCCGAAGGCGACAATCCCGAGGATTTCCTCGAAAACACCAAGCTGGAGCTGTTCCAGGACCAGGTGTTCTGTTTCACGCCGAAGGGGATGCTGATTGCGTTGCCGCGCGGCGCCACGCCCATCGACTTCGCCTATGCGGTGCACACCGATGTCGGCGACACTTGTGTCGGCGCCAAGGTCAACGGCCGCATCATGCCGTTGATGACGGAACTGAAGAATGGCGACGAGGTCGAGATCATCCGCTCCAAGGCGCAGGTGCCCCCTGCCGCCTGGGAATCGGTCGTCGTCACCGGCAAGGCGCGCGCCGCCATCCGCCGGGCCACCAAGAACGCCATCCGCAAGCAGTATTCGGGCCTTGGCGCGCGCATTCTGGAGCGGGCCTTCGAACGGGCCGGCAAGACTTTCACCAAGGATAGCCTGAAGCCGGTGCTGCACAGGCTGGCGCGCAAGGACATCGAGGATGTCCTGGCCTCGGTCGGTCGCGGCGAACTGGCCTCGACCGACGTCATGAAGGCGGTGTTCCCCGACTACAAGGACGAGCGCGTCACGCCGGCCGCGCCCAAACAGCGCGAGGAGGGCTGGTCGAAGATCCGCAATGCCGCCGGCATGCTGTTCCAGATACCGGGCCGCGCCGCGCGCAAGGACAAGGACCAGCCGCGCGACGGTGCAGTTCCCATCCGCGGCGTGCGCGGCGATCTTCCGGTGCGCTTCGCGCCGGAAGGCGCCGTGCCTGGCGACCGCATCGTCGGCATCGTCCAGCCGGGCACCGGCATCACCATCTATCCGATCCAGTCGCCGGCGCTGCAGGCCTTCGACGACCAGCCCGAGCGCTGGATCGACGTGCGCTGGGACATTGACGAACGCACCAAGGAGCGGTTTCCCGCGCGTGTCTCGGTCACCGCCATCAACGCGCCGGGATCGCTCGCCGACATCGCCCAGGTCGTTGCCTCCAACGACGCCAACATCCATACGCTGTCGATGGTGCGCACGGCACCCGACTTCACCGAAATGCTGATCGATCTCGAGGTCTGGGATCTGAAGCATCTCAACCGGCTGCTGTCGCAGCTCAAGGACAATTCGAGCGTCAGCGACGCACGGCGTGTGAATGGGTGATAGTGAGTAGTGAATGGTGAAGGAAGTGCATTACCCTCTACCCTACCCTCTACTCACTACTCACTACTCACTACTCACTACTCACTGGAGCGAACAATGAACACCGATGAAGTGCTGGGCATTTTCCGCGAGGCAGGTGCTGTTCTGGAGGGGCATTTCATCTTGACGTCCGGCTTGCGCAGCCCGGTTTTCCTGCAGAAGGCGCGCGTGTTCATGCATGCCGACAAGACCGAGCGGCTGTGCGAGGCGCTGGCGACAAAGATCCGCGCGGCGGTGCCGGGCAAGATCGACTATGTCGTCGGCCCGGCGATCGGTGGCCTGATCCCGGCTTACGAGACCTCGCGCCATCTTGGCGTGCCGGCGATCTGGGTCGAGCGGGAAGGGGGCGAGTTCCGCTTGCGTCGCTTCGAGATCGCGCGCGGGGCGCGTGTCGTCATTGTCGAGGACATCGTCACCACCGGCCTGTCGATCCGCGAAACCATCGACTGCCTGCGCGAGCTTGGCGCCGAAGTGGTCGCCGCCGCCTGCATCATCGACCGTTCGGCCGGCAAGACCCATGTCGGTGTGCCGCTGATCGCGCTGGCCGAGTATGAGGTCCCGGCCTATCCTGCGGACCGGTTGCCGCCGGAGCTTGCCGCCATACCGGCAATCAAGCCCGGCAGCCGCAACATCTGACGACGGGAGGTCGAGATGATCGTCGGGATCGATCATTTTGTTTTGACGGTGGCGTCGCTCGACGCGACCTGCGCCTTTTATCAGCGCGTACTGGGTTTTGAGCGCATCGATACGCCGGGCCAGCCGACAGCGCTGGCTTTTGGCAATCAGAAGATCAATGTCCACGAGATCGGTCGCACTTTCGAACCGAAGGCTAGGTTGCCGAGGGCAGGATCCGGCGATTTCTGCCTGATCACCGATCGCCCGCTCGGCGAAGTCATCGCCAGTCTCGAGGCAAACACTGTGGTGGTGGAACTGGGGCCGGTCGAACGCACCGGCGCCCGCGGCCCGATGATGTCGGTCTATTTCCGCGACCCCGACGGCAACCTTGTCGAGGTCAGCGAATACCTGCGGTAGTATCGCAAGCATTGGGCTGCGACAAAAAGCCGACGCCCCTTCTCAAATTCGCCGTGATTGTCCGGTGTTGGAGGAGGCGAACCTTACCAGGATTATAGGCTGTATGGCCGCAGTTCGGATGGCATTCGGTTGTTGTCGGGGGTGCGCATGGCTATATCAAAGTCGCGATTGCCTTTAGGCGGCCGCAAAGCGCAAGATATGGCGGTCGAAGCCGGGCTGGAAGCAGCCGGTATGTAAGCTGTACGTTACCGGGAATAGGAAAGAGTGCTTTTTCGTCGCCGCAAGCCGGATGGTCTTCTCGAGCGGGTGCGTACCTATCTGTGGCCGCGCCGCTCGTTTTCACGCTCGCTCCAGTATTTCTCCAAGCGTATCCTGCGGCTGAAGGCCACGCCGCACGCTGTGGCGGCCGGGGTCGCCGCCGGCGTCTTTGCATCGTTTTTCCCGGTGGGCTTCCATTTCGCCATTGCCGCTATCGTGTGCTGGCTGATCGCCGGCAATCTGGTGGCAGCCGCCCTCGGCGCGGTTTTCTTCGGCAATCCGTTGACCTTTCCCCTGTTGTGGGGCGCGTCCTGGGAAACCGGCAAGCTGATCCTGCATGAGCGCCTGCCCAAGCACGGACCGCCGGCGCAACTGGGCGACATGATGCATACGCTTTCGTTTGCGAAGCTGTGGCACCCCGTGCTGGAACCCATGCTGATCGGCGCCGTGCCGCTCGGGCTGGTGTTTGGCCTCTTGTTCTACGGCATCACGCGCTGGGGCATGAACGCTTTCCGCGAACAGCGTCGCAAGCGCCTTGCCGAGCGCGCACGCCGATCGTCCCATCCCACGGGAAGCATCGGCTCCGCCGCACGATGATCATTGGCATCGGCAGTGACCTGATCGATATCAGGCGCATCGAGAAGTCGCTGGAGCGCCACGGCCAGCGCTTCATCCAGAGAATCTACACCGAGGTCGAACAGGCGCGTTCGGAAAACCGGCGCGCCCGCGCGGCCTCCTACGCCAAGCGCTTCGCTGCCAAGGAGGCTTGCGCCAAGGCCTTGGGAACGGGTCTGGCGCAAGGCGTCTTCTGGCGCGACATGGGTGTCGTCAACCTGCCCAGCGGGGCGCCGACGATGGCGCTGACTGGCGGCGCACTGGCGCGGCTGGAAAAGATTCTGCCCCGGGGGCATCGCGCGGCGATCCACCTCACCATCACGGATGATTTCCCGCTCGCTCAAGCCTTTATGATCATCGAAGCGTTGCCCGTCGAAGAAGCGCCACATTGATTGCCTCTGACGACCGGCATTGACGTTGCCCAGCGCGCGCCGAGACTCTATACCATCCAACGCACAATCGAGGACGACATGAGCGTGGCTGATAAATCCCAGAAGAAATCCGGCGGGCTTGGCGAAACCGTCAGCGTCGTCGTCCAGGCGCTTTTGCTCGCCCTGGTCATCCGCACGCTCTTGTTCCAGCCCTTTTCGATCCCGTCGGGATCGATGCGGCCGACGCTCCTGGAAGGCGACTATCTGTTCGTCACCAAATGGTCCTACGGCTACTCGCGCTATTCGCTGCCTTTTGGCCCCGATATTTTTTCTGGCCGCATCTGGGGCTCCGAGCCCAAGCGCGGCGATGTCGTGGTGTTCAAGTTCCCGCCGGACCCTTCCGTCGACTATATCAAGCGCGTGGTCGGCCTGCCCGGCGACAAGATCCAGATGAAGGACGGCCAGTTGTTCATCAATGGCGTGGGCGTGCCGCGTGTGAAGACCGGCCAGATCGATAATCCCGACGTCACGGAAAAGGATTATCCGATCGACGTCTATCGTGAGACCCTGCCTAATGGTGTCAGCTACGACACGCTGGACCTGTCGCCGAATTCGATCGGCGACAACACCCGCGAATTCGACGTGCCGCCCGGCCATTATTTCATGATGGGCGACAACCGGGACAACTCCGCCGACAGTCGTTTCACGGTCGGCTATGTTCCGGCGGAAAACCTGGTTGGCCGCGCCAATCTCGTTTTCTTCTCGATCGCCGGCAAGGCAAGCCCACTCGAAATCTGGAAATGGCCGTCGCTGATGCGCGCGTCGCGCCTGTTCCACTTCGTCAATTAGGGATGGCAGCGGCAAAACGCCTGACCGCCGATGCGCTCGCCGAAGCGCTTGTGGAACGCACGGGCCATGCCTTTGCCGACCGCCAGCGCCTGCAGCGCGCGCTCACGCATGCCAGTGCCCGTGGCGCCAATGCCGGCATCGATTACGAGCGCTTCGAGTTTCTCGGCGACCGCGTTCTCGGCCTGGTCGTCGCCGACATGCTGCTGGCCGCATTTCCCGATGCGGCGGAAGGCGAGCTGTCACTGCGGCTCAACGCGCTGGTCAACGCCGAGGCGCTTTCGGACATTGCTGAACATATCGGGTTGCCGGACCTGATCCGCGCCGGATCGGATATACGCGGGCTCGATGGGCGCAAGCGCGTCAATCTGCGCGCCGACGCCTTGGAATCGCTGATCGCCGTGCTCTATCTCGACGGTGGGCTGGAGGCGGCGCGGGCTTTCATCCACAAATATTGGGTGCCGCGTTCGCAGGCTTCGGGGGCGGCGCGCCGCGACGCCAAGACCGAATTGCAGGAATGGGCGCATCAGGCGGCGGGTGCGGTTCCCGCCTACCAGATCGACAGCCGCGAGGGGCCGGACCACGACCCGCTGTTCACGGTCAGCGTCAGGGTCGGCGCGTTTCAGCCGGCAGTCGGCAGCGGCCGTTCCAAGCGCGAGGCCGAGCAGGCGGCCGCGGCTGCCCTTCTGCTGCGCGAAGGTGTATGGAACGCGGCATGACCGATATCGAAACTGCTGAACCCCCCGCCACGCACTCCGGTTTTGTCGCGCTGATCGGCGCGCCCAATGCTGGCAAGTCGACGCTCGTCAACCAGTTGGTCGGCGCGAAGGTGTCGATCGTCACCCACAAGGTGCAGACGACACGTGCCATCGTGCGCGGCATCGCCACGCATGACAATGCGCAGATCGTCTTCGTCGACACGCCCGGCATCTTCAAGCCCAAGCGGCGGCTCGACACGGCAATGGTCACCACCGCCTGGGGCGGCGCCAAGGACGCCGACATCGTCTTGCTGCTGATCGATGCCGAGCGCGGCATTCGGGGCGATGCCGACGCCATCCTCNCCCCCAGCCGATGGCGCTGATCCTCAACAAGGTCGACCGGGTCAAGCACGAGACGCTTCTGGCCCTGTCCGCGGCGGCGAATGAGAAAGTGCCGTTCAAGCGCACCTTCATGGTCTCGGCGCTGACCGGTTCCGGCTGCAAGGACCTGCTCGACTATCTGGCGCAGGCACTGCCGGCCGGCCCTTGGTACTATCCGGAAGACCAGATTTCGGACCTGCCGATGCGCCAGCTCGCAGCCGAGATCACGCGCGAAAAACTGTATCTGCGGCTCCATCAGGAATTGCCCTATTCCTCCCATATCGAGACCGAGAAATGGGAAGAGAAGCCGGACGGCTCGGTGCGCATCGATCAGACCATCTACGTCGAGCGCGACAGCCAGAAGAAGATCGTGCTCGGCCACAAGGGCGAGACCATCCGCGCCATCGGCCAGGCGGCGCGCATGGAAATCGCGGGCATTCTCGAGCAGAAGGTGCACCTCTTCCTGTTCGTCAAGGTGCGCGAAAACTGGGGTGACGATCCCGAGCGCTACCGCGAGATGGGACTGGAGTTCCCGCATTAAGGTCGAAATCGACACAGCACTCGTCAGCTGGTTGGTCGCCACGCCTATAAGCTGTGAGGTAACGGCACCGGATCTAACGTCGCCGTCCCAGCGCCAGCAATACGCCATTGACAAGATGCTCCGCGTCGACGGCGTTTTCGAACGGGACCACTGTTGTCGCATAGTCGACCGGCGAAAAATCGAAGCCACCGGCATTGATCAACGCCGCCTGGCGTGTTGCCGCCTCCATGTTGCCGAGTTGCGCATAGCAGGCGGCCAGGCGCGTGCGGATCCACGGCGTTGGCCGCGTCGCCAGTTCCAATGCCTCCGCGGCCGGCCGGTATTCGCCCAGCATGTAGAGCGCCAGCGATCGATCGTATTGGTACCAGTGAGGATTGAGCGGGTCGATCCTGATGGCGCGCGCCAGCCAGCTGAGCGCCTCGAGCGGTCGGCCGCGCATCGTCAGAAGATGGCCCATCTGCTCGATGCATTCGGCGTCGCCAGGATTAAGCTCGAGCGCGATCCGCAAATGATGCTCGGCGGCCGGATGGTCGCGCATGCTGAGCCGGACCAGCGACTGAATGCGGTGCGCCGTCGCCTGGTCGGGAGACAGCGCGATACCCCTTTCCGCAAGATCGCGGGCTTTTGCCAGCACGGAACTGCTGGTGGGTCCGAATTCGCTGTTCAGCACATGGGACAGCGCCAAATACGTGTGGGCGAGGCCATAGGAAGGATCCTTCGAGATCGCCGCCTCGAACAGTGCCGCAGCTGCCTTCAGGTCGCTTTGCGCCGGGTCGCGCATCAAGGCGACGCCTCGCAATACCAACTCATAGGAGGCGAGGCTGGTCACCGGCCGCCGCGAGGCGCGCGTCAGTCCGGCATTGCTGACTTTGACCACCAGCCGACCGACGATCTGCTCGACGATGTCCTGCTGGATCGCGAACAGCCCGGCAGCCTCAGCCTGGTAGCGATCGCCCCAGAGCTGCGCTGAATTGGCGGCATCGATCAGACTGACCGCGGCGATGATGCGCTCCGCTTGTCGCCGCACCGAGCCTTCAACGAGATAATCGGCGCCGATGCGCGAGCGGATGGCTGGCCACTCGGCGGGCGAATGGGAGGCGAACGAAAAGCTCGAATTGCGCGCCAGCACTGTCACCGTGCCGAAGCGGGCAAGACCATTGATGATGTCTTCTGCAAAACCGTCGACAATCTCCTGATTGGCTGGATCCGCGCCGTCGTTGCGAAATCTCAGCACCGCCACGATTGGCTGTGCACCGGATTCGGGTACTGCTTCCGTCTCCGGCACCAACATGTAGCCGCGTTTCGACACCGTCCGCACCCGTTCCTCACCCAGCACCTTACGAATTTCGCGCACCGACTGCGTCAGCGAATCCTCGGTGACGAAAACTCCAGGCCAGACCGTATCCATCAGCTCCGATTTCGGCACCACGCGGCCGATGTGGCAGGCAAGGTGGGTCAGCAACGCGTAGGCTTTCGGGCGCAGGAAGGCCGGCTGGTCGGCCCGGCTGAGCGTGCCTTTGCCCAGATCGAGCGTAAAACCGCCGAATTGAAAAACCTGACCGGTGGCCGAGACCGCCATCAAAGGCCCGCTCCTGAAGCCATGCCGGCATTGGGCTACGGCGAGCGGGCTGGGTCAAGGGCCAGTGCACTTTCATCGCCAGAAAGACGCAGCGCCTGGCTTCGGTCGCCGCGACAATTGCGTTTGCGTTAGACTGTGCCGGCGACGGCAAACCGCATCTTTGGCCTGCGCACGAAACTTTCCGTGCCATAGTGGGCGACAATGATGACCGCGATGACTGCCCAAATGCCGACACCGAGCCATTGCTGCTGTACGTAGTCGCCGCCCGTGAACACCTGGCCCAGGAAGCGCACGCTGTTCTGGTGGGTGAGGTGCATGATGAAGGCGAGAAGCACGCTGCCGGTATTCTGGTAGAGCCATGTGAAGACCACGGCAGCCAGCAAGACATTGATCGTGCCGTACAGGCTGAGGTCGCCGACCAGCCCAAGCGGAAAGTGCCAGACTGCCCAGATCACGCCGAGGATCAGGCTGCCGGCCAGCGCCGAATGACTGGCGAGCAGACGTGATGTCGCAAAGCCCCGCCAACCGGGCTCTTCTCCGAGCGGGCCGCTGAAGATGGCGTAGAGCGCGATGATCGGCATCATCTCGGAAAAGGCTGGAATATTGGCCCAGGCTGGTGCTGCGGCGCCAAATAGCGGATTGATCATGATGGAAGTCAGCTGAGTTGCGAACGGCAGGCCGAAGGCCACCAGGTACCATGTCGGATGCACCCGCCACTTTACCATCGAGGCGAGGATCGCCTTGACTGAAGTCCAACCTCCGGAAAGAGAGGCGACGATGAAGCCGGCGGCCATCGGGCCAAACGTAAACCAGGGAATACTGTCGCCATTCGACAGCCAGAACGGGATGAAGCCCAGCCAGGTCAGGCCAAGCGCCAGTGAAAAGAAGGTGGTCAGTTGGTGCCTTCGCACCGTGCTCAGGAGGGAAATCATGTCAGGTCCTCTCGACGGGCAGATTGGTCAGGAGAAGTCGCCGGGCTGCCCGATCGGTCGACCTGCATGTGGAAACGAGCCTAATGTGTCCGGCCGTTGATCGACCGCTCTGGCCGACCTGCCCTTATTGCTTCTTGTGCCGCCAAAAATCCCGAGCAGTTTCTGAAATATTTCCGATATTTCTGAAGGGCTGGCCTATTGCTCGGCAGCCGGGGCGGAGCCGATGTCGGATCCGGCCACGGACTGCTACCGGGCACCGCGTCCCGATTGGCGCCATCTCACAGTCTTGCCGGACGGTCTGCCGACCGTATCGCCGCAGATGCCCGGGCCGTCGGCGTTGCCGAAGGGACGAATGTCGCATGGCGATGCGTCGGGCAAAAAAACAGCTGCGTATTTGCAATTCGGAACAGGTATGGCCTCACGAGTTCCGGTGTTTTGTAGCGGTACCATGCGTATACGGCTATCTAGCCAGGAAATTATTCGTATATATATTGAATATATGACGTTGTTCCGATTGTGCCATTCGCTAAAATGGCAAGTGTTATTTGTGCAACACAGGATTATTCTGTTAATGGAATCGACGTTATTTACGAAACCGTCATTGAAGGCGGACGATTGATGGGTATGTTCGCCGCGAAAAGGGGACGCGGTGCGAGCCTTTTTCGTTGTGGGGATGAGGCGGGAAAACATATCCGCCAGCCACAAATCCGAAGCCATTTTTAACTTTGACTGGAGAGGTCAGAAAATGAACATCAAGAGCCTCCTTCTCGGCTCAGCCGCGGCACTGATCGCGGTATCCGGCGCGCGCGCCGCGGACGCTGTCGTCGTCGCCGAGCCGGAACCGGCCGAATACGTCAAGATCTGCGACGTCTACGGCGCCGGCTACTTCTACATCCCGGGCACCGAGACCTGCCTGCGCATCGGCGGCTATGTCCGTTATGACATTGGCGTCGGCGACGCCGGCACGTTCGATGGTGTCAACCATGTCCCTGACCATCAGAGCGTCGGCGACACGCATTCGACCTATTACAAGAACACCCGCTTCACGCTGAAGACCTGGACCGGTCAGGAGACCGAGATCGGTACCCTGAAGACCTACACCGAGACCCGCTTCAACTACGGCAACAGCTCAGGTGATTATCTCAATCAAAAAGCCAGCAATGCCGACGACTGGCAAGGCCGCAACAAGTCTCTCTCGCTGCGTTTCGCCTGGATTCAGCTCGGCGGCCTGCGCGTCGGCAAGGACGACACGGCTTTCGATACGTTCATCGGCTATGCCGGGAACGTCATCCAAGACACGATCGTGCCCTATGGCGGGCAGGAGAGCAACGTCGTTCAGTACTACTTCGATGCAGGCAACGGGCTGACCGGGCTGGTCTCGCTCGAAGAAGGCGCCGGCAAGATCGGAACCATCGACAGCTATGTTCCGCATGTCGTCGGCGGCTTGAAGTACAAGGGCGACTGGGGTGCGATCACTGGCGTCGTCGCGTATGACAGCAACTACGAAGAAGTTGCCGGCAAGGTTCGTTTGGACGTGAACGTCAGCAAGGAATTTTCGCTGTTCGTCATGGGCGGTTACGGCACCGATGACAACCTCACCGATCCGACCAACGCCATCGATGCCAAAGGTCGCGGCTTCTACAAGCAGTGGGGCGGCAACTGGGCAATCTGGGGCGGCGGCACCTACAAATTCGACGCCAAGACCTCGTTCAACGCTCAGGTCTCTTACGACGACTGGAAGAACCTCGGCATCGCCGCTAACGTTGCCTATACCGTTGTGCCCGGCTTCACGGTCACGGCCGAAGTCGACTACCAGAATGTCGGCAATGACACCCCGGCGAACTCCATATGGGCCGGTGCCACCAAAAAGAGCAATGTCGGCGGCATTCTCCGCTTCCAGCGCAACTTCTAAAGGGTAGACTGACCTCACCACCCGCCCGCAGCATTTGCTGCGGGCGGTTTTTTATGCCTTGTTGCGAGAGTCGGTCCTGGTGCCAGGCCCATACCTTGATTTCGCCACCCGATCGGTGAAAAGCTCTAGAAATGGAATGGCGCGACGAGGGAATCATTCTCGGCACCCGCAAGCATGGCGAAACCAGCGCCATTCTCGAGGTGATGACGCGCACGCATGGCCGCCATCTCGGTCTCGTTCGCGGCGGCCGTTCGCGCAAGCAGCAGCCTGTCCTGCAGCCAGGCAATCGCGTCGATCTCTTGTGGCGGGCACGTCTTGACGAGCATCTCGGCACCTTCCAGGCCGAGCCGATCGAGATGAATGCCGCCCGGCTGATGGACAGCGCCGTCGCCGTCTACGGATTGCAGACCATGGTGGCACATCTGCGTCTGCTGCCGGAGCGCGACGCCCATGGCGGCCTTTATGAGGCGCTTTCGGTGATGATCGTCCATCTCGACAACGCCGATGCCGCAGGTGAACTGGTGGCACGCTTCGAGCTTCTGATCCTCGATGAACTCGGCTTCGGCCTCGATCTCAGCCGCTGCGCCGCCACCGGCACGCAACAGGACCTCGCCTATGTCTCGCCGAAGTCGGGGCGCGCCGTGTCGCGTGAAGCAGGCTTGCCGTGGCGCGACAAGATGCTGGCGCTGCCGGCCTTCCTGCAGCGCGGTTCCGGCCTGCGCGCGGATCCCGGAGCTGTCGAGGACGCCTTCCGGCTCACCGGCTTCTTTTTCACCCGCCACGTCTATGAGCCGCGCGCCATCGAGCAGCCCGATGCCCGCACCGGCTTTCTTGCCGCACTGCGCAAGCATCATGCAGCGCGCAAGACTATTGCCGGAGAGAATGCCGCCAGAGAAATCATCACATGAGCGAGATTGAACTCTATCCGGGCCGCGTCTCGCCGCTCGGCTTGGGCACCATCCCGCATGCCGACATCCTGGAGTACACCGGCCTGGAATTGCTGCAGCGCATCGTCGATGGCAAATATCCGGCGCCGCCGATTTCCTTTCTGCTGAATTTCACCCTCACCGAAGTCTCGGAAGGGCGCGCTGTCTTTCATGGCATGCCGAGCGAGCGTCACCTCAATCCGCTCGGCAGCGTGCATGGCGGCTGGGCGGCGACGCTTCTCGATTCGGCTTTGGCCTGCGCCGTGCAGACACTGCTCGAAAAGGGCGAGGCCTATACGACCGCGGAATTCAAGGTCAATTTGACACGGCCGATCACGCCCAGGACCGGCGAGGTGGTCTGCGAAGGCAAGGTTGTCCACAAAGACCGAACGCTTGCCGTTTCGGAAGCGACGTTGAAGGACGCTGGCGGCAAGCTGCTAGCTTTCGGCACCGAGACATGTTCCATATTTCCAGCCGCCAATCTGGCGTCGCGTTGAGTTTTCCAGCTGTCCAGCCGTCGCCTAGCCGCCGTATTTGAATGTCAGTGAGACGAAACGTCAGTGAAAACTGGCCTGGTTTGGGGGAACCGCCATGTTTGAGAGCCTGATCGGCCTTGTCGCCATCATCGCCTTGTTCGTCATCATTTCGCGCCAGCAAGGCCGCATCGGCCTGATCGAGCGCGAACTTGGTGCGTTGCGCAGCCTTGTGCTTTCAGGCGCCGTGCCATCAGTGGTCAAGCCGTCCGAACCGGCGGCCACCGATGGCAAGGAGGACGCGGCACCGGTGCCGGCGGCAGCGGCCGATCTGGCTCCAGCAGCAGTGAGCGAGCCGACCGCCGCACCGGCACCGGCTACGGAAGCAGAAGCTCCGTCCGGCGAGATCATGTCCGGGCCATGGACCACGGGCGAGCCGAAGGCAACGGAGCCCACCGAACCTGCCACAACGCCGAAAGCCGCCCGCCAATCCGATGTCGAAACGGCGCTCGGCACCCGCTGGGCGGTCTGGGTGGGCGGCATCGCGCTGGCGCTGGGCGGGTTGTTCCTGATCCGCTACACCATCGAGGCTGGTATTTTCGGTCCCGGCGTGCGGCTCATCATGGCTGCGGTGCTCGGGCTGGTGCTGGTTGCGGGCGGCGAGTTCATCCGCCGCACCGGCTTCAAGATGCCCGTGCAAGGCGCCGCGGGCGCCTACATTCCGGCAATCCTGACAGCGGCGGGTGCCTTCATCCTGTTCGGCACCGTCTACGCCGCCCATGGCATTTACGGTTTCATCGGGCCAGCGCTTGCCTTCACGCTGCTCGGCGCCATCGGCGTGGCGACCATCGCGGCCGCTCTCGTCCACGGCCAGGCGCTGGCGGGCATCGGCCTTGTCGGCGCCATGGCGACGCCGGTGCTGATCGCCTCGCAGGCGCCCAATCCCTGGGCGCTGTTCGGCTATCTGGCCATCGTGCTTGCCGCCACCGGCGTCATCGCCCGCATCCGAGATTGGAAGCTGCTGATGGCGGCGGCCTTTTTCGGCACCGGCATCTGGACCATCCTCTACATGACCGACGCACCGGGGGCGAACCTCTCCGCCATCCTGTTTATCAACGCGGCCACGCTCGCTGTGCTCGCTTTTGTCTGGCTCGGCCGTCGTGGCGACGAGACCGGACCGGCCAGGGTTTTCGACTGGCCGTCGATCGTGCCTGGGCTGTTCGTCGCATTCTCGGCGCTGGGCCTGTCGGTCGACCCGGTCTTCGCCGCCGCCGGCGATGCGTTGTCGGCGGCAGTGCTGCTTGCCGTGATGGTGGCCGTCGCGCTCTATCGACCGCTGGCGCTGCCCCTGCTTTTCGCCGCCGGATTGGCGACGGTGCTGATCTATCTCGGCATCATACCGCCGACCTCGATCGCTTTCGATTTTTCGGGCGGCGCTCTTGGTGTCGATGGGCTGCCGCTTGCAACCTCCAACGCGCTGACATGGCGCATCGGCATCGCGCTGGGCCTGGTCTTCATTGGCGCCGGTCTCTGGGCAGCCCGGAAGTTCGCGGCCTCCTCCTGGCCGCGGTCCGCCTCCTGGGCGGCATGGGCCGTCATCGTGCCGCTGGTCATCCTGCTGGGGCTCTGGTTCACCTTCGGCAATCTCGACCGCGACTTTGTTTACGCCGCCATCGCGGCACTGCTGGTGGTGATTTTCGCCGCCGGCGGCGAGTGGATCGCAAGGGCCGAAGCGCCGCCGCTCAAGGGTGGAATGGCTGTATCATTTGCCTTGGGCGGCGCGGCAATCGCCGGCCTCCTGATGCTGCACATGGCTTTCGGCTCGGGCTGGACCACTATATTGCTGGGTGCCGCGGCCATCATACCGGCGCTGGCGACACGCTGGCGTTCTTATCCGGCGCTCGGCTGGATTTCTGTCGGCGCCGTGATCGCGGTGCTCGGCCGCGTCGCCTTCGATCCGACAATCGTCGGCGCTGAATTGCTCTCCACCACACCGGTGTTCAACTGGCTGCTGCCGGGTTACGGGATACCGGCGCTGGCCTTCGGCTTCGCCGCCTGGCAACTCGCCCGCACCACCGATGGCCGGCCGCGCCTCGCCATGGAAGCGGCCGCGGCGCTGTTTGCGCTGTTAGCCGTTGCCATGCTGGTGCGTCACGCCATGCATGGCGGCGTGATCGACACGGGTGCCATGACGCTCGCCGAACAGGCGATCTACACGCTGATCGCCATCGGCGCCGGCGCCATCCTGGTCGCCATCGACATGCGCTCGCCAAGTTCGGTGCTGCGCTATGGTTCGATGGCCGTCGGCGTGGTCTCGGTCGCCTTCATCGTTGTCAGGCATTTCGTGGTGCTGAATCCGCTATTCACGGACGAATCGACAGGCCGGATCCCGGTGTTCAACCTGTTGTTCCTCGCCTATCTCCTGCCGGCGGTCGCCGCCGGCGGGCTGGCGCTCTACGCCAGGGACAAGCGGCCGAAATGGTATGCTCAGATGTTGGCGCTGGTGGCGGCGCTGCTTGCCTTTGCCTATGCCACGCTGTCGGTGAGGCGCCTGTTCAAGGGCGAGTTCATCGGCTTGTGGAGCGGGCTTGGCCAATTGGAAACCTACACCTATTCGGCGCTCTGGCTGGTCATCGGCGTGGCGCTGCTCACCGCCGGCGTCTGGCTGAAGTCGCAGGTGCTGCGCATTGCCTCCGCCGGGCTGATCGCTGTCGCAGTGCTGAAGGTCTTCCTCTTCGACATGTCCGAACTGGAGGGCGTGCTCAGGGCGCTGTCCTTTATCGGGCTTGGTGCCGTGCTGATCGGCATCGGTCTGTTTTACCAGCGACTTTTGACGCGGGCGGCGAAGGAGGGAAGCGTAGCGTCTTGAAGGAATATGCAAGGTAGAATATATGAATATCCATTGGAGGATATTCCATGCCGCTCTACATCCGTGACGATGAGGTGGATGCGCTGGCAACCAAATTGCAGCGCGAGACCAATGCCTCGAGCAAAACGGAGGCGGTTCGGATCGCGTTGGTACACGAACTTGAGCGCAATCGCGCCACGGTGCCGCTTCGCGATCGGATTGCGAGGTTGCAAGCCGAGGCCAGGAAGCTTGGCCTGCCCAACCCCGATTTCGACATGAAGAAATTCACCGACGAGATGTGGGAAGACTGATGTTCGTCGACGCATCGGTGATCGTCGGAATTCTCAATTGGGAACCTGGGTGGGAGGAACTGGTCAAGCGGCTTTCCGGTTTTGCCGGCCCGCTCTACGTATCTGCGCTGGTGCGTTTCGAGGCGACGCAGGCAGTGGCGCGCGCAGCCGCGGGCTCCCACAGGCCGGATACTGAAGCCCTTCTCAGGGCCCGCGATCTGATCGATCGTTTCATTGTGGAAATTGGCGCGGAAAATGTGGTCATCGGCGAAGACATTGGCTCCCAGGCCATTGATGCAAGTGCGCGCTATGGCAAGGCTGTCGGCCATCAGGCCCAACTGAATTTCGGCGACTGTTTCGCCTACGCTTGTGCCAAAAGCCTCAATGTTCCGCTGCTCTACAAGGGCAATGATTTCCCGTTTACCGATTTGGGATAATTCGGCTTTCTTGTTGATTGCCGGGAATAAATCGCCCGACGGGCTCGTTATCTCATTGCTTGGGTGACCGGGGCGGCGGACCGCTTCGCGCTGGCCGCTTGCGCCGCGCCGGGAAGGCGCGTTCAATCGAGATCAACAAAGGCGACCTCAGAAACCAGCGGTCATGGACGAAAAGAAGGCAGCAATCCTTGGCGAAATACCGCGCCTGCGCCGCTACGCACGCTCGCTTTTGCGCGACCGCGATTCTGCCGACGACCTCGTCCAGGACTGCCTCGAACGCGCACTGCTGCGGCTCGAGAACTGGCAGACGGGAGAGAGCCCCAGGAGGTGGCTGTTTACGATCATGCATCATTTGTTCATCGACCAGATGCGCAAGGTGAACCGCCGTGGCGAGGCGGCGATGCTGCCGCTGGAAGCGGGCGAGGCGGTTGCCCAGCCGGCCGAACAGTTGGAGGGCATCGCCTCGCGCGAGATCATCAATGCTTTGCAGGCGATCAGCCCCGATCGTCGCGCCGCGCTTGTCATGGTCGCGATCGAGGGCTTTTCCTATGCCGAAGCCGCCAACATCCTGGGCGTGCCCGCCGGCACGTTGATGTCACGCATCGCGCGTGGGCGTGAGGAATTGCGCGGGTTGCTGGATGATACGGCGCGCCGCCGCACGATAAGGATCGTCGAGAAATGATCCGCCGCGATTTTTCCGAACGTGACATCCACATGGCGCTCGACGGCGAGCTGCCGGCCGACGAGCGTGCCGCCTACGATGCCTGGCTCGAAGCCAATCCCGAGATGAAGGCCAGGAGCGTCCGCTTCACCGCCGACCGGGAGGCATTGCGCGCCGCCTTTGGCGGCGTGCTGGATGAGGCTGTACCCCTGCGTTTGCGCAAGGTGGTGCTCGGCGAGGCACCGCTCAGGGTCGCCGCGCCACGCTCGCGCTGGTGGCTTGCTGCTGCCGCGGCCGTGCTTCTGGCCGCGGGCGGATTTGGCGGCTACTTTGCCGGCATCGACGGCATCGGGCAGGAGGATCCGGCTGAAGACAGGCTCGCCGAACAGGCGATCGCCGCCCATGTCATCTTCGCCGCCGAGAAGCGGCATGCCGTGGAAGTGCCTGCCAGCGACAAGGATCATTTGCAGACCTGGCTGTCCAATCGGGTCGGCTTGAGGCTGGTCGCCCCGGACCTGACAGCCAACGGTTTTCAACTGATCGGCGGCCGGCTGCTGCCGGCCGGCGAAAGCAAGGCCGCGATGCTGCTCTACGAGGACGACAAGGGTGAGCGCATATCGCTCTTCGTCACCGCGGAATCGACGGAGAACGCCAAGGGCACCTATGCTGCGGCGCAGGACGGGCCGCAGGCCGTCTATTGGCTGGACAAGGGCTATGGCTGCGCCGTCGTCGGCTCGCTGCCGCGCGAGCAATTGGCGGTCGTGGCCAAAAATGCGTATGGCCAGCTTTTGGCTGGTCTCGCGAGCTGAGCGGGCTGTGATCTTCCGCAACGGGCAGGCTTCAAACGGCGACCTTGCGCAAAGCTTGCCGGCTTCGCTGCCGTCACCGAAACTGTCACAATTCGGCCCTAATCAAGGAGCGATAGCGCTTGATGAATACCGGCGCTTCGGCCGGTGTTCGCGACGCTTTTGACCGGGGCCGTTTCCGCAACGCAATCGAGGTTTCCTCAAGCCGCATGCCTGCCGAGATCCGCACGGCCCGCGCGTCCGACGTCGATGATCTCGCCGCCATCGAGAAAGCTGTGTTCTCGAGCGACCGCATCTCCCGACGCTCCTTTCGCCAGTTCATCGAGCGTGAGACCGCCGAGACGCTGGTCGCCGAAATCGATGGCCGCGTCGCCGGCTATTCGATCGTGCTGTTTCGCAAGGGCAGCGGGGTCGCGCGGCTCTATTCCATAGCTGTCGGCCCGTTTTTCGGGGGACTCGGTGTCGGCCGCCAGCTGCTGTCGGCGGCCGAGGAGGCAGCCTTCGAGCACGACCGCATGATGCTGCGCCTCGAAGTGCGTGAGGACAACGGCCGGGCCATCCGCATCTACGAACAGGCCGGCTATCGCAAGATCGGCCGCGAGCCGGGCTACTACTCCGACGGCGAGACCGCGCTTCGTTATGAAAAGACACTGCGCGGCGATCTCCCGGTCGCCACCAAGGTGCCGTTCTATCAGCAGACCTGCGAGTTCACCTGCGGTCCGTGCTGCCTGATGATGGCCATGGCCAATTTCGACCAAGGCTTCGTGCCGGACCCGGTGATGGAAATCCGCCTCTGGCGCGAGGCGACGACCGTCTTCATGATGTCTGGACCTGGCGGCTGCGAGCCGTTCGGCCTGGCGGTCTCGGGTTACGAAAGCGGACTCGCGGCGGAGATTTTCGTTTCCTTCTACGGCGCGCTGTTCCTGCAGTCGGTGCGCAGCGAGGACAAGCGCCGGGTGATGGAGCTGGCCCAGGTCGACTTTCGCCGCCGCGCGGAACTTTACGGCATCCCGGTGAATTACCGTCCGTTCACCATCGACGATATCAGAACCGCGATCGCTGGGGGAAAGCTAGTGCTGGTGCTGATCAGCGGCTTCCTGATGTTCGGCAAGAAGGTGCCTCACTGGGTACTGGCCATCGGCGACGATGGCGACCATATCCTGATCCACGATCCCTGGGTCGAGGATGAAAGGCAGGAAACCATCCTTGATGCCGCCAACATTCCCGTGCCTTACAGCATCTTCATGAACATGGCGCAGTTCGGCCGCGACGGACTGCGTGCCGCCATCACTTTGGGAAAGAGATAATGACCTGGGTCATTCTTACCGGCAGGCAGAGCGATCTNGAGCGATCTCGACCAGGTGGCGACACCGCATAAGATCATCACCAATCGCGAGTATCTCGCGCATCCCTCGCTGTTCCGCGGCCAGCGGCCCAAGGTCATCAACCTGTCGAACAACTACGGCTACCAGAGCCGCGGCTACTATGCCTCGCTGCTGGCGGGCTCGCGCGGTCACAAGGTCATCCCGACCGTCGAGACCATGATCGACCTGTCCGAGCGCAAACTCTACGAACATGCGCTGCCGGAACTGGAATTGGCGCTCAACAAATGCCGCAAGGACCTCGGCGGCGTCTTTCCGGCTAAGGTGTGCATCTTCTTCGGCATCGGGCCGTCGAAAGTTTGGGACCGTTTCGCCAAGCTGTTGTTCGACTGGTTCAGGGCACCGGCGCTGGAGGTTCACATCAAGGACAGCGCCGAATGGGCCTCGATCCGCAAGATCGGCTTCCATCCCCTGGCGCGCATGACCGAGGACGAGGAAAAAAGCTTCATCCAGTGCCTGGAGACCTACACCAACCGCGAGTGGCGCGACACCAAGGGCCGCACGCCGGCGCGCTACACCTTCGCCACGCTTGTCGATCCGCATGAGGAACTGCCGCCGTCGGAAATCTCGTCGCTGCGCTATTGGGCCAAGATCGCCGAAAAGATGGGTGTCGAAATCGAGCCCATCACCAGGAAGGATCTCGCCAAGCTCGCCAACTACGATGCGCTGTTTATCCGCGAGACCACCTCGATTTCCAATCACACCTATCGTTTCGCCCGCCGCGCCCAGCAGGAGGGCATGCCGGTCATCGACGATCCGCTGTCGATGATCCGCTGCACTAACAAGGTCTATCTCAACGAGTTGATGGCCTACAACAAGGTGCCGGTGCCTCCCACGGTGATGATCGCCGGCACCTCGGATCTCGAACTCGCCGCGCAGACGCTGGGCTTTCCGTTGGTTCTGAAGATCCCGGACTCCTCCTTCTCGCGCGGCGTCAAGAAATGCGCCAACCTCGAGGAGCTGACGCGGCTCGCGACCGAGTGGCTGGAGGATTCCGATCTTCTGATCGCGCAGAAATTCATCCCGACCGAATATGACTGGCGTGTCGGCGTGCTCGGCGGCCAGCCTCTATTTGCGGTCCATTACCTGATGGCCAAGAAGCACTGGCAGATCGTCAACCACAAGGCCAATGGCAAGCCCGACCAGGGTGGCATCAAGACCTTCACGCTGAAGGAGACGCCGCCCCATGTCGTCGAGACCGCGGTCAAGGCGGCGCGCTGCATCGGCGACGGCCTCTACGGCGTCGACCTCAAGGAGACCAAGGATGGCGTCTTCGTCATCGAGGTCAACGACAATCCCAACCTCGACCATGGCTGGGAGGATTCCGGCGAGAAGGATGAGGTCTGGGTACGGCTGACGCAGTGGTTCCTAGAGCGGCTCGACCGGCCAGGTCGGTAATTCAACCGAGGAGAAACATGCAGTTCATCGTGATCGAGGATTTCACCGGTTGCGACCGCAAGGAGATCTACTGCCGTTTTCGCGATCGGGGCCGCCTGAAGCCGGATGAGCTTGTCGTGCACCACAGCTGGATCGCGGCGGATATGAGCCGCTGCTTCCTGCTGGTCGAAGCCGATGACGTCACACTGCTGCAACGTTGGGTCATCGAATGGGCGGATCTGGTCGAGTTCGAGATCGTTCCCGTGGCAACCAGCAAGGATATGACGCAAGCATTGAGCGGGCACCTCTGATCGTCTCGCCGCCTGCTGTGTCAACGGAATGCCGGCGAACCCACTGCGCGCTGGCATTCACGGATCAGCCAATCGCGGAACGCCGCCACGACGTCGCGCCGGCCGCTTCTTTCCGGGATCGTCAGGCAATAGGGCTGGCGCAGCGCGATCGCCCTGGCGGCGGGCCGGACCAGCCTGCCGTCCTCCAGAGCCTCGGCGCAATAGACCCCTTGCGCCAGCGCCACTCCCAATCCCGAAATGGCAAGGTCGAGCGCCGCGCGTGACGAGTTGGCCGAAAGGCCGCGCTGCGCTGCCCGGTCGGGCTGGATGCCGGCCGCGTCGAACCAGTTGCCCCAGGACGGAAAAGACGCGCCGGTCGGCCCCCAGTCCGTGTGGATCAGCGGCAGCCCGGCGAGCGGTCCGCCATCTGCCTTGACCATGCTGGCAAGCTTTGGCGCGCAAACGGGATAAACCGCGTCACGGACGATGTCCTCGGTCGGGTGCTCGCGATAATGCGGGCCGTAAGACAGCCTGATATCGATCAGCTCGCGATCGAACGGCACCGGATCGTCATCGCCCCGGAGCGAAACATCGGCGGCGCCATGGCTTGCGACGAAGCCGGCCAGGCGCTGCGAAAGCCAACCCATGGCCATGGATGGCGGGACCGACACCACCAGGCGCGGGCGGAAGACGTCGCCGCCCAGTTCGCGCGCGACGCTGCCGATTTCCTGGAAGGCCATGGTTAGCCGTGGCAGCATTTCCACGCCCGCCTCGGTGAGGACGACGCGGCGGTTGACGCGATGGAACAGCTTGCGGTCCATCTGTTCTTCGACCGAGCGGACGAGCTGGCTGACCGCGGCAGGCGAAACCGAAAGCTCTTCCGCCGCCGCGGCAAAGCTGCCTGTGCGCGCCGCGGCCTCGAAAGCCTGCAGTCCTTTCAGCGATGGAGATGTAACCATGATCACCAGATAGATAAGTTCACCTTATCTAAATCGCAGAAATCATCATTTTTGGAAAGTTTTTTCATCGGCTACAGTGGGTGTCATCAAATCCCAAGCCAGGATCGAAGCCAATGGACCACCGCGACATCATCGCGTCATTGACCCCGGAAGAGCGCAATCGTCTGACCGCCAAGTCCGATGCCGCGGGTCTCGTTCAGCTTGGCGCTCATTGGGGCGCGATCGCGGTCATTGGAGCGCTGATTGCGGCCAAGGTGCCATTCTGGCCGCTGCTGATGCTGCCGCAAGGCATCCTGATCGTGTTCCTGTTCACGCTCCTTCATGAGACGGTTCATCGCACGGCGTTTGAGACGCAAAGGCTGAACGATGCGGTGGCGCGGGTGTGCAGCTTGGCGATCGCGCTGCCGGCCGACTGGTTCCGCTACTTCCATTTCGCCCATCACCGCTTCACACAGGATCCGGACAACGACCCGGAACTGGCGTCCCCGAAACCGGAGACGCTGCGGCAGTACCTCGTGCATGTTTCCGGCATTCCGGTGTGGTGGGGCCATTTCAAGACGCTCTACGCCAATGCCATTGGACGCGGCCAGGACAGCTATGTGCCGCCGAAGGGCCGCCCCAAGGTGCGCGCTGAAGCCCGGGCGATGATTGCCATCTATGCCGTGGTCATTCTGCTCGCCGTCTATTTCCGGCTCTCCGTGCTTCTCTATGTCTGGATCGTTCCCGCTTTGCTCGGACAGCCATTCCTGCGCCTCTACTTGCTGGCCGAGCATGGCCGCTGTCCCTTCGTCGCCAACATGCTGGAGAACACCAGGACGACACTGACCAACTGGGTGGTGCGCAAGCTCGCCTGGAACATGCCCTTTCATGCCGAGCATCATGCCTATCCCGGCGTGCCGTTTCATCAGCTGCCGCGGTTTCACGCGCTGATCGAGCGGCATCTCAAGGTGGTCGAACCCGGCTATGTCAGCTTCCACGAGAAATACGTCGAGACACTGCGTTGAGCAGCCTGTCTCAGCCGGTCTGGCTGCGCGGCGCACGCGATTTCAACAGGCGCTGGATGTCCGCCGCCTTCGACGGGACGCCGATCAGATAACCCTGCGCCTCCGTGCAGCCATTGTCGCGCAGCATGTCGAGTTGCACCTCCGTCTCGACGCCCTCGGCTGTGACGACGATGCCAAGCTCCGTACCGAGCCCGATAATGGTGCGAACGATCGCCGCCGTGTCGCGATTGCCGATGTCGCGGATGAACGAACGGTCGATCTTGATCTTGTCGACCGGGAACCGCCTGAGGTAGCCGAGCGAGGAATAGCCGGTGCCGAAATCATCCAGCGCGATGCGAATGCCGAGGTCACGCAATTGCCGCAGCGCCTTCAAGACGGCTTTGCTCTCGTCCATCAGCACGGTTTCAGTGATTTCCAGTTCCAGCTGCCCGGCCGGCACCCCAGAAAAAGCCAGTGCCGAGATGACGCTGCGGGCAAATCCGTCGCTTCTGAGCTGCACGGCCGAGACATTGACCGCTATACGCAGGCCTGGTGGCCAGCCGGCCGCCGCCGCGCAGGCCTTCCTCAGCGCCCACTCGCCGAGCGGCACGATCAGTCCGATGTCTTCGGCGACCGGAATGAATTGGTCCGGCGCGACAGTCCCCCGCACCGGGGAATGCCAGCGCATCAAGGCCTCGGCGCCGGTGATCTCGCCGGAGGCGATGTTCATGATGGGCTGGAAATCGAGATCGAATTCCTGACGCGGCAACGCTGTCTCGAGGTCGACTTCAAGCGCCCGGCGGGTCTGCACCATGGCGTCCATCTTGGGTTCGAAGAAGCGATAGAGGTTTCGTCCTTCGCTCTTCGCCCGATAGAGTGCCGTATCGGCGTTTTTCAACAGCGCATCGGCGTCCCTGCCGTCGTCGGGGAAAACGGCGATGCCCAGGCTGATGCCGACATGCATGTCCCGGCTCTTGTCGCGAAACGGCTTTGCGACCGCTTCGATGATGCGCTTCGCCAGTTTCTCGGCATCGGCGATGCCCTTGAAATTGAACTGCATGACAACGAACTCGTCGCCGCCGAAGCGGGCGACAATGTCTGTCTCATTGCGCAGGCAACGCTGCAGCCTCTCGGCGACGCATTTCAACAGCCAATCGCCGGCCGGGTGCCCCCAGCTGTCGTTGATCGCCTTGAAGCGGTCGAGATCGAGCGAGAAGATCGCCAACCGTGCGGCCGCCGCGTCTTCCAGGGCGAGGTCGAGCCGTTCGCGAAACATCGAGCGGTTGGGCAGCCCGGTCAGCATGTCGTGATGCGCAAGATGGGTCATGCGCTCTTCGGTGCGGCGGCGCTCGGTGACGTCGTCGAAAGTCGCCACCCAGCCGCCGCCGCTCATTGGCCGGCGTGTGACCAGGATTGTCCTGCCGTCGGTAAGATGCCGATAGGCCGAATGGATTTTTCCCGCCCGCCGGCAGGCTTCGGTCTTGGCAACTTCGCTGTCGACGTCGATCTGCGTATAGATGCCGAGTTCAAGCAACCGTTCGAGCGCGTCGCGATGCGTTGTCCCAAGCGGGAAATCCGCTGCCTTGACCTTGTAAAGCTCCAGAAAACGCTCGTTGCGCACGATCATCTTGCCGTCGGCGTCGTACATCAGCAGGCCTTGCGACATGTTGGCGAGCGCGGCGTCGAAGCGGCGATGCTGCTCCTTCAGATCCTGCTCGGCGCGCCGCTGTTCGGTGATGTCCTCATAGATCGAGACCCAGCCGCCCAAGGCCAGCGGGCGGTGCGAGATGCGGATGATGCGGCCGTCCGCCAGCGCCTCCTCGTAGGTCGAGGGTTTCGCCTGGTCGATATAGGGCTTGCGGATGGCGTAGAGTTCATTGGCGCTTTGCGACGCGATGCCGATGTCGACGCTGTGCCGCAGGATGTCGATGAAACGGATGCCGGGCCGCACCACCTTGGCGTCGAGGCAGAAGATGTCGATGTAGTTGCCGTTGCAGATGATCATGCGCTCGTCGGCGTCGAACATGCAAAGGCCATGCGACATGTTCTCGACAGCAGCCGAAAAGCGTTCGTTCTGTTCGCGCAGTTCGTCTTCCATGCGGCGTGAGCGTTCCATGCCTTCGGCCGCCCGTTCCGGGACGATCGAACCATCCTTGACGTCCACGACGGGCATGGGGCGCGCCTGCGGTGCGTGATCGAACATCACACTGTTGACGCTTCCGGTTAATTTAGCGTTTTCTACCCTATCGCGGGTGTCGGGGCCTGCTGCCGCGATTTCTCGATCGCCGAAAACCGCTTCAGGAAGGCATTCTGTGCCCAGGTCACCGAACGCGGTGCGAAATCGAAACGTTCGGCGGAAAAACCGCGCGGGCGGCCGAAGAACTCCGTTGCCTCGGCGGTCGAGAAGCCGGCGAGCAGTGTTGCCTCGAAATAGGCGGCGATCTGGTCGGCGCGCTTGATTTCCTTGCGCAACGCCGCCGCCAGGTCGGGAGGCAGCGAGAAGCGCAGATGGATGGCGCGCTGCAAGCGCAATTCGCAGTCCTTGTAGCTGCCGCCCATCACCGACTTGAACGGCGAGATCATGTCGCCGATGACATATTCGGGCGCATCGTGCAGCAGCGCCGCCAGCCGGTCGTCGGCCGAAGCCGTGGGCATCAGTTCGTTGAACAGCGCCTCCACCAGCAGCGAATGCTGGGCGACCGAAAAGGCATGATCGCCGCTGGTCTGGCCGTTCCATCGGGCAACGCGGGCGAGCCCATGCGCAATGTCCGAAACCTCGATGTCGAGCGGCGATGGGTCGAGCAGGTCAAGCCGGCGGCCGGACAGCATGCGCTGCCAGGCGCGTGGCGGCGCGCCGGTGCGGTCCGCCGCCATCAGGCTTCCTCCGCGCTGACGGTTTCCTGCGGGAAACTGAATTTGGCCCAGGCGGGAATGGTGAGCGTCACCGGCACGTCGCCCGCCAGGATCGGCCGGCCGGCGTCCAGCGCCGCCTTGACCCTGTCGATGCGCGCGATGGCAAGCCCGGTCGTGCCAGCACTCGAGCCGAGCGCGCCGACCGGCCGTCCCTCGACGGTCAGCTCGGTGCCCGCGGCGGGCAGGGGAAGCTCGGACTGGACAATCAACACACGCCGCCTGGCCGTGCCGCGATGCTGCATGCGCGAGACGACTTCCTGGCCGACATAGCAGCCCTTGCTGAAGCCGACGCCGCCTGTTTCGTCGAGCAGCACGTCGTGCGGGAAAGCATCGCCGAGCGCATAGTCAGCCCCGCTTTCGGCAATGCCGTGGGCGATGCGGAAGGCCTGCCATGCGGCGCCATCATCGGCTTGCGCAGCGCCGGCATAGGAGCGCGTGACGCTCTCGTCATCAAAGCGCCTGTCGGCAACCGCCGTTGAATCACTTCGTGAGGCGATTGACTCGTTTCCCCATGCAACAGAGACAAGTGCCTGCTCCGACTTGGCAATCTCGACCTTGGCGCGAAGCTTGTAGAGCATCAGCCGGCGAACGAAATCATCCGAGATATCGGCACGGCATTCGAGCCGGAAGGCGTTTTCACCAGCACGCGAGATCAGGAAGTCGAACAGGATCTTGCCTTGCGGCGTCAACAGCGCGCCCGGTCTTGCCTCGCTTTCACCCAGCGCATCGAGGTCGGTGGTGAGGATGTTCTGCAGGAAGTGCTCGGCATCCGGACCCGAGACGGAAATCAGCGCGCGGTCTTTCAGAAGGGTAAAGGGCATGGGGCGAATAAAAGCCTGATCTTGCAAAACGGTTGGCCATTACGTAAGCCGCTGGCACTCCCCCCGCAAGAGAGCATGACCATGACCTACGACCTCATCCTGACAGGCGGCACCGTGGTCAACCATGATGGCGAGGGACTTCGCGACGTCGGCGTGAAGGGCGGGCGGATCGCCGCGATAGGCGATCTCGGTCAAGCCTCGGCCGGCGAGACGATCGACTGCCGCGGCTTGCATATCCTGCCGGGCGTCGTCGACAGCCAGGTGCATTTTCGCGAGCCTGGACTGGAGCACAAGGAGGATCTGGAAACCGGCTCGCGGGCAGCGGTGCTCGGCGGCGTCACAGCCGTGTTCGAGATGCCCAACACCAATCCGTTGACCACCAGCGAGGCAACGCTTGCCGACAAGGTTCGGCGCGGCAGTGGCCGCATGCATTGCGATTTTGCGTTCTGGGTCGGCGGTACACGCGAGAACGCCAAGGATGTTGGCGAACTTGAGCGGTTGCCCGGTGCGGCGGGCATAAAGGTCTTCATGGGATCGTCAACCGGCGATCTGCTGGTCGAGGATGATGAAGGCGTCGCCTCGATCCTGCGGAATACCCGCCGCCGTGCGGCCTTTCACTCGGAGGATGAGTTCCGGCTGCGCGAGCGCCTTAGCGAACGCATCGAGGGCGACCCGTCATCGCATCCGGTCTGGCGTGACGAGATCGCCGCCTTGCGCTGCACCGAACGGCTGGTGCGCGTTGCGCGCAGCGTTCGCGCCCGCATCCATGTCCTGCACATTTCGACCGCCGAGGAGATCCTGTTCCTCGAACAGCACAAGGATGTCGCGACCTGCGAGGCGACGCCGCACCATCTGACGCTGAGCGCCGACGACTATGCGCGGCTCGGCACGCTGATCCAGATGAACCCGCCGGTGCGTGCCGCACGCCACCGCGACGGCATCTGGCATGGCATCGCGCAAGGCATCGTCGACGTGCTCGGCTCCGACCATGCGCCCCACACATTGGCCGAAAAGGCAAAAACCTATCCAGCTTCGCCCTCGGGCATGACTGGCGTACAGACGCTGGTGCCGGTCATGCTCGACCACGTCAATGCCGGCCGGCTGACCTTGCAGCGCTTCGTCGACCTGTCCAGCCACGGCCCGCAGCGCATCTTCGGCATGGCTGGAAAAGGCCGCATCGCCGCCGGCTATGACGCCGACTTCACCATCGTCGATATGAAGCGGCGCGAAACGATCACCAACGCGCAGGCCGGCTCGAAGGCGGGCTGGACACCCTATGACGGCAAGCAGGTCACCGGCTGGCCAGTAGGCACAGTCATTCGCGGTCGCCGCATCATGTGGGAAGGCGAAATCGTCACGCCAAGCCAGGGCAGGCCGGTCGAGTTTTCCGAGGCGCTGTCGGCATAGGCTTGGACCGAAGGCCCGCTTAGTGGCGGCGCCATACCTGCCCAGCTGTCCATGGCGACCGTTCCCTGGGGAGGGTAAGCCCGCTCAATCCCCGGCGACGAAGAAGGTCCACTGCCCGGCGGGCGTGATGCCGACGCGGTAGAAGATGTAGGCGCCGAACTGCTTCATGTCGTCGAAATCGCCGGCGGTGACGATCTTGAACAGCTCGACCCGCTGCTTGGCGTCGAGCTTGTCGAGCGGCAGCGCGAAGAAATATGGCCAGACATAGAGTTCCTGCGGCGTCCCGGCGTCGACATGGACATAGCCGGCACTGAGCACTTCTTCCAGAATGGCCAGGATTTCCTGGCCGTCCGGGTCGCCGGAGAGCCCCTTGAGGAAGGCGATGGCGTCGCCGTCGATGTCGGCCAGCGACAGTTGGGTCATGCTGTCGCCCGTGCCGATCAACGGCCTGAGCCTTTCGATGTCGCCGGTCCTGCAAGCCTCGATAATCAGGTCGTGCATGCGCCGCACGGGCTCGGGCAGCTTGGCGAGGTCATAGACCACCTCCGGCAGGGGCGCTTCGGGGTCGACGCGCGGCCTATTGCTGCTGCCATCCGATGGGCGGTCGGGTTCCGCCGCGTCCGGAGCAGCCGGCTGGCTGGTCGAAGGCGTCCCCACGGGATCCGGCATCGGGACTGTACTTCCGGGCGCCGAACTGTCGCTATCCGTCGGCGGCGTCACAGGGGAGGGAAGCTCTTCGCGCTGGATCTGGCTCAACGCATGGGCAGGGCTGCTGTCCAAGCAAGCCACCAGGGTAAACGCGGCACAGCAAGCAGCGAGACGGATGTAAAGGACCAAGCCCTTCGGCTTGCCTGACATCGAAAAATTCACTGCCCGTATCTCCCTGCTTCCGGGCATGATGCCCGAACGGCACTTGATGGTCAAAGAACCTGATATCGGTTCAGTGCCGCAGCCGCTCGGGTTCGAAGGCGCCAGCAATCACCTTCTCGCGCATGCGGTCGAGCAGGGCAAGGGCCGATGTCTCGCCGTTGGCGCGCAACATTTCACCGAATGCGGTCTCAAGTGCCGCCTCGGCAATGATCTCGGGCTCGATGCCGGCCGAAAGGCCTTCCGCCCAAGCTTCGCTGTGGCTCTCCACCGCGGTCAGGCGCTTTTCTTCCCTGACCAGCGCGTCGATGTCGTTGACACCATGTTCCATAGCGATGTCCACCCTTTCAAGCGGCGATCCATCCGTGTGAATCAGGCTTGATCTGTTTCGTTTACACGCAGCCCTAAGTAAGTATTTGTAAATACGACATTTT
Organism: Mesorhizobium sp. LNHC221B00; assembly: GCF_000502935.1. Lineage (NCBI taxonomy): Bacteria > Pseudomonadati > Pseudomonadota > Alphaproteobacteria > Hyphomicrobiales > Phyllobacteriaceae > Mesorhizobium > Mesorhizobium sp. LNHC221B00. The sequence goes on along the minus strand of NZ_AYWR01000009.1, from coordinate 15,392 downwards.
TTTGATCGTGCTTTACAAAGGGGCGGCTGCGCCTGGCGAAGCTGCATTCAACTCGGATCAAACTTAGCCGATTAGGCCGGCCTGCGGGGCGAAAACCTTCAGTTTGAGTTAATTCCACATTTGTGCGCTAACGTTTGATTAACGCTGTTGCAGAAGTGCAACATCAGGATTGCACCAAGACACTGGCTGGCACAAGCCGGATATGTGCGCTGCCACTCTCAACTGCCCGGATATCTGTTGACGGACGCCTGGAGAGCTTCGCCGTTATCCCGGGAGGACCGCGTCACACTTTTCCTGGAATTGCCCTAGTTGCCGTAGCGCGAGGCAATGTCGCGCGTCAGCGTCTCGCCTTCCTTCATGTAACGGCTGATGGCTTCGGTGGCTGAGGCGGTGCATTGCGTATAGGTGCCGCCGAAAGAGCGGTAGCCGCGGTTGAAGCTGGCGATGAAGCGGGCGCGCCGCTCGGCATCCGGATTTTCCGAATCGAGCAGTTTTTCCATCTCGACGCGCCATTGGTCGCCCTTCTCGCCACACAGATTGCGCAGGAAATGCAGCGATCCCAAAACCTCGGCCAGCCGCATCAAGCCAGGCTCGAACGGCGCCTCCGCGCTCGATGCCGGCCGCACCGCTAGGCCCGTGCTGGCGGCAAGGCACAAAACGACGAGAAGGGAGGTGCGGCTCATATGTCTATCTGGCCAAACAATTTGTCGCCTGCAAGGCGTTTCCAGCGGGACGGTTGCGGATTTCAGCGGCTTGCAGGGGAACCGTCGGGTCGCCCCAGCAGATCTTGTGCCACCGCGAACACCGAACCGGCGAGCGGCAACGCCGCCATCTCGCTGAGCGTATAGAACGCGGCTGTCTCGGCGTCGTCGCTGGCCACCGCCTCGCCGCCGGCATAGGCGGCGCCGAAGACCGTGAGGCGGTAGTCGACCGGATGGCTCTCATCCCTGCCGTCGATATGGATTTCCCGAAGCGGGCGAAAACCGGCGGCGTGCAAACCAGTTTCTTCCAGCAACTCGCGCTTCGCGGCATCCTCCAGTGTCTCGCCGGCTTCGACCTTGCCGCCCGGAAAGGCGTAGAGCCCCTGCGAAGGCGGCCTTGCGCGCTTGACCAAGAGCACGGTGTCACCACGCACCACCGCGACCGAGACTGCCGGCAGTATCTTTCGTTGTTCGTTCATGGCTCCCAACCGTTCGATCGCCGCAGCCCGCTGTGGACGGCCAGTGCCGGACAGCTTTAGCGGTTGCAGTGCGGCTGTTCCATCGCCACTTTCTTGCGGAACCATTCATTCAAGAGACACGATCGATCATGTGCGGACGCTTTGCCTTGACCGCCACGCCGGACCAGACCGCCGCCTTTCTGGGCTTGGCTGAGCTGGAGGAATTTCCGGCGCGCTACAATATCGCGCCGACGCAGCCAGTGCTGATGGCGATCTCCGGGGTGCCGCGGGCGCCAGGCTCCAACCTGCCGGACCGCCAGTCGATGCTGGTGCGCTGGGGCCTAATTCCCACCTGGGTCAAGGACACCAGGGAGTTCCCGCTGCTGTTCAACGCCCGCTCGGAAGGCGCGATCGAGAAGGCCTCGTTCAAGGCGGCCATGCGCCATCGCCGCGCTTTGGTGCCGGCATCCGGCTTCTACGAGTGGCGGCAAACCGGCGGCAAGAAGGGGCAACCCTACTGGATACGGCCCCGGCATGGCGGGTTGGTGGCCTTTGCCGGCCTGATCGAAACCTATGCCGAGCCGGGCGGCTCGGAAATGGATACCGGCGCGATCCTGACCGTCAATGCCAATGGCGACATCGCCCATATCCACGACCGGATGCCGGTGGTCGTCGATCCCGGGGATTTCGCCCGCTGGCTGGATTGCCGCACGCTCGAGCCGCGCGATGTCGCCGACCTGCTGCGGCCGGCGCAGGCTGATTTCTTCGAAGCGATTCCCGTGTCCGACCTCGTCAACAAGGTCGCCAACACCGGACCGGAAATTCAGGAGAGGGGCGAGATCGGACCGGAGCTCGAGAAGGTCAGGCGCCAGAAACCTGGCGCGGACGACGGTCAGATGACGCTGTTCTAGCCAAGCCCGACGAGGGCTTCATTTCCAAGGCGCCTGTTCGCACCGTGATGGCCGGCGGTTGCGCCGGCCGCGCATCGTTTCAGGCCGCGCGGGGCGATACGATCTTCTGCGCAGGCTTCTTCTTTTTAGCGGTGTGAAGAAGGGCGGCGACGATCGCGGCCGGACCGATTGCGCGATAGTGGCTGGCCAGCGCCGGTTGCTTGGCGCGGTTGGCGTCTTGCTTGCTTCGAGGCATCTTTCTCTTCCCTGGTAACGTCTTCGTGTCTGCGTTTGATGGTTGATTCCGACCAAATCGTGACGCTTGGTGATCTAGCCGGCGAATGTTTCATGACTGTGCCGACATGTTTAATAAAATGTTTCACTGCCTGATTCCGCGTGATCGAGCGACGCGCTTCACCGTCTTTATGACGTTTTTCCTGGGGTCAGCGACTTGACGGCAACACTGGCCAAGGCGATAAAGCCGCCCATGAAAACGTCTTTCGCCATTTGTGGCATCTGCATTATTGGCTAGCCTCGCGCTGGTCCGGACGTTTTCGCCTCATCTTCCCCTAGATTGGACAAACGCCCCGGCCAGCAGGCTGGAGCCTGATTTGCGCCTCGGCGCGGGGCCGGCTCCATCCAGACAAAAGTTCTGAACCGGGAAGGCATGGAATGTCTGACGCATCGAAGGGCCTGCGCCTCTACAACACACTGACGCGGACGAAGGCGGACTTCACGCCGATCGATGCGCTGAATGTGCGCATGTATGTCTGCGGCCCGACCGTCTACGATTTCGCCCATATCGGCAATGCCAGGCCGGTGATCGTTTTCGATGTGCTGTTTCGCTTGCTGCGCCATGTATACGGCGAAACGCATGTCACGTATGTGCGCAACATCACGGATGTCGACGACAAGATCAACGCGCGCGCGCTGCGCGATTTCGGCGACGAGATATCAGCCGGAAAGCTGTCGCTCAACGAAGCGATCCGGCGGGTGACCGAAAAGACCGCCGACCAGTTCCACAGGGATGTCGCCACGCTCGGCTGCCTGGAGCCGACCGTCGAACCGCGCGCCACCGAATTCGTCGAGCCCCGCGCCGACGGCAAGGCCGACATGATCAGCTTGATTCAAAGCCTGATCGAACGCGGCCATGCCTATGTCGCTGCAGGTGAAGTTCTGTTCGACACGGCGTCGATGCCCGACTACGGCCAGTTGTCGAAGCGCAATCTCGACGAGCAGCAGGCCGGTGCCCGCGTCGCCGTCGATGCGCACAAGAAGAACCCTGGCGATTTCGTGCTGTGGAAACTGTCGTCGCCTGAAGAGCCGGGTTGGAAGAGCCCGTGGGGCAGGGGCAGGCCAGGCTGGCACATCGAATGCTCGGCGATGTCGGCGGCTTATCTCGGCGAAGTCTTCGACATCCATGGCGGCGGCCTCGACCTGATCTTCCCGCACCATGAGAACGAGATCGCCCAGTCGCGCTGCGCCCACGGCACCGATGTCATGGCCAATGTCTGGATGCACAACGGCTTCCTGCAGGTCGAAGGGCAGAAGATGTCGAAGAGCCTCGGCAATTTCTACTCGATCCACGAACTGCTGGAGACCGAGACCTTTGGCGGCCGCAGCTGGCCGGGCGAGGTTCTGCGGCTGGCGATGCTGATGACGCACTACCGCGAGCCGATCGACTTTTCGGTGCGCAAGCTGGAGGAAGCGGAGAACACGTTGCGCAAATGGAAACGCGCGGCCGATCTGGCGCCGGCGGCGGGACAATTGCCGGCTAAGGTCGTGGAAACCCTCTCCGACGACCTGGCCACCTACGCCGCATTCCAGCAATTGACCCAGCTTGCCGGCGAGGCTAGCGAAGTCGAAGGCCATGGCGGGAACGCCGCCGCCGCTTCGCTGAAGGCCGCACTTCTCTTCCTCGGCTTCGACATCGGCGCGGCCAGGGTCGACGAGGCCGAGATCGCGAGATTGATCGCCAGGCGCCTGGAATTGATCGCCGCCAAGAACTGGGCCGAAGCCGACCGCATCCGCGACGACCTTTTGGCGCAAGGTGTACAGCTGAAGGACGGCAAGGATCCGGTGACCGGCGAACGTGTCACGACGTGGGAGGTGAAGCGGTGAGGGTGGCGCCAAGCGCCTTTGCAAAGTTGGCGGAGGCGCTGGCGACAGCCGATCTCCCCCCTTGCGGGGGAGATTGCCTATCATCGGCGATTTCGCCAATCTTCAGCGTAAAGGTGATTGATGGGGCACGACCTCGTTCCGTCGCGACAGCGCAAGAATGCAAAATCCATGCGGCGCGTGATGACCGATGCCGAGCTGAAGCTTTGGAACGAGTTGCGCGCCCACCGACTGATGGGAATGAGCTTTCGCCGGCAAGTACCGATCGGCCCTTACATTGTTGATTTCGCTTGCTCGGCCTGTCGCCTCGTTGTTGAGGTCGATGGCAGCCAGCATGCAGATGCCGAACATCTGCGGCATGACGAGGCGCGAAGCGCCTATTTGAAAGCCAGCGGCTGGACCGTCCTCCGCTTCTGGAACGATGACGTCATTCGCGATATCGACAATGTTTGCCAGCACATCGTCGTCGAGGCCGGCCTGGGCAATGCCGCGATACCGGCGGGCGAACCAGCAAGGGAGGCTGTTCCATGATCGATCATCTCGGCATCACCGTTGCCGATTTCGATGTTTCGAAGGCTTTCTACGACAAGGCGATGGCGCCGCTTGGTGCGTCGTTGCTCTATATGGTGCCGCTGGAATACACCGGCGGCGCCAAGGTCGGCGGCTATGGCCGCGACCGGCCGGTGTTCTGGTTGAGTACCGGCAAGAACAAGCCGAGAGACCACCAGCACGTTGCCTTCACCGCGCGCAGCCGTGCCGAGGTCGATGCCTTCCATGCGGCGGCCCTTGCCGCCGGCGGCAAGGACAATGGCGGGCCTGGTCTGCGCCCGCACTATCATCCGAGCTACTATGGCGCCTTCGTCTTCGATCCCGACGGCAACAATGTCGAGGCGGTTTGCCATGACCCGGAGTGAGCAACGATGAGCCTCGACAACCGGCCGGTCTACACGGGCGGCTGCCAGTGCGGCGCGGTGCGCTTCCGCGTCGAGGGCGCGCTTGGCGATGCCTCGGTCTGCCACTGCCGCATGTGCCAGAAGGCGTTCGGCTCGTTCTACGCACCGTTGGTATCGGTGCGCGGCGCCAAGTTCGAGTGGACGCGCGGCGAGCCGAAATATTTCCGCTCCTCCAGCCATGTCGATCGCGGTTTTTGCGCCAATTGCGGGACGCCGCTGACCTTCACCGCGCCTGATGGTGTCGGTCTCGCGATCGGTGCGTTCGACAATCCGGCGGACATCGTGCCGACGATCCAGTGGGGCACCGAGGCAAAACTGCCCTATGTCGACACCATCCCGGAACTTCCAGGCGAGGAGACAATGGCCGACATATCGGCGGCTCCGTATCTCGCCGATCTCGTTTCATATCAGCACCCGGACCACGATACGGAACAGTGGCCGCCAAAGGAAAAATCATGACCGATCAGGTTCGAACCGGCGGCTGCCAATGTGGCGCCGTGCGCTTCCGCATCAAGGGGGCGCTCGGGCGCCCGTCCATCTGCCACTGCCGGATGTGCCAGAAGCAGTTCGGCTCCTTCTTCGGCGCTTTGGTGACCGTGCCGAAGGACGGCGTCGAATGGACTCACGAGGAACCGAGCTATTTCCAGTCGTCGGTCAATATCGATCGCGGCTTCTGCGCCCGCTGCGGCACGCCGCTGACCTACCGCCAGCCAGGCGGGCTCGAGATCGCCATCGGCGCCTTCGACGACCGCTCGGATCTGGCGCCGCAGATCCAGGTCAATTACGCCGCGCGGCTGCCCTGGGTGGAGACGATCTTCGACCAGCCCATTCACCAGGATCCAGACTTCTACGCTAGGCAGGAGCAGATCATCTCCTTCCAGCATCCCGATCACGAAACGGCCAACTGGCCGCAACAGGGCCTGAAACTATGAGCTTGCGTACCCTCTATCCGGAAATCGAACCATTCGACTCGGGCATCCTCGATGTCGGCGACGGTCATCAGGTCTATTGGGAACGCTCCGGCACCAAGGGCGCCAAGCCGGCGGTGTTCCTGCATGGCGGACCCGGCGGCACCATTTCGTCGAAGCACCGGCGGCTGTTCGACCCCAAACGCTACGACGTCATCCTGTTCGACCAGCGCGGCTGCGGAAAATCGACGCCGAACGCCTCGCTGGAGGCCAACACGACCTGGCATCTGGTTGCCGACGTCGAACGCCTGCGCGAGATGGCCGGCTTCGACAAATGGCTGGTGTTCGGTGGCTCCTGGGGCTCGACGCTGGCGCTGGCCTATGCCGAGACTCATCCCGATCGCGTCAGCGAACTGGTGGTGCGCGGCATCTACACGCTGACGCGGGCCGAACTCGAATGGTACTACCAGTTCGGCGTCTCCGAGATGTTTCCCGACAAGTGGGAACGCTTCCTGGCGCCGATCCCCGAAGCCGAGCGCGGCGACCTGATGGCGGCCTACCGCAAGCGGCTGGTCGGGTCCGACCGCAAGGCGCAGATCGAGGCCGCTCGCGCCTGGAGCCTGTGGGAGGGCGAGACGATCACGCTGCTGCCAGAGCCGGAGACCAGCGGGCCATTTGGCGAGGACGACTACGCCGTCGCCTTCGCCCGCATCGAGAACCACTATTTCGTCCATGCCGGCTGGCTGGAGGAGGGGCAGCTTCTGCGCGACGCGCACAAGCTCAAGGACATCCCCGGCACCATCGTCCATGGCCGCTACGACATGCCGTGTCCGGCGCGCTACGCGTGGGCGCTGCACAAGGCCTGGCCGAAGGCGGATTTCCACCTGATCGAGGGTGCCGGCCACGCCTATTCGGAGCCGGGCATCCTTGACCAACTGATCCGGGCGACGGACAAGTTTGCGGGGGAGGTATAGTCGATGCACGGCGATCCTTCACACCCCCGTCTGTCCTGCCGGACATCTCCCCCGCAAGGGGGGAGATTGGATGTCGCCTTCGCTTTCGCCAATCGTCGACGTTGCAGGACCAGCGCTGTCATCAAAGCTGCCGATCTCCCCCCTTGCGGGGGAGATGTCCGGCAGGCCAGAGGGGGGTGCTCAAGCACCTTGCCATCATGAAAAAGCAACGCCTCTATCTCTTCGACACCACACTGCGCGATGGCCAGCAGACGCCGGGCATCGACTTTTCGGTCGAGGACAAGATCGCCATCGCAAGGCTGCTCGATGAATTCGGCTTCGACTATGTCGAGGGCGGCTATCCCGGCGCCAATCCGACCGACACCGCATTCTTTCAGCAGAAGCGCACGGCGAAGGCCAAATTTGTCGCCTTCGGCATGACCAAGCGGGCAGGCGTCTCGGCTTCCAACGATCCCGGCCTTGCCGCCCTTGTGCAATCGAAGTCGGACGCCATCTGCTTCGTCGCCAAGAGCTGGGATTACCATGTCCGTGTCGCGCTCGGCTGCACCAACGAGGAAAACCTCGATGCCATCAAGGCCTCGGTCGAGGCATCGGTCGCTTCGGGCAAGGAAGCGATGGTCGACTGCGAGCATTTCTTCGACGGCTTCAAGGCCAACCCCGATTACGCGCTAGCCTGCGCAAGGACGGCATACGACGCCGGCGCGCGCTGGGTGGTGTTGTGCGACACCAATGGCGGCACGCAGCCATCGGAAGTGCGCGCCATCGTCGAGAAGGTGATCGCCTCCGGCATTCCCGGCGACCATCTCGGCATCCATGCCCATGACGATACCGGCCAGGCCGTAGCGAATTCCCTTGCCGCCGTCCAAGCCGGCGTGCGCCAGATCCAGGGCACGCTGAACGGCATCGGCGAGCGCTGCGGCAACGCCAATCTGATCTCGATCGTGCCGACGCTGGCGCTGAAGCCGGCTTTCGCCGATCGCTTCGAGACCGGCGTTTCGGCGGAAGCGCTGACCGGCATCTCCAGGCTGTCGCGCGCCTTCGACGAACTCCTGAACCGTGCGCCTGAGGCGCAGGCGCCCTATGTCGGCGCCTCGGCCTTCGCCACCAAGGCCGGCATCCACGCCTCGGCGCTGGCCAAGGAGCCGGCGACCTATGAGCACGTGCCGCCGGAAACGGTCGGCAACCGCCGCCGCGTCATGGTTTCCGACCAGGGCGGCAAGGCCAATTTCCTCGCCGAGCTGAAGCGGCGTGGCATCGATGTGCCCAGGGACGATCACCGGCTCGACGCGCTGATTGCCGTGGTCAAGGAGCGCGAGGCCGATGGCTATGCCTATGAGGGCGCCGACGCCTCCTTCGAACTGCTGGCCCGCAAGATGCTGCATGGCCTGCCGGAATTCTTCAACGTCACCTCGTTTCGCTGCATGGTCGAGCGGCGCTTCGACGCCAATGGCCAGTTGAAGACGGTGTCCGAAGCGATCGTGAAAGTGCTGGTCGACGGCGAAGAGAAGATGTCGGTGGCCGAAGGGCATGGCCCGGTCAACGCGCTCGACATCGCGCTGCGCAAGGATCTGGGCAAATACCAAAGCGAGATCGTCGATCTCGAACTCGCCGATTTCAAGGTGCGTATCCTCAATGGCGGCACCGAAGCGATCACCCGGGTGCTGATCGAATCGCATGACGGCACCGGCGCGCGCTGGTGGACTGTCGGGGTTTCCGAAAACATCATCGACGCGTCCTTCCAGGCGCTGATGGATTCGATCGTCTACAAGCTGATGAAGAACCGTGAGATGGCAGGGTTGGTGGCGGCGGAGTGAGATATGGACATCAACCTCTTCTTCAAAGAGATGTACTCTTTCGAAATTGAAAGGAAGGATAAGTTGGATGGCTCCGTCGGTGTCATGTTGACGGCCGTTACCGGTATCGTTGTCTCAATGGTCTTTGTTATAAGTGATATTGGGTCAAAGAATCCGTACCCAGACAAGAGGATGATACTTTCTCTATTTGCGGTATGTTCATTTGTATTAGGGGGATCTATATTATTTTTGTTGGTAGGATTTTATGGTAGGACTTATAAATATGTTGACTATCCAAGCGAAATGATGAAGTATTATAATAAGTTGGAGTCGCACTACCGGGGAGATGGCCAGGCAGCCGATAAGGAATTTGCCGACGCAGTGACACATCAGTTTGTGTCATTTGGAACGCATAATGCGCAGGCGAATGATGAAAAGTCGGAAAACTATTTTCAAGCGAAACGTTGGTTTGCTTGGAGCTTGTTGCCCTTCGCTTGTGGGATCATAACTTACGGTCACTATCTTATTTTTGACTGAGGAGTGATTGAAATGGGCGATGACAAAGACAAAGAAGATGAAAAAAGGCCGCGTGACGAACAGAAACCGCAGCCGCCGCCTGGGCGAGAAATCAGGGAAGGCTATGAGCCGCCCCTGAGGAGTTAGCCTGCCGGACTCACGGTAGAACGAGAAGATTGTTGGGTTGGTGCAAATGTGCGGTGGCGTAAGCACTCGTTGAACCATCAGCGAAAGTCCATTGATCCATCACAACTTTGCGATGGTCTTGCGGAGATGACTGCGCCATAGCGTTGGCCCATGGTCACTGAAGTAGTTACGCTCGACGCGGATTCGAAGGCCCGGCGCGGTTTCCTGTTGGCGCTGGGTGCTTACCTCTTGTGGGGGTTGCTGCCGTTTTACATGAAGGCAGTGGCGCATCTGCCGCTCGCCGAGGTGATCGCGCACCGCATCGTCTGGTCGGTGCCGATCGCCGCTGCGGTTCTCATCTGGGCCGGCCGCACAGCGGACTTCAAAGCGGCATTGCGCTCGCCGCGCACCATTTCCATGGCCGCGCTGACGGCGGCGCTGATCTCGGTCAACTGGGGCATCTATGTCTGGGCGATCGCCGTCGACCGCACCGTCGAGACCGCGCTTGGCTATTACATCAACCCGCTGGTCAGTGTGGTCGTCGGCGCGCTGCTGCTTGGCGAACGGCTCGACCGCTTGCAGATCGCCGCGGTTGTGCTTGCGGCGGTCGCCGTCGCGGTGCTGACGATCGAGGGCGGCAAGCTGCCCTGGGTATCGCTGGCGCTGGCGTTTTCCTTCGCCGCCTACGGCTTCTTCCGCAAGACGCTGCCGATCGGGCCAAGCCAGGGCTTTCTGCTCGAAGTGCTTTTGCTGTCGGTGCCGGCGCTTGGCTACATCGTCTACCTGATCGCGACCGGACAGGATCACATCGTGTCCAGCAACAGCACCGACACGGCGTTGCTGATCGGCTGCGGTCCGGTCACATCGGTGCCGCTGTTGCTGTTTGCCTTCGGCGCCAAGCTGTTGCGGCTCTCCACCATCGGCATCATGCAGTATATCGCGCCGACCATGGTGTTCCTGATCGCCGTGCTGATCTTCGATGAACCGTTCGGCACCATCCAGGCGCTCGCCTTCGCGCTGATCTGGACGGCACTGGCGATCTATTCCTGGTCGATGCTGACATCGGCACGCAAGGCCTCCGCCCGATAGGGAGTTTCGATGTACCAGTTGCACATCGCCAACAAGAACTATTCCTCATGGTCGCTACGGCCATGGATCTTGATGCGAGCGCTGGACATTCCATTCGAGGAGCGGCTGATGCCGTTTCCGACCGGATCGAGCTGGAGCCTTTACCGATCGTTCTCGCCGAACGGGCGGGTGCCTTGTCTGATCGACGATGGCTGGGCGGTCTGGGATTCGCTTGCCATTGTCGAATATCTGGCCGAGCGGCATCACGGTGTCTGGCCTGTCGAGGCCAAGGCGCGTGCCTGGGCGCGTTCGGCCGCCGCCGAAATGCATTCGAGTTTCACAGCTTTGCGCGGCGCATGCCCTATGAGCTGCGGCGTGCGCGTCGAACCGTTTCCAATGTCCGACGCGTTGAAGCAGGATCTCTTCCGCCTCGGCGACCTCTGGAACGATGGCCTTGCCCGTTTTGGCGGGCCGTTTTTCGCCGGCGCGCATTTCACCGCCGCCGATGCCTTCTTTGCCCCGGTGGCGTTCCGGGCGCAGTCCTACGGGCTCACCTTCGAGGGCGCGGCGTCCGCCTATCCGACGCAACTGCTGGCGCTGCCGGCGATGCGTGAATGGTACGCCGCGGGCCTCGCCGAGACTTGGCGTGAGCCGGATCATGAAGCGGAAGTCCGTGCCGCCGGCACGATTATCGAGGATCTTCGCGCCTTGGCGTGAAACCGCGGGCTGCCGTTACAATCCCCGGCCAAGCCGCCTGACGAACAGATAGGTGGCCGCCGCGATAACCACCGACACCGCCGTCACCACCCAGAAGCCTATTGGTGTATCGACGAGCGGCAGCCCGCCGACATTCATGCCGAACAGGCCCGAGATGATGGTCATCGGCAGCAGCACCGCTGTCATCACGGAGAGAACATAAAGCAACTGGTTCGACTGCATGGTCAGCTTGGCCATCAGCTCGTCCTGCAGCAGCCTCGTGCGCGCCTGCAACTGCTCGCCGTCATTGTAGAGCGTGAAGGCGCGGTGCGAGAGCCTGGCCGCCATGTCGTTGATCAGGTCGGGCAGCTCGTCGCGATGCGAATGGTCGAGATGCCGGAACAGGTTGGTCAGCGTCGCCATCTGCCGATGGATCACCACCAGCTGCCGGCGCGCCTCGACCAGCGCCTGGCGCTCATTGTGCCATGCGTCGCGCACCACGCGGTCCTCGATGCCGTCGAGCGTGTCGCCGAGCTTGCCGAGTTCTGCCGCCATGCCGTCGAGCGACTGGCCCATCACCGCCTCGATCAGCTCCGCCGGCGAGCGGAATTTCCGCGATCCGTTCTCCACCGCCTTGCGGACCGCGTCGACCGACTCCAGCGGCTGCTTGCGGGCGCCGATCAGCATCGTGTCGTTGAAGGCAAAGCGGAAATGGACGAGCCCGCGCGCCTCCGAAAAATCGTGCCTGAGATCAGGCAAATCGCCAAAGAGCCAGTTGTCCTCGTAGTCGATATGGCAGCCATGGCTGGGCGCGAGGAAGGCATCGCGGGCCGGCGCCGGCAGCGCCTTTTCGGCGCCGATCTCCTGGCGGGCGTGCAGGTCGGTGATCTGATAGCTGCGCCAGGTCCACTGCGCTTGCGCAGGATCCTTGGTGCGCAGGCCACTGGCGGTGAAATGATAGATAAAGAACAGCCCGTGCTCGTCGGGCAGATAGGGCGACAGGTCGGTGCCTTCGGGGAGGGCGACATCCATTGGGCGCAGTGCCAGATACAAGTTACGAAGCAGCGCCGCGCAGCGGCACCTGACCGGGATTTCTAGCACGCATGAACCCGCTTCCGTGTGACGGTTTCTTGACAGCCAATCACGAAGTGTCGAGCAGGCAGCAATGCGGTGGCGGCGCCTTTCACCACCACCGCATCGCAATTGCGGCGGTTCAGCGCTTCGGCCCGAACCCGGGATATGGGTTCAGCGGTACGATCGCCGCGACGTCCATTATGCCGGCCTTGACCAATGGCAGAGTGGCGAGATGGCCGCGCACTTCGGCGTCGTCGGCCGCCTCGAGCATCATGCCGCTGCCGGGAACATCGCCGCGGTTCCAGACCTGGCGCACCGCGCCTTCGGCGTAAAGCGTGCGCCGCTGCTCGGCCTCGCCGGGCAGAAGCGGTGCGAAGTCGGCGTCACTGAACTTGGCGGTGTTGCGGGTGAGAAGGGCAAAGAACTGCATGTCGGTCTCCTTGGTTGGGATGGCCGAGTATCGCTTTTAGCTAGTCAGACTGTCCAAGACTGATTAGGATAAAGTTGAGACCTATCAGGACTGGATGCTTCGGAAAAATGTTCGACCTGCGCCAGATCAGATATTTCGTCACCGTTGCGGAAACCGGCAATGTCGGACGCGCCGCCGAAATCCTGCATATTTCGCAATCGCCGCTCAGCCGGCAGATCATGCAGCTCGAGGCACAACTGGGCGTCGCTCTATTCGAACGAGCAAGGCAGCGCGTCCACCTCAATGCCGAGGGCCGCGCTTTCCTCACCGAGGCCCGCGCGCTGCTCGCCGATGCGCGGCGGGTCGAGGAGTTCGGCCGCAACCTTGCCAGCGGCGCGGTCGGCCGTCTCGCCATCGGCTATGTCGAGGGCGCGGTGCACGCCGGGCTGGTCGCCGACATGCTCAGGCAATTCCGCCGCGAACGGCCGGATTTCCATCTGCAGCTCAGGAGCCGGCGCACGGCGGCGCAATTCGACGAGTTGCGGCAGCGCGTGCTCGATCTCGGCTTCGTCTACGCTCCGGCCCCGGCCGACGATCCGGACATCGACAGCATGCTGGTGCGGCGCGAGCCGCTGGTGCTGGCTATCCCCGAGGATGATCCACTTGTCGCGCTAGCCGACATCGGGCCGCGGCATCTCGACGGCCGCACCTGGATCACCGTGGTGCGCCAGCCCGACGACACCAATCGCGGCCAGTTCCTCGCCGCTTGTGCAAAGGCCGGCTTTCTGCCCGACATCGCCTATGAAACAGCCGATCCGCTGACCTCGCTCGGCCTGGTCAGCGCCGGCCTCGGCCTGGCGACGGTTCAGTCCAGCCTGCGTGCCGCCGCACCGCCGCGGGTGGTGTTTCGCGATTTGCCATGGTTCGAACGCACGGTGTCGCTCCATCTGGCCTGGCGCCGGCATGACCGGCGGGCGGTGATTGGGGATTTGAGGAAGGCAGTAGGGCAGTAGGGCAGTAGGGCAGTAGGGCAGTAGGGCAGTAGGGCAGTAGGGCAGTAGGGCAGTAGGGCAGTAGGGCAGTAGGGCAGGCGTCGATGCGCCTTGATTTCCCCTACTGCCGTACTCCCTTATTCCCTTATTCCCTTACATCTTATCGATCACCGACTGCACGCCCTCGGTCGGGGCGTCGACGGAGGAGCCTGCCACCATGATGGCGGCGACGATGGCCTCGGGGTCGTTGACGACCAGCGGCTTGACCCTTTGCGCGGTGTGAATGAAGCCTTCCGCCGCCATATGATCAAGCAACGTCAGCATCGGATCCCAGAAGCCACCGACATTGCCGAAGACGATCGGCTTGCGATGATGGCCGAGTTGCCCCCAGGTCATGACCTCGACGATCTCCTCGACCGTGCCGATACCGCCCGGCAGCGCCACAAAGGCGTCGGATTTCTCGAACATCTTATGTTTGCGCTCGTGCATATTGTCGGTGATCACCAGCTCGTCGAGCCGGTCAAGCGCGGTTTCGGTTGCTTCCCTGTTGATCAGGAAGCGCGGAATGATGCCCGTTACCTTGCCGCCGGCCTTGAGCGCGCCTTCGGCGACAGCGCCCATGATACCTTTGGTGCCGCCGCCATAAATCAGCCTGAGGCCGGAGCGTGCAAGCGAGCGCCCGAGCAGGTGACCGGCCTTGGCATAGGTTTCATCACGGCCCGGAGACGAGCCGCAATAGACGCAGACGGATCGAATCGTGTTCATGCCGACGATTGGTGATTGGGTCTGAAAGCGGGGTCAAGCCCCAAGGGTAATAAGGCCGGGCTTTTTCTTGTCGGCCCCTTTTTCTTGTCTGCCCGTTTTTCTTGTCGGCCCGTTTTTCTTGTCGGCATTGGGAAAACACGCTAGACCGGCGTTAGGTGGCTAAGGGGTAGGGAAATATGGCAATTAATCCACTGAAGGCGTTCCTGTTCGCGGCGGGTGGGACCGTCGCGGCTGCGGGAACCGCCTATGTATCGGGTGCACTCGACCCGTATCTTCATCCAACGCCACCGGCGCAGGTAGCGGCCTTGACGCCGCCCGAGGCGAAACCGGCGGATCCCGGCACGGAAGGGCGGTTGCCAGCACCGGCGGTGCCGGCCGCTCCCGCCGCGGCACCACAGGCGACGGCTCCGGCAGCGGATGCACCGGCGCCGGCAGCGCCCGCGGCGGCAGGTCCGATCGCGCCGACATTCGACGTCGTGCGCGTCGAGGGCAACGGTTCGATCGTGGTTGCCGGCAATGCGGCGCCCAATTCGAAGGTCGAGATCCTGAGCGGCACCACCGTGCTTGGTGCGACGGTGGCGGGCCCCGATGGAGCCTTTGTCATCGTGCTCGACGATCCGCTGAAGCCGGGCGACTATACGATTGCCCTGCGTTCGACGGTCGGTACCGTGGTGACCGCCTCGGTNCGATCCGCTGAAGCCGGGCGACTATACGATTGCCCTGCGTTCGACGGTCGGTACCGTGGTGACCGCCTCGGTGCAGACCGCCGTCGTTTCGGTTCCCAAGGATGCCGCCGGCCAGGTGCTGGCGATGGTCGAGGAGCCGGGCAAGCCGGCCGAACTGCTGACAGTCCCGGCGCCCGAAACCAAACCGGCCGCACCGGCCACCGGCGACCAGGCTGCCGCGCCGGCTGCACCAGCGCCGGCTCCGGCCGCTGAAGCGCCTGCGGCT